>NZ_JBVYOL010000006.1:0-405396 GCF_056120505.1 Paenibacillus sp. sgz302164 | reverse complement strand
CATTAGAATAGGTTTTTTTATGCAAAATTTCAACATTAATTTACCTTTTTTGTTAAATAACATTTAAAAAATATGGTTTGTTACATTTGTTTGCAAAGCTAGTGGAAAATTCCTGCACTTTCGCAGGCTTTTCGCTAAAATGAACCACTTACCCGGAGAAAACCTGCACTTTCGCAGTTTTTTTTCCCGGCAACCGCCTTATTCCCCAGTTCAGATACGGAGATAATGACCGGAAACTCATCGACCATGCGGTAGGTAAAATAAGCGAAATACTCGCGGCTGCGGGAGGCCAAGTCGAATTCGTCATTCCTGACACCGCTCATATGATGGGGGGCTGCCGGATGGGGAATGATCCAGGATCCTCAGTCGTTAATTCGTTTGGACAAACTCACGATATTCCCAACCTTTTTATTTGCGATGCGAGCATTTTTGTCACGTCAGGTGCCGGAAATCCTACGAATACGGTCATGTCGCTAGCGCTCCGAACGGCAGACTACATCAAAGAGAAAGCGAAGAAGCATACGAGCGGAGTTTTTTTCCATCATGGTTAATCAAGTGGCGTGAAGCATCCAAGAGATGGAATATTCATGAAAGAAAATAAAATAGGGCAGGACATTTGCCGTAATTGAATATCGGGACATTTCCGATCTATAATGACGGCCCCGCCATAAAACGGCCCTGACGAAACACGCAGCGTGCAGGGTATGGCGGGCGAAAACCGGAGAGTGATCAGCTGTAATTGTCGGAGCAGTCTATTTTCCAAAACGAGAATCCGTAGTTTCCTCCATCTATAGGATGATAACAATTTTCGAAACATAAATCCCTCCTTCTAAGTTCACCTTAAACGGAGGGATGTTTATTTTCAATATAGAAATACAGGAAGCTGCACAATTGCAGGCCTTGTGGGCCGCCGCATCGCCGCAAACCTAGATGCCGAAACCTTTCATCAGCGGCATAACGAATTTAAGCACGCCCATGCCTATTTTCATAAAACTGCCGATTGATCCGAAAAAGTTTCCGCCCCCCAAACCGCCTAATCCTCCGGCTGCCCCGGCTCCCCCAAGACCGCCCAAAAGCCCGCCTAAATCGCCTAAACCTCCGGATTTGCCGAGCAGATTGCCCAGGCCGCCTAACGCGCCCAATCCGCCGCCCAGCGACGAAATTTGCGCCTTCGCTCTGGCCGGATTTCGGGACAGCTTCCGCTTGCCTTTTACGCCTTCGATCAGCAGTTCCCCGTCCTGCGCTTCCCGGACAATTCCGCAATAGCAGCTTCCGTCTTTCGTTACAATTAGAATAGGCACTCTGTTCATAACCGCCTGAATTTGCGCCAGCGTTTGCGGTTCCGGGCGGCTCCCGGCCCTTTTATGGTTGGATGTTCCCGCTCTTTTTTTCATAAATGCTTGCACGCCCTCTCGAATGTCTCGTCCTCTATTATTTATGTTATGACGAGCGTGCCGCCTTTGACTGCGCAAGTATGGAGAAATGCGCCCCATTTATTTCCGCTTAGGGGGGCTAAACGGAAATAAATTCACAGGGGGCACCTCACGAAACGGAAAAATCGTACGCTAAGCAATTCATTGCATGAAAACCCGGACCCTTTATTCAAAAAGGAATCCGGTTTTTGGAATCGTCGTAACAACAGCTGCTGTAATAATGCGTGACTTTACAAATGAGAGCCCCCACTGGCATCAATCAATTGCCCGGTTACCCAACGGCTGTCGGGAGAAGCTAGAAAAGCAGCAATATCTGCGACATCTTCTGGTTGCCCCCACCTTCCAAAGGTAGCATCAATGGGGAAAAAATCAGGACAACAGCCACTAAAAAAAGAAGAGTAGTTATGGTACGTGGCAGCTTTTTATTTTTTTCAGATTTAAACCAACCCCAAAATTGACATACATTTCTATAAAAGACAAACAAAATTAGTAAATTGCCACATAAAGAATACGAGAAGTATTCTTCTATTTTAATTTTAAAAGGAGAATATAAAATTAATTGTTCTACCCACCCAAGTACGCCAAAGCCAATAACCAAAAAAATGACTATCCGTAACAGTTCCAATAAGAATAAAAAAGGTTTAGACAGACTAATCAACCTCCCCCTGGTTGAAGATTGTTGAAGCAGGGATTATCACCTATATATTACCATTCGATCCGGATCCGAAAGCACTCGACATCCTAGCAATTGAAGATTTGCTTCTGCTTTGGCAAGCCGATTCAAATCGTTCTCGGCTAGGTTCACAGTAGTTTTTCCTTACCTATTTGTTGAAGGTCCTCTTCAAGAAGAAGATTTGCCCTATCCAAAATGTCATTTGCAAATTCACGCAAATCACGCAATTCTGAGGAAAACACTATTTTTTTCTTGAAATCCAAATTGACTATTTCTTGAATTCTCAGCGAAGACTCATTTTTGGCAATAATGGCCCATGATCCGCTTTTGGTTATCTGATTGGTTTCCCATAATTGTGACGAAACATGTATGATCTGACGGTATAACTCCTGCAGCTCCAGGATTAATTCTACTTTATCTTTATTCATATTATTAGTCGTCCTTTTCAATCAATATATCAGCTCCGTAGTCTCCAGAAGTGGCAGTTCCTTTCACTCTACGTAACACTTATCGTAAAAGTCAAATCTATACTTGACCGGTGGATAATGCCGAAGATGAAACTGCTCTTTAAATAGCGGTTGAAAGCTATATTTTTGAATAACTTCGTTCACATCATATTTAAGCTTTCTGACTCAATTATACCATCAATGTATAGAGAAAACTTGCAGAATATGGGTTCGTATTGAATTGGGAACGGTGCGTACTCTCCGGAACCTAAAACCCTAAAGGGTAAGATCTGAATGAGCTGGATTGGGAGCTGGAAAAAGAAAAAGTACGATTCGTCCGCTATGCGGACGATTTCGTACTCTTTGGACGAGAGGAAGATGAGGTACGACGTGGGGAAGATATCGTTCAATCGACCATGATGAAATTGCGATTGGAACTTTCCCCCGAAAAGACCAAGACGCTTCACCTGATCGAGAAGACTACGCCAGAGGGAAGGATTATTCCTGAGCTGGAATATCTCGGCGTAGCTATCCAAGGCTGGTTTCGAAAGCGAGATGGGGCATGGAGCTTTGGATTGAGATGTACCTCGGAAGCGCTGAAGAATTACCGCTACTTACTTGTAGCCGCCTAACAAGTAGTTGTAAAACGGCTCGTCCACCCAAAATTTATAGCTGTCCACCTGCAGGCTCGAATCGATCTTGTTGATGCCTGCCGCGAGATCGGCGGATTTGTCGTTCAAGGTAAAGGATTGCGCGTAATAATGGCCTTTAGTAATTTTGTTGTTGGAAATTTGTTTATAATCCGGAAGCTCGGTCAAAGAATAGTAGAGCGGCTGCCACCAGGAGGCGTAAATCAGGCCTTTCGCATCCTCGCTGTTCTTTTTGGCATACTGGAAAATGACGGATTGGAACTTATTTTTTTGCTCGGCATTGTCAAACTCGAACTCGATATCGTATTCTTTGGAATAAGCGATATAATTGCCGTTCTCGATCTGCACCACCTGGTAATCGTCCGTTTGCGTCGGCTCGCCCCATTCCTTCAAATAAATGAAGGCCGACGTCTTGGGCTCCAGTTGCACTTTGGCCTGAATGCCTTCGCTGCGCAGCAAGCCGATCAGCTGAACGGCATGCGTAATGTCGGAATGCCCGTAGGTGAGCGACAGCTTCGGATCGAAATTCGCGTCATACCGGGTATCCTTCAAGTTGTAGCCGGTCACGAGATTTTGCCTCAAAGCTTTGTCAAAAACGGCGCGCAGCTCCTTGGCGGAAATAAGATCCTCCGTCTTCCAGGCTTCCTGCACTTTGCCGAAAATGTCATCGTCCGTCGTCAAGCCGAGATAATGCTTGTAATGGCCCTGGAAATCGAGGATTTTGACTAGCAAATCGCTCGTAAAACGCTCATCGGCAGCTGCTTCAGGCTTGAAATCGGCGTGCCGCTCTTTGGCGAGGAGCCCCGTATCTACAGCGGCAGCCAGCTCTTGCGCAGCTTGCTCGGTGAGCGCCCCAGTCTGCCCGGCGCCCAGCTTAAGCTTGGCCAGCGCGGTTTTGATTTTGTCCTGGGGATATGTATAAGCCAGTTCCTTCAAACCGGCCGCTTTGACCGCGATAAAAGTCGCTTGCAGCTCGGTAAGCGGCAGCTCGCCCTGCAGCTGTTTTTCCGTAATAATTCCGTTCTCGTACAGCGCCCGGGCCGCGTCATAATAAGGGCTGCTCTTTTGCACATCGGTAAAAGGATTGGACTGATCTTTGGGCTGCAGCTTCAAAATGCTGTTGACCGCATTGACGAAGTCGCCTTTGGTTAAGGAAGCAGCCAGGCTGACGTTGTAATGATCTTTCAAAAATTGCTTGTATTCCGCGTTCGCTTGACCGGATTGCGCAGCGAATGCCGCCTGATGAACCGTACCGAACGATAATAGAGCGGCGGATAAAGCGATGGCGCGTATGGTTTGGGCAGATTTCAATAGTTTCATAGATGACGTGCACCTCCGTTTATTAATTCACATGGGAATAGTATGAATTTGACGCATAATATATCATTATTCGGCGGGACTGTCAATGCGATTTTCGCTCGTTCCTTCTTCTTTTCTCAAAAGGAATCCGCCGACCGACCGCGAATTCATACATAGGAGTCTGTCCGACGGAGTTACTTTTGTGCAAAGCCAAAGAATATGACTGCATATACTGCAGCTCACGCTGCATAAATACTGTCATTCTACATATATACCTTCTACGTGGTTCATCGGACAGACTCATAGATGCCGGAAAACCGTACATGCAACGAGAATGGATTCGAAAAGGAAGGTGTTGTCATGAAAGCCGTATACGCCGGGAGTTTTGATCCGATTACGCTGGGTCATTTATCCGTTATTGAGAGGGCGCTGAAAATGTTCGACGAAGTCCACGTCGTCATCGCCAACAACCGTTCGAAGAAGCACCTGTTTACGATCGAACAAAGGACCGAGCTGGTCGGGGTATCCATTTCCCCCAGGCAGCAGGAGCGGACGAAGATCGTGCCCTATGAAGGAATCGTCGCGGATTACATTAATGCCCACGGCATTCATGTCGTCATTCGCGGCATCCGCAATGCGACAGATCTCGATTACGAGCTCCAGATGGAGCAGTACATAAGAAATACGACCGATGCGGATACGGTATACTTGTCGCCTTTTACTCCTAACATGCAAACGAGCAGTTCGCTTGTGCGCATGTTTTTGCTCTCGAATAAAGCGGAATTCGCCAGAAATTATATGGCGCCCGCAGCCTTTGAAAAAATCCAAACCTATAAGAAAGAGGGATAGCGATGAAATTTACGGTGATCGGCCAATGGGGCGCCTATCCGAAAGCGGGAGAAGCTACGGCAGGCTATTTGCTGGAGCATGGGCAGGAGCGCATCCTGATCGATTGCGGGAGCGGCGTGCTGTCCTGCCTGCAAAAGTATGCCAAGCTCGATCAGCTTACCGCCGCGATCATTACGCATACGCATCACGATCATATCGCCGATTTCGGCTGCCTGCAGTACGCCTGTCTGATCGACACCGATTTGCAGATCCGGACGGCGGATCTGCCGGTTTATATAGCTCGCGACCCGAAGCTGGCGGAGCAGGGCGGATACGCCTCGATGAAAGGCACAGCCGTCCGCGCTGTGTCCGCGGCGGATACGCTGCGTTTCGGCGACATGGAGCTGTCTTTTTTCCAAACGTTTCATGAAGTGTACTGCCTGGCGGTGAAAGTGAAAGTCGGCGGCCAAGTGCTGGTCTATACCGCCGACACGTACTACGACGATTCGTTGATCGAATTTTGCCGCGGGGCGGACGTGCTGATCGCCGAAGCTTCCTTTTACGCCGGATTCGATCAAGCGCGGAAATACGGGCACATGAACGCGCACGAAGCGGGGCGGCTGGCCGAGCAGGCGAATGTAAAAAAGCTGGCGCTGACGCATTTGCCGCATTTTGGAGACGTAAGCAGGCTGCCTGTAGAGGCGGGCGAAATGTACCGGGGCGAGATCGTTTTGGCCGCGCAGGGGACGGTTTTTACGTTTGCCGCCGAAGGTTGAGCAGGATCTGACATTGACATGCATGCCCGGCCATGTGTAAGTTTAAAGTAAAGGAACATGTCTGATCAGAACTGGAGTATCCACATAATGAAGAAGTTTAAAAAATTTTATATTGAAATTACGAGCGTCTGCAATTTGGCCTGCACGTTTTGCCCTCCGACGCAGCGAAAGGCCAACTTCATTGCCGTCGACGATTTTGCCAAGACGCTCGATCAAATCAAGCCGCATACGGACTATATTTATTTTCACGTAAAAGGGGAGCCGCTGCTGCATCCCAAAATCGACGAGCTGCTGGACCTGAGCCACGAACGCGGTCTTAAAGTCAATATTACGTCCAACGGCACGCTCATTGCCAAAAACAGGCACAAGCTGCTGAACAAGCCGGCGCTCAGACAGATGAATTTTTCGCTGCACAGCTTTGACGGGCACGAAGGTTCCAAAGACAAGGCGGGATATTTGGCCGGCATTCTCGGCTTTATCAAGGAAGCCGCCGCCGCCTCGTCCGACATCATCTTTTCGCTGCGCCTGTGGAATTTGAACCGGGACAACGCGACGAATCAGGAGCGGCAGCGAAACCGCGAGCTGCTCGGCATGATCGAGCAGGAGTTTAATCTCGACTACAAAATCGAGGAGCAAGTCGTGCGCGGGAAAGGAACCCAAATTGCCGACCGCATCTATATCAATCAGGATTACGAGTTCGTATGGCCTGCTCTGAAAGAAGAGGAGGACGAGGGCAAAGGGTTCTGTCACGGCTTGCGCAACCAGGCCGGCATTCTTGTGGACGGTACCGTTATTCCTTGTTGTCTGGACGGAGAAGGGGTTATCAATCTGGGCAATATTCATCAAAAGCATTTCTCGGACATCATAGAAGGAGAGCGCGCGACCCGGTTGTACGACGGCTTCTCCCGAAGGGAAGTCGTTGAAGAGTTGTGCCGCAAATGCGACTACCGGCGAAGATTCAGCCTGTGACCCAAAGGCGCGGCCAAAGCTTGGGGGCATGGTCCGCGGTCGCGGCGGCTCCGAACCGAAGCCGGCGCCCGGTCGCTAACGCCGCGACCTGGGCAATCCCTGCGAATCTGCTTACTGCAGGTCGGAGGGATTTTTCTTTTCGATATTTGCGTTGATTTGATCGAGCGCTTTGCGCAAAACCGCAACCTCATCCTTCGGAATGTCCTGAAGGACGCTTTGCACGAGCTCGGCCTCGATCGGCGCCAGCAGTTCGCTTAGCGCGCGGCCGCTGTCCGTTGCATAAGTCAAAAAGGAGCGGCGGTCTTCCTCGTTCGCGACCCTTTTGACCATACCCTTGCGTTCCAGTTGGTCGAGAATGCGGGTAACGTTCGTCGGGTCTTTTTCAATTCGGATCGACAGCTCTTTTTGGGAAATTCCATCGTCTTCGGCCAGTTTGTTCAGAACCGACCACTGTTCGGGGGTAATCTCGTAGGGTTGGAATCGAAGTGTAAGCAATTGATTCAGTTTCCTTGCCGTTTTGCTGATGATGAAGCCCATGGAATCGTTTACAGTCACTTGAAGTTTTCACCTTCTTATTTATGAAAATGGGAACGGATCGAACCCGCCGATCACTTTATTATCGCCTTCCGGGCGGTCCGATGTCAATGAATCCCGGACGATCCAAGTTCCAGGAGGACACAATTTCCCTGCGATATCGCCTATTTTAAAACGAATACCGTATAATGACAGTAAAGGGCAACGTGATCACAAGCATAGGAAGTGACTCTCTTTTGAACTCTACACGGTTATTAAGCGATTATCTCAAAGAGAAATGGTTGATGTATGCTGCCGCGGCGCTAATGATTTCGGTGGGAAATATCGTGTACTCGTACTACCCCAAGCTGCTCGGACAGTTCACGGATCATCTGCAGCAGGGCGACTTGACCCGTTCGCGCATCATCGAATACAGCCTGGGACTGCTCGCGATCGGCGTTACGTACGGGTTACTGATCGCCATCGGACAGTATATGATCATGCGGTTCGGCAGGCGGTTCGAATATGTTGCGCGGAATCGCCTGTTCGAGCATTTTACGAAGCTGAGCGCAAGCTTTTACTCGAAGCATGGCGTCGGGAAGCTTCTGAGCTATGTGGTCAACGATGTGACCGCCGTCAGGGAATCGATATCGATGGGCATCAACCAGATCGTGAACTCCACGATTTTGATCGGGGCCGTCATCGTTTCGATGCTGTTCAGCTCGATTCCCTATTACCTGATCGCGGTTTGCGTCGCGCCGATGGTCTTGATCCCGTTCATCGTCGTCCGGTTCAGCCCTGTGATCCGAAAGCGGTCGCTGCTCGTGCAGGAGGCGCTGAGCAAAATGACGGAATCGGCGGAAGAGCAATTCGGCGGCATCCGGGTCGCCAAAAAGTTCGCCGTCGAATCGATTATGAACCGCCGGTTCGGCGATACGGTCGACCGCATTCGCGACAGCCAGCTCCGCTTGGTGCGGCTCTCCTCGCTGTTTGAGGCGCTGATCCCGTTTCTCGGCGCGCTGTCGCTGATCGTCACGCTGGCGTATGGCGGCTATTTGACGATTCATCAGCGGATTACGCTGGGCCATTTTGTATCGCTGACGCTGTACATCCGCATGATGGTTAACCCGCTTCAGCAAATCGGCCGGGTCATCAATACGATGCAGCGGTCAAGAGCGTCGCTGGAGCGGATCAACGATTTGCTCGATCTGAAATCGGACATTCAGGAGCTTGAAGAGCCCGAGGAAGCGGATTTCGAGCATTCGGCCATACGCATCGAACACTTGTCGTTCGCATATCCCGGCGAGGAAGACGAAGTGCTGCACGATATCAGCCTGCGGATTGAACCGGGTAAGTCGCTAGGCATTATCGGCAAAACGGGCAGCGGCAAAACGACGCTCGTCAAGCTGCTGCTGCGCATTTACGATCCGCCGGAAGGCACGGTCTGGATCGGCGACAAAGATATCCGCGAGCATACGCTGGAAAGCTTGCGCAGCCAGATCGCCTACGTGCCGCAGGAAGGCTTCCTGTTTAGCACGACGATCCGCGACAACATCGCGTTTTACCGCAGGGATACGCCGCTCGATCAGGTGGAGCACGCCGCGCGCAAAGCGGAAATATTCGCCAGCATCGCGTCGTTCCCCGAGCGGTTCGAGACGAAGCTGGGCGAGCGGGGCGTCACGCTGTCCGGCGGGCAGCGCCAGCGAACNAAGCGGAAATATTCGCCAGCATCGCGTCGTTCCCCGAGCGGTTCGAGACGAAGCTGGGCGAGCGGGGCGTCACGCTGTCCGGCGGGCAGCGCCAGCGAACGAGTCTGGCGAGAGGCATCATCAAAGATTCGCCGCTGATGATTTTGGACGACAGCGTCAGCGCCGTGGATTCGGTGACGGAGAAGCATATCATCGATACGATTCGCCGGGAGCGCTCAGCGAAAACGACGATCTGGATCGCACACCGGATCAGCGCCCTGAAGCACACGGACGAGATCATCGTGCTGGACGAAGGGCGGATCGTGCAGCGCGGGACGCACCGGGAGCTGCTTGAGCAGAACGGCTTGTATGCCAAGCTGCACGCCATCCAGGAAGGAAGGAGGATGGCGGACGATGACGAAACCTCCTTCAAATAAAGCCGGCATGTCGGCATTCCGCATGTTATCCTATTATGCCAAGCCGCATAAATATACGTTCCTGCTCGTGCTCTGCTGCACGCTG
Source organism: Paenibacillus sp. sgz302164 (assembly GCF_056120505.1). Lineage (NCBI taxonomy): Bacteria > Bacillati > Bacillota > Bacilli > Caryophanales > Paenibacillaceae > Paenibacillus > Paenibacillus sp. sgz302164. Next base: position 395,599 of record NZ_JBVYOL010000006.1, on the reverse strand, counting down.
CTGGGCATTGCGGCGGATTTGCTTCAGCCGTATTTGGTCAAAATCGCCATCGACGACAATCTGATGAGCGGCCGCAACGATTACCGCTCGCTCGTGGTCATCTGTCTGTTTTACCTTGGCTTGTCCGTCGGCAGCCTGTTTTTCACCTATGTGCAAAACAATTTGCTGCAGTTTGCCGGCCAAAGCGTCGTCGCCCGCATACGCAAAGATTTGTTCGCGCATATTTTCCGCATGTCGATGTCCTACTACGACCGCACGCCGAGCGGCAGCCTGATTACGCACGTATCGAGCGATACGGAGACGCTGAATCAATTTTTCACGCAGGTGCTGCTCAGTTTGATGCGCGACGGCATGACACTGGTCTTTATTATTGTGCTGATGTTCCATCTCGATCCGCAGCTTACTTTATACAGCATGATCGTAATCCCCGTAATAGCGGTTATCGCGATCGGGTTTCGCACTTATATGCGCAAAACATACCAGTTGTCGAGATCGCAGCTGTCCCAACTGATCGGCTTTGCCGCTGAAAATCTGTCCGGCATGCACCTGATTCAAGCGTTTCACCAGGAACGCGAGCAGAACGGCCGGTTTTCCGAGCGCAATCAGGGGTATTTTCGCGCCAACCTGCGGGAAGTCCGGACGAACGTGCTATTTAACCGCTCTTTTGATATGCTGGGCAATCTCTCGGTAGCGTTCATCACCTGGCTGGGCGGCATGGCGGTCTTTCATAAAACGATCGAGTTCGGCGTGCTGTACGCCTTCATCACTTATATTCGGCAGTTTTTCCAGCCGATCAACAGCATCACGCAGCAGTGGAACACGCTGCAATCCGCAACCGTATCCGTGAACCGGATCTGGAACGTCTTTTCAACGCAGCCGGACATTACCGACGCGGAGCGCCCGGCGAAAGTGGATATAGCGCAGGTGAAAGGGGCCATCGATTTTAACGGCGTCAGCTTCGGCTACCGGGAAGACGCGACGGTGATCGATCATTTGAACCTGTCGATCCGGCCGGGGGAAATGATCGGCATCGTCGGCACGACGGGCGCGGGAAAAAGCTCGCTCATCAGCCTGCTGTGCAGGTTCTACGATGTGCGGGAGGGAAGCATCGAAATCGACGGCACCGATATTCGCGATATCCGGCAGGCGGAGCTGCACCGCATCGTCGGGCTCGTGCAGCAGGAGCCGTACTTGTATTCCGGCAGCATTGTGGACAATGTCCGCATGTTCGACGAAACGATCGGACGGGAGGATGTCATGCGCGCATGCAGGCTCGTCGGCGCCGATCCGCTGATCATGCGGATGAAAGACGGCTACGATACCCGCGTATCGGAGCGGGGAAGCGGGCTGTCCGCCGGCGAGCGGCAGCTGATTTCTTTTGCCCGCATCATCGTGTTCCAGCCGAAGGTGTTGATCCTCGACGAAGCGACGGCGAATCTTGACTCGCACACGGAGCAGCTGATTCAAGCGGCTCTGCAGGTCGTAGCCGAGGGCAGAACTTCGCTCATCATCGCGCATCGCATCTCGACGATCGTCGGCGCGGACCGCATCATCGTGATGCGTGAGGGCCGGATCGTCGAGGAGGGCACGCACGGCGAGCTGCTGCAGCGGCAGGGCTACTACGAGCAGCTGTACTTGCATTCGCTGGGCGAGGCGGCGTCCGGCCGCACGGTTTGAGCCGGCGGTATGGGTGAGACCGGGCTGGGCCGTTGCGGGCCGGGGGTACAAGCCGCGGCGGTCTGGGACGCGAAGGTCCCGGACCGCGGGCGCTCTTCCGCCGGAAGCCGGAAGGCGCGAGTTATCGCGGAGCGATTATGGCCCGGCGGAAGGGAAGCCCCATGGCAGTCCCATGGGGGGCGCATGGCGCCGATCCGGCGACCATGTCTAGTTTCGCCGCCCAAGTTAGTGCAGCCGTTCATTGAAACGGCTTGGCAGGCCAAAAACCTGCGAAAGTGCAGGTTTTTTCCATGGATGCGGCCGAAATGGCGGGAAAGCCTGCAAATGTGCAGGAATTTCTCGGACATGACGGGGCGTAGCGTGACTTTGGGCCGGAAAACCTGCACATTTGCAGGAATTTTGCGCTGCAAGCGGATCAACGGGAAAAAACCTGCACTTTTGCAGGTTTTTGCCGTATCGGCGAGTAGAAGACCGTGCCCATGGCGATGCATTACTTTCGTCTTCATAGATACCGCCAACGGCATAGGGGCTTTAGCAGGTTTTCTCCGCGTCGGCGAGTAGAAGACCGTGCCCTTGGTGATGCATTACTTTCATCTTCATGGGTATCGCCCAACGGCATGGGGGCTTTAGCAGGTTTTCTCCGCTGTTGCCCGCGCCCTTACCGTTGCAAGCTTGTCTCCACGCGGAAGCACTGTGGATTTTGCGATTCACGCATCGTCGGAATTAAGCTTTATAGCAGGCGTATTTCCAGCGTTAGTGCGTCTGCCGACCGCCGTCATGCGGCGCAATACCGCGCACCGGGGGGCCGCACGGACCAAAGGCCGCCGGTTGACTGGCGGCCGTAATATTTTTGCGCATGTCAGGCGGTTTAATCGGCGGTGATCATCCAATTGACACCGTATTTATCCGTGAGTTCTCCGTAGAACAAGCCGAAAGGCTGCAGTTCAAAAGGCTTTTTCACACTGCCGCCTAACGCAAGCTTTGCGAATGCTTCGCTGGCTTCTGAATCTGTTTTGTAGGATACATTTAGTAAAATACCAGAGCCTTGCGTAAACGGCTCCAATGAATCAGCCATGAAAATTGAATTTCCTCCGGCAACAGCGAGGCATAAATGCATGACTTTGTCCTTAAGCTCGTGTTGTGCGTCCATTGACTGCTCATGCGTCATAACAGACAAGATCTCTCCGCCTAGCGATTGCGTGTAGAACTCAGCTTGAGAACGCGCATCCTCCGATAAAAGAAAAGGCCTCAAATGTCCCAATGTCGAAACATCCTTTCAATTTGGATTTTAGAATTGTACAAGTTTTATTATACGTGAATTGCACATGCCGCCTTTCTTATGGATTGCTATATCCGCGTAGCTGCCGATCATCCGCAGCAAAAAAAGCCTGCGACCTGCAGTTCCAATAGGGAACATGCAGATTCGCAGGCCAAGCACATCGTTCTTCTCTTTGGCGTCCCGCTGAATAAACTCGGCCGGGCACAATTGAACGACAAGCGTCGCGTTTTGGTAATTTACAGGTAAAAATTGAATTGCTGCAATTTCTACGGAATGTCCGCATAGGCCGGATAGGCGAGCTCTCCGTTTGCGCCGGTGGCGGGACGAATCAAATGCTCCTTCGACATGCGCACCGCGCGGTTTTTCGCGTTGCCTGTATCCTACTGATTAACAATGATTGTAAATTTGTTGCGCATTAACGGGCTGCGATTTTCCCTGCGGCACAAAGAATGAAGGACCGATGGACTTTATTCCACCGATCCTTATCTTTAAGCTTAAATATGTATTTGGGCGATTATAATATTACTTCGTAGGACCATTATCAACACTGGCCTTAAGGACATTTCGGATGCTGGTAGGTACTGAAGAAAGGAAATTATAGCCAGTCAAAGACTCAATATCATTTACACTTACTCGATAGTTGCCCCATGGCTGATTAGAAACCGTCTGATCATTTGGCATCAGAACAGAAATGACTCTGGTTGAAGATGTTATTCTGCTAATATCATTATTTCCGTTAGGCAGCACTACGATTATTTTCCATGTCTTTGACGGTACCACAACACCGTTCCCTACAGTAGTCATGTATCCATTGGACCCGGTACCTCCGCTTCCGTAACCTCCGGCTATAATATATACCTCGTTGCCGGACGTAACAAGCGAACGTTCATAATCCTCCTAGTTTGCCCAGGTAACCTCGTTGTTATTTGGCGCTTGAGGAATCATATTATCCATCAGGAATGTTGCTGAATTGTTGGCAACGGAAGATGTACGGTCTCCGGAAGGGCACATGTGTCCTCTGTCAAATCCAGTCCCCGAAAATTCACTCGCTTTAACCTCATACCATCCTGACGGCAGTGTGGTGTCCGGGCGAAAATCATCCTGTCGCGCTGTACTGCCAAGATCAGCCGAACCCAAGTGCCAACTGGTCCAGTTAGGCTCGTGTTTGCTGTTATTGTAAGAAAAAACATATTGTGATTTAATCATCAAATAATTATTGGAATTGGATATATCGCTGGTTGCACCGCTTGGATTGCCTAATCCCATATTATCGTCATCATTAGGTGGTGCTAATGGCGGCTGCGCTGCGCTTGAGGAATTATGAGGATTTATGCTGCTTGTAATATACAGGTCGTTTGCATTATTGGCAGTGTCCCAACCATTACCTTGATCCTGAGCTGTTCCGCCGTTGTTATCTTTACGTTCTGCACTTGTAGTATTTGATAGTGTGCCTACCGAAGATGTTTCTGAATCATTTGCAGAACCATAGCCTACAAAATCCACAACATTTGAATCTGTTGAGCCGGATACCGATGTAGTGACTTTTGCCAATGCAACTTTTCCGCTGCTTGCGCTTAAGTTTATAGTGCCTGTTATATCAGGAGACGGCAGGTTAACAGTTCCGCTGCCTCCGCTTGCTTCTGCGATTAAAAAGTATTGATGAGCGTCAATGCTGCCCGATATATTTGTGATGTTACTAAATGAGCCGCTTGCAGAAGCGTACTGAACGGAGCATCCTGACAAGTTTATGCTGGAATTCGTAGGATTGTAGAGTTCAATAAAATCATTTTTGTACGACGAACCACTGTTCCCGCCGCCACCATAAATTTGACTAATAACAACATGAGATGAAGCAGCAGCATTTGCATGCGTATTGAAAAAAATTCCTGAAAAGCAGAAAAACGCAAACCACACGCCTAACAAAATTGCACCCTTTTTTTTCACAAGTCCCTTTCTTCTTTTTAATAAATTCAACATGAGCCACATCCTTCTTGTAGTATAGTCTAGGGTTGCCGTAAACCCTTACTAAGAATAGAACGGATTTATTAACTCGCTGTTAGCTAGATATTAAGTCTATTTGTAGATATTTAGTTAGGAAAAGCACTAAAATATAGGCATTTTGATCAGTAACAAGAGCGGAACTGAGTTCATATGTTGTCATGGGGGTAATCGAATAATGGGCGGATCTCATAGGGGAAGTTGTTTCCTGATTATCTTGGTTCTGTTCATTTTACCAGTGCCAGAGCATGCTGCCGGCACAACAATTTATTAAATGGAGGTTTTAGCAAATGAATGATTTCCAAAATGATCTACAGAAGTTGAATGTTTCCGAGTTCAGTGCGACAGAGGTGACGCCTTGGGACGCGCAAGGCCAGCAAGATGCTCGATTATGCGTCTTCTTTTGCTCTACCTGTACCAACTGCTCTACCTGCACCAACTGCTTTAATTGCACCAATTGCTTTACCTGCACCAATTGCTTTAACTGTTCCAATTGCTTCAATTGCTCCAATTGCTTTAATTGTCACCGATGCCACAATTGCCATCGCTGTCATCACTGCCACCGTTGAGGACATTGAATTGGTTCTTGCCGATAATGGAAAGCCCCTCCAGCAAACCGAGGGGTTTTTCCCATGTCTATTTTAAAGTATGCGCTTCACTACTTTGGCTGCAGGTGCTTCTCTTAAAGAATAAGACATGAGGGACAATTAGCTGTACATAAGATTATTTGTGAAGAGGTTAAGCAGATTGAGAACAGCTTACGGAGGAGGAATAGAATGGAAAATTTGAGCCCTTCGATGCGACCGAAGATGAATAGAGATACGTTTTTTCTCCCTGATCCAAACGGTAGTGTGTATTTTCGTAACAATGTAAGCTCGTTCCGCATGGAAGGAGAATCGATCGATCAGTGGATTGAAAAGCTGATACCGATATTCAACGGGGAGCATAGGTTGGCGGATTTGACAGACGGATTGCCGGACGGACACCGGAACCAGGTATATGGAATTGCAGAAATGTTGTATCGTAATGGGTTTGTTCGGGATGTGAGCCAAGACACTCCACATCAATTGTCTGAAGAGGTTCTTCAAAAGTATGCTTCTCAAATTGAATTTTTGGACCATTTCGGTGATTCGGGTGCGTACCGGTTTCAATCCTATCGTCAGTCCAAAGTATTGGCGGTCGGCTCCGGCCCATTTTTGATCTCGCTCATTTCCGCGCTGCTTGAATCCGGATTGCCCAAGTTACACGTGCTGGTCTCGGGCTCAGAGCCGACCGATCGGCAACGGATGCTGGAACTGGCGGCATATGCTCGTAAAACGGACCCCGAGGTAGCCATAGAGGAGGTTACCCTGCAGAAGGAGGGGATTCGTAGTTGGCGGGAGGCTGTTAGGCCGTTTGATTCGATTTTGTTTGTGTCACGGGAGGGTGATATCGAGGAACTGCGGGTTCTACATGGGGTGTGCAGAGAGGAGAAGAAGCTGTTTCTTCCTGCTGTTTGTCTGCAGCAGGCGGGTATGGCGGGCCCTCTTGTGCATCCGGACTCTGAGGGCTGCTGGGAGTCAGCGTGGCGCAGCATACACGAATCCGCAATTTGTAAAGACCCGGAGCTGCACGCCTTTTCTTCCACAGCGGGAGCGCTGTTAGCGAATGTGGCCGTGTTTGAATTATTAAAAAAGATTACAGGAACGAACGATTCGGAACCAAGCAATCGATTCTTCCTGCTTAATCTGGAGACTCTGGAAGGAAAATGGCATTCGTTCATGTCCCATCCGCTTGTGACCGGACGTACCGCAGTTGAATGGATTCACGATTTCGAACAGCAGCTCGAGCGGAGATCAAGCAAAAGTGAGAGCGGCTTGCTTCCTTACTTCAGCCGGTTGGCATCGGCGGAATCAGGGATTTTCCATATTTGGGAGGAGGAGGGCTTAAAGCAGCTGCCGCTCTCTCAGTGTCGCGTCCAGCCAATCGATCCGCTATCGGAAGGGCCGGCTAGGCTGCTGTCGGACATTATTTGTACCGATCTGACGCATGAAGGAGCGCGGCGGGAAGCAGGGCTGGCTGGGATTGAAGCGTATGTGTCGCGAATGGCAGGCTTGCTCGTCGCGGCGCTTTCCTCCCATCAGGAGGCAGAGGGCAGCAAGATAGAACCGCAGCAATTTATCGGCGTCGGAGCGGGAGAAACGGTTGCGGAAGGCATTGGCCGGGGGTTGCTAAGGTGTTTGGCTGAGGAGATGGGCAAGCAACTGGCGTGTCAGGAGCCGTCTGTCTTTCGAGTACAATTGTCTGCGATAGAAGATAAACATTGCCAGTTTTATTTGCAGGCTTTGACGACGATGATGGGAGCGCCGATGATTGGCTTGGGAGAGACAGTGTCCGGTTTCCCAGTGGTTTGGGTCGGTACGGGTGATCGCTGGTATGGCGGTGTAGGCTTGAATGTAACTTTTGCGTTGCGGGATGCTTTGCAACAGGCTCTATTGGAGGCACAAAACCAACCGGCTAGTCTCACATCGCAACATTTGGAGGTATCGTCCGTAAGTCTGGCGGAACAGTTGCCGCTAAGCCTTGAGATTCCATCCTGCGAAGCGACGGTAAAATCGGAGGTTCTGCAGTCCGCCTTGCAGGTCTTGGAACGGAACTGTAAACGGCTCTTGGTCTTCGATCTGGCCGTAGAACCATTTTCGAAAGAAGAAATGGCAGGAGTGTTTGGCGTGTTGCTGCGAGAGGAGGAATCCCGGTGAGCGCCATCGTTATGATTGTGGGAGACGGGGTGTTGGCGGACTGTGTTTACGAAGAACTGTCAACCCAATTCGAAGTCGTACGTCAGAACGATTTCCAGGCAGGAGTACCGGAAACGGTGGATTTGGCCCTGGTGCTGCACGATGCTTGGCATCCTTATGTTCATCAAAAGGCGGAAGAGCTGCTGCAGCCAGCCGGCATCCCTTGGCTGCGCGGCTTCGTTTCATTCGGCGAGGGCGTGATCGGGCCTCTGGTTCGCCCGGGTTCACAAGGGTGCTCCCAGTGTGCAGACACGCGGCGCCTCATGGCGGGACGCGACCGCAGGGAGATGCGGGCGCTGCAGCAGAGGCTAACGGCGCACGGGGGAATACCGCGAGATGCGTGGGCTTCGCGTACGGGACTTTTGCAAGCCGCTCATCTGATGGTGGCGGAGGCAAGGAGGATGCTGCAAGGCAAACCGGTTCAATTGGCAGAGAAAGTGTCTGTGATCAACCTGAAAACGCTGGAAAGCACACTTCACTTCTTTCTCCCTGACCCGCTGTGTCCGGTTTGCAGCCGATTGCCTGATGATTCATCGGCAGCAGCCCAAATTTCGCTGAAGCCAAGTCCAAAGATCAACTTGGACAGTTACCGCTCGCGCCCGATGGATGATCTGAAAAAAGTGCTGACCAAAGACTATCTGGACAACCGGACCGGTTTTTTGAATGGGAAAATGGTTGACCTTGCGTCGCCGTTTGCCGATGTGAGCGTGAATCTGCCGTTGATCGCTGAGGACGTAGGAACGGCAGGTAGAACTCATTCTTACGCGGTGAGCGAGTTGACCGCCATTTTAGAAGGATTGGAACGGTATTGCGGTCTGGCGCCCCGAGGCAAACGGACGGTCGTTCATGGCAGCTTCCGCAATCTGGAAGATCAAGCGCTCGACCCCGTCAAGGTAGGGGTGCACACGAAGGAGCAGTATGCTCAGCCGGGGTTTCCGTTCACGACGTTCGATCCTGACCGCCCCATTGATTGGGTATGGGGCTATTCGTTCCTGCAAGAGCGTGCGATTCTGGTTCCGGAGCAGCTCGCCTATTACAGCATGGGCTGCGGTCACTCTTTCGTCTTCGAGTCTTCCAACGGATGCGCGTTAGGAGGAAGCTTGGAGGAGGCTATTTTTTACGGCATATTGGAAGTAGTGGAGCGAGATTCGTTTCTGATGACTTGGTATGCGCAGCTGCCTCTCCAGCGCCTTGACCCATATTCTGTTAACGACCGGGAATTGCAGCTGATGATCGATCGTTTGCGAGCTGTGGCGGGGTTCGACGTGTATTTCTACAACTCGACGATGGAGCACGGGATTCCCAGTGTTTGGGGGATAGCGAAAAACAATAAACAAACAGGAGTTAATCTCATTTGTGCGGCCGGAGCTCATCCTGATCCGGTGCGGGCGGTTAAAGGCGCGGTTCACGAGTTGGCCGGCATGGTATTGAATCTTGATAAGAAATTTGAAGCGAACCGGGATGCGTATGATCGGATGCTTCACGATTCCTCCCTGGTGCATCAGATGGAGGATCATTCACTGCTGTACGCTTTGCCGCAAGCGCAGGAGCGCCTGCAATTTCTGCTGGATGACAATCGCCCGCTGCGATCGTTTGAAGAGGAATTTAAGCGGGAGGCCAGGCATGCTGATTTAACGGACGATCTGAAAGATGTTCTTCAGGCGTTCCGCCGATTGAATCTTGATGTGATCGTGGTGGATCTGTCATCGCCGGAAATCATTCGAAATGGACTGCATTGCGTGAAAGTGCTGATCCCTGGGATGCTGCCGATGACATTCGGACATCACTTTACCCGTGTGGCAGGGCTTGAGCGGGTGTTGAGGGTACCGGTGGAACTCGGGTATGCGAAGCAGCCCCTGACGCTGGAACATCTCAATCCATACCCGCATCCGTTCCCATAAGTTGTCACTAGGGTAGCCAAAATTGAAGCGTGGAGTGGTTTACACCCTCGTTCCTATCAGGAGGGAAAAGTATGAATCTGGAGGCATTTCTGCACAATTTGCATTATGACATTGACAAGACCAAACCGCCGGACGCAGTGGTGGATTGGGAAGACGGACCGCTTGCATATAAGCTCTACCGCGGTTTGCCTGTGGTTCCGTTATCGCCGGAAGTACCGCTGACGCTTGATGGCGGTGAAGCGCAGGTGCTGCCTGACCTTCGCCATATGGGTCATTTTCTCTGGTACATATTCGGACTCACTCAATTGTCCCAGTCCGTCCCTACCTCGAATTCCATGATACAAAACATGGGCCTGCTGCAGTTGTACCGGCGGTTTGCCCCCTCGGGGGGAGCGTTATATCCAAGTGAATTATACGTGTATCTGAAACTGGAGGATTTGCCCGAGGGGGTCTATCATTATGATGTGGCGCACCACCGCTTGGTGCTGCTGCGCAAAGGCAGCTTCGATGCCTATTTAGCTCGGGCTCTTGGCAATCGCTGTGACGTTTCGGCTTGCTTTGGCGCTGTTTTTGTATCGACCCTGTTTTGGAAAAACTTCTTTAAATACAATAACTTTTCCTATCGTCTGCAAGGACTGGATGCGGGTGCGTTAATCGGGCAGCTCTTGGAAGTGGCGAAACGGTTCGGCTTCTCGTCGGGCGTGTATTTCCAGTTCCTTGATCGAGCCGTGAATGGTCTTCTCGGGATATCGGAACGAGAGGAGAGCGTGTATGCGGTGATTCCGCTATCGATGGAGCCTGCGAACCAATGGTTCGCGGGTAGGAATGAGGGAGAGCGGGAGTGCTCCGCCACCGAATTGTGCCGGGAGTTGAGAGCGGTTCAGCATGATCACTACGTCCGTTCCCGGAGGGTCAAGGAGTTTCCGATGCTCATCAAGATGAACGAAGCATCCTTGTTGGAATCGTTTCGGCCGTTAGGGCATATTGGCGCAGAGAAGATCGTTCGCTGCGAGGATCAAGCGGTGGCTCTGCCCCGCGTGAAGCGGTTGTCGTATGATCTGGCGTCAATAAGCCGAAAGCGTTTTTCGCCTGACGGCGATTTTATTATGGGCAAGGTAAGCCAAGAGCAGTTGGCCTTGCTGCTGCAGGAGGCAACGGCCTCCTGCAGGTACCGGAATGATTTGGATGGAGCCCATGAGAACTCCGTTTCTCGCGTCTCGCTGTACAGCTGTTTGTATAACGTTGAAGGCATTCCGGACGGCGCTTACCATTATGATAGCGCTGCTCATACGTTGCGGCCGGTACGCCATGGAGATCATCGGCTCAAGCTGCAGCAGGGCATGCCTTCCGACAACGTGAATCTGTCCCAGGTTCCGCTATGCTTTCATGTGGCAGGAGACAAAGATCATCTCGTAACAGCCCTGGGGTATAGGGGATACCGCATCCAACAGATGGAAGCGGGGATGCTTGTGCAGCGTTTACTGTTGGCGGCATCTGCAATCGGGCTGGGGGGACATCCGCTCCTCGGATTTGATGTCAGATTGTGTGATGAGATCTACAAGATGACTTCGCAAGGAATAACCAGCCTGATCCAAATCCCGGTTGGACCCTATCGTCATTGCCCCCGGTTAGTTGGGGGGTTGCATGGCTAGGAGTCTGTCCGACGGAGTTACTTTTGTGCATACCCACTGAATAATGACTGCATATATTGCCGCTTACGCTGCATAATTACTGTCATTTTGTATATATACCTTCTACGTGGTTCATCGGACAGACTCCTGGATGCTCTTTAATCGCTTTATGACCGCCAAAAGGCGGTCTTTTTGTTGTCATGAGCCTTTAGTCATGGCTGAATTTGTCGAATGGAAAGCCGCATCGGGACTGATACGAATTGTATCTGATTTTTGAACAAACATAACGGTATTTTGTGTGGGAAACGGAGGGGCCGAAAAAGTAAGATCATAGTTGTGAAAGCACTTTCAGTCGAGGGAGGGTTCAGACCAAATGAACATCATCGTCCATGGCAAAACGAAACAGAAAGAGGGGTATCTATGCTGATGATGCGAAGAAAAGCGAAGCAAGCTGTTATGACGGTTCTAGGATTGCTCGTACTTGCGTCTTCCGTCCTGCCTTTGTCTCCGTCTGGCGTTCGGACGGCTAAAGCGGAAACTGCGCCCGCCGTCAAAAAGTTCGACTTCGGCACGAAGACAAGCCCTGTTATGGCGGGCTTTACTCAGGTTCACGAAGAGCTTTTATATACGCCGGAATTAGGGTACGGGCTCGATAAAACGGTCGTTTCCAGGCTCCGTTCGGGCGGGGACGATCTGTTTAACGATTTTGTGCTGGGTCCGTCCTACACGTTCATGGTCGATGTGCCGAACGGCGAATACGATGTGACGGTGTGCTCGGGCGATCTGCTGGCGGGCACCTCTACGACGAAGACGACAACGACGCTTGAGGGCGTGACGGCGGGAACGATTACGACCAAGCAGGCGGTGGCGCAGGCCAAATACCATACGGCCGTCAATGATGGCCAATTGACCGTCGGCATTACCGGGACGGGAACCGGCGGGTATTTGAACGGGCTCGTGATCGAGCAGGTGATCCCGCAGCCCCCTGCCGTACCGCAAGGGCTGTCCGTCACGGGAATAACGGCGGCGGAAGGCTCGGCCTCCGTGAGCTTGCAGTGGAGCGCCGCAGCGGATGTCTCCAGCTACAATGTGTATCGGGCTCCGGCCGGGAGCGGCGCATACGTCAAGCTTGCGGCGGTCAACTCCGCAGTCTATACGGACACGTCCGTCAGCCTGAATGCGGGCTACTCCTACAAGGTCTCGGCGGTCAGCGCGAGCGGCCTTGAATCCGCCCTCAGCGGGCCGGTCGCAGCGGAGGTGAAGCCGGCGGTCGAACTGCCTGCGGCGCCGTCGCAAGTTGCGGTCAGCAGTGTGACGGCAAGCTCGGTCGCTCTGGCCTGGATGGCCGCCGAGCGGGCGACCGGCTACGCGATTTTCCGGGCTGCAGCTGCGGACGGGGAGTTCGCCGAGATCGGTACCAGCGAATCGGCGGGTTATACGGATACGGCTGCCGACACATCGGCTGCTTTATACTACAAAGTGAAAGCCTTGAACAGCGCGGGCTCGTCGGATTTTTCGAATGTGGCGGCAAGCGCGCCGTACAACGCTCCGCAGCCGCTTCCCGAAGGGGCGCCCATTCGGTTTGACTTTGGGCCCGGCGCCGTAGCAAGCGGCTACATCGGCGTCTCGGCCGGCGTCGCCTACTCGCCGCAGCTGAAATACGGCTTCGCCGACCCTTCCAAAGTCGGCTCAGGCGACAGAAGTAGTTCCGATCCGTTGAAATCGGATTTTGTTTCGCCGGCGGGTACGTCTTTCATCGTCGATTTGCCGAACGGAGACTACACGGTTTCGCTTATTGCCGGGGATCAGGCGGCGGCGACCGATATCGCGATCAAAGCCGAAACGATCCAGAAAGTTCAGCAGACGAGCAAAGCCGCCGGCGAATACCTGGAGATGAGCTTCGACATCGCGCTTGTGGACGGCCAGCTGAATCTTGATTTTACCGGCTCCGCACCCAAAATCAATGCGCTTGTCATCACGAGGCTGCCGGACAGACAGGCGGGCGAAATTCCGGCCGTCTATATCGCGGGCGATTCCACCGTACAAACCTACGATCCGTACTGGAAGCCGGAAGCGGGCTGGGGACAAATGATTCCGCGGTTTTTCACCGACGGCGTGCAGTTCGTCAACCATGCGATCGGCGGCAGAAGCTCGAAGTCGTTCATTGTGGAAGGCCGTTTGGACGCGGTGCTGCGCGCGATCAAGCCCGGCGATTACTTCCTCGTCCAGTTCGGCCATAACGATGCGACGATCAGCGTTCCCGATCGTTACGCATCCGTTCCCGATTACAAAAATTATTTGAAAACGTATGTCAACGGAGCGCGCCAGCGCGGAGCGACGCCGATTCTGGTGACGCCGATGGGACGGCGCGACTACAACGAATCGACCGGCAAGTTCAACGTCAGCTTTCCCGAATACGTAGCGGGCATGAAAGAAGTGGCGCAGGAGCTGAATGTGAAGCTCGTCGATTTGAGCGCCCTTAGCGTCGCCTACTACGATTCGATCGGCCCGGCGGCCACTTTATCCGTATTCCTGCATGTGGAACCGGGCATGTACGGCGCGTTCCCGAACGGTTCGGCGGACAATACGCATTTTCAGGAATACGGGGCGATCCAACTGGCGCGCATGCTTTCGGGCGGCATTAAAGACCTTGGCCTGCCGCTCTCGGCTTTGGTCAAAGATATTGAAGTGCCGGCGCAAGTTCCGGCCAAGCCGACAGGACTTGCAGCAGGGAGCGTCAGCAATGCCGGTGCGGTTTTGAAATGGGATGCCGTGGAAGGGGCGGACATTTATAAAATTTACCGCAAACCGGCGGCAGATGCGGAGTATGCGATGGTGGGCACAGCCACTGTTCCGACCATCAGCCTCGGTGGAATGTCGGAAGGCCAAACCTACAGCGTTCGCGTGACAGCCGTCAACGGACGAGGCGAATCGGAGATGTCGGACGAGGTGCTCATTAGCACGAAATCCGCCGTTTACCGCTACGATATGGGGACGGCTTCAAGCCCGGTGATGGAAGGCTATACAGCGGTTACGCTCGATACGCTCTACACGCCGGAGCGCGGTTACGGGCTGACGACGAACGCAGGCATGATTACGCGCGACCGGGGCAGCGGCGGCAGCGATCTGATCCGCGATTGGATCGGCTATTTTAACAACACTTGGGAATTCAAAGTAGACATTCCGAACGGCGCGTATGCGGTTAAACTGTACGTCGGCGATTTGCTCGGTTCGGCAAGGACGACCGTGCAGATCGAAGGCAAAGATTTCGGAACCGTATCTGCTAGTAAAAATACCGTCGTGGAAAAAGTCATCAACGAAGTTCAGGTCAAAGACGGCCAAATGAATTTCATTTTCGGCGGCGCCTCGGGCATCGTCAACGGCATTGAAATTACGCCGATTTTGCAATCGCCCACAGGGCTCAAGCTGGACGGCGTGCAGCTGGATCAGGAGCCTCCGGCGGTCCAACTCTCCTGGACGGCGGTGAGCGATGCCGCCAAGTACCGCATCTACCGCAAATCGGCCGGCGCCGGGAGCGCTGAGCGGATCGGCGAGACAGGAACGGTTGCTTTCACGGATCTTACGGCGGATGTTGGGATGACCTATGTGTACACCGTCACATCGCTGGACAGCTCCGGCTATGAAACGGTTCCGTCCCAGCCGCTCGAAGTGGCGGTCATCGACCCGGCGAAGCCCGCGCCTGCGGTACCGAACCGTCCGGCATTGACTTCGATTCATAAAAACGAGATCAGCTTCGTCTGGCCTGCCGTCGATCAAGCGGTCACCTATAACATTTACCGGGCGAAAAAAGCCGGGGGCGCATTCGAGCTGATCGGCAAAACCCGCAGCGCCTCATATACGGACACGACCGTGCTTACGACAATTCCGTACTACTATAAAGTAGCCGCCGTGAACGCGGGAGGCATTTCCGGGCTTTCCGAGCAGCTGGCGGCGGAGGCAATTACGGTGCTGAGCAGGCAGATGGAGTATATCGACCGGGCACCGCTTGCCGTCAAATCCGATGCAGGTGTATATATCGGGTGGAGAATGCTCGGCACGGATGCCGATTCGATCACTTTTAACGTGTACAGAGACGGTGTCAAGCTGAATGACGCCCCAATCGCGGGAAGCACCAATTTCCTCGATACTACAGGGACGAACGATTCCAAATACCAACTGTTTACAGTGGAAAACGGAACGGAAAAAGCCGCATCAGGCGCAATTTCCGTATGGCAAAACAATTATTTGGCCGTACCGCTGCAAAAACCGGCCGATTCCTACACCAAAGACGGGCAGCCTTACACGTATTCGGCCGGCGATGCGAGCGTTGGCGATCTCGACGGCGACGGCACTTACGAAATCGTCATGCTGTGGTCTCCGTCGAACGCCAAGGACAACTCGCAAGCCGGATACACGGGTATCGTGTACATGGATGCATATAAGCTTGACGGAACACGCTTGTGGAGAATTAACCTGGGCCCGAACATCCGCGCGGGCGCTCACTATACGCAGTTCCTCGTCTACGATTTCGACGGCGACGGGAAAGCGGAAGTCGCCTTTAAGACGGCGGACGGAACGGTCGACGGAACCGGCCAAGTGATCGGTTCGGCCGACGCCGACTACCGGAACAGCAGCGGTTACGTGCTACTCGGCAGCGAGTATTTGACCGTGTTCGAAGGGCTGACCGGCCGAGCGCTGGCGACTGTGGATTACGATCCCCCACGGGGAGACGTATCGGCATGGGGCGACGCTTACGGCAACCGCGTCGACCGCTTTTTGGCCACCGTCGCGTATTTGGACGGCGAGCGTCCGAGCATGGTTTTCAGCCGTGGATACTACACCCGCACTGTCCTCGCCGCCTACAACTACCGCGACGGCCAATTGACGAAGGTGTGGCGCTTTGACACCAATGACGAAGGCAACGCCGCCTACACGGGCCAAGGCAACCACAACCTGTCTGCGGGCGATGTCGACGGCGACGGCAAAGATGAAATCAACTTCGGAGCGATGGCGATCGACGATGACGGCACCATTTTGTACAGCACGGGGTTGGGGCATGGGGATGCGCAGCATTTCGGAGATTTGGACCCGGCTCGTCCCGGACTGGAGCAGTTCGACGTCCATGAGCATGTCGATTCCCCGTACGGCATGGAGCTGCGCGATGCGGCGACCGGAGAAATCATTTGGGGCATCCGCACGGGAATCGACACGGGGCGCGGCATGTCCGCCGACATTGATCCGAACTATTTGGGCGAGGAATTTTGGGCCGCTACGATTACGAACGCCCAGCATATACCTTTGACGGGCCTGTACAATACGAAAGGCGAGCTGATCAGCCAGACGATTCCCTCTTCCACGAACTTCGGCGTTTGGTGGGACGGCGACCTGCTGCGCGAGCTCCAGGATGCCAACCGCATCGACAAGTGGGATTACGTCAATCATAAAACCGATAACTTGTTCACAGCGGTCGGCGCCGCCTCGAACAACTCCACCAAAGCGAATTCCAGCTTGCAGGCCGATTTGTTCGGCGACTGGCGGGAGGAAGTGATGTGGAGGTCGGAAGACAGCTCCGAGTTCCGGATTTATTCGACGACGGATTTGACCGATTACCGGATTCGCACTTTGATGCACGACCCTGTTTACAGATTGGGCGTAGCCTGGCAAAATGTCGCCTACAACCAGCCTCCGCATCCGAGTTTTTACTTGGGCGCAGGCATGACGGCTCCTCCTGTACCTCATATGTATACGGTCGGCGGCGAGTCACCGTCCGGCGATGTTACGGCACCGGTCATCTCCGGACTGCCTCCCGAGCGCATGACGGAATCGCAAACCTTGGAGGTGCAGGTGACGGCCGAAGACCCGGAATCAGGTGTGAAAACCGTTGCGATCACCTTTGACGGAAATCCCGTAACCAACGGGCAAAAAATTCCGCTCTTCGGCTTGAAAGGCGCGCATACGTTCACAGTTACGGCGGTCAATCATGCCGGGCTGACGACAGTGCGCACCGTGAACATTCAAGTAACGGCTGCGGATGCCATTGCGTCCACACTAACGGGGCCGACCTCGGCCGTCGCCGGGCAGCCGTTCGATCTGGCGTACGGATTGAGCAATGTGACGAAAAGCGTGTACGCGCAGGATTTGACGCTGTCCTACAACCCGGACCAGCTTGAATTCGTATCCGCCGAGTCCGTCAGAGAAGGCTTCCGGGTGTTGGCCGTTTCGGACCCCGCGCAGACGCCGGGGCAAATCCGGATCGTTGCGGCTGCGCTCGGCGAGGGCAGCGCCATTCACGCCGACGGCGAATGGCTCAAGCTGAGCTGGAAAGCAAAACCGCTTACCTCCGCAGCGGAAGCCGCCGTTTCCGTCGTCGGCTCCACCGTAGCCGACGGCGCAGGAGCGGAGAAGCAGGTGGAAGGCGTCTCCTTCCGCATCCGCGTGCAGCCGACGGCGGATAAAACCGCGCTTCGCGCAGCGATCCTGGACGCTCAGGCCAAGCACGATGCGGCGGTTGAGGGAGGCAGCGCCGGACAATATCCGGTTGGCGCGAAGGCGGCTCTGCAGTCGGCGATCGACAAAGCGAAAGCCGCAGCCGACAATGCTTCCGCGACGCAAGCGGAAGTCGAGCAGGCCGTGAGCGATCTGGCGGCGGCACTGCAAGCGTTCGCTGCCTCCGTGCACACGGCGGCCCCAGGCGATGCGAACGGCGACGGCAAGTATTCCATCGGCGATCTCGGCATCGTGGCGGCGGCATACGGCAAAACGTCCGCCGATCCGGACTGGAGCCGGTACCAAAAAGCCGACATCAACAACGACGGCAAAGTCGATATCGTCGACCTTGCTGCCGTAGCAAGGAAAATCTTGGAGTAGACGGATGGATGGGGCCGCCCCTCTGCGCAGTTTAGCTGCCGAAGGGGTGGCCCCGCTTGACAGTTCGTAAAACTGCGAAGCACGGACTATTGAAAAAACTCGCCCGCCAGAAGCAGCGCATAGAAACCTGCAAAAATCAGCTTGTTGATAAAGTGAAGGAGTGTGGAACCATAGGGGCACAGGCGTTCTACCCCAACCGAGGCCTCATACACGAGTTGCGGAGCCGTCTACCCCAACCGACACCTCTCATACACGAGTTGTGGAGCCGTCTACCCCAACCGACATCTCTCATACACGAGTTGTGGAGCCGTCTACCCCAACCGACATCTCTCATACACGAATTGCGGAGCCGAAGTGTGGGAGGGGGGCCAAGGCGGCTTGGCAGAGGAAAAAACTGCGAAAGTGCAGTTTTTTTTCCTGAAAAGGGTTCATTTTGGCGAAAAGCCTGCGATTGTGCAGGAATTTTCGGCGAAATTGAATCAGAGCCCATGTTCACGGCGAAAAGCCTGCACAATTGCAGGAATTTGCCGTGGCCGGCGTTTCAACCGAGCAAAAACTGTATTTTTGCAGGTTTTCTTCGCGCAACCAGGCAGATGGTGCGGCCGGCTCCGGCCTGCGGGTTTCCAGGCAGCCTGCACTTTCGCAGGTTTGTTGGCTTGCCTAACCGTTCATTGAACGGCTGAGCCATCTTTGCTGCATTGGTTGCATGTCAGCAGCAGCGGCGACGGACCGCCGTCATGCAGCGAAACACCGCGCGTAGGGAGCTGCGCGAGGTGCGAAAGAGACAGTCACATCGCTGTCGCATTGGAATCATCGCAGAGCAGCCGCAAATTGGCCTCCGTCATAGCGCTGCCGCAAATTGGGCGGCGGCAAGCTTGTGAGGACCGAAAGTCCTCTCCGGTACGAATTGTTGCAAAAAAACGCCCCATTCCGCTTGTATAGCGGTTTGGAGGCGTTTTTTCAAGCGGATTATTAGTGTTTTTTTATAGCTAACGCGCTGAACGAGATCGGCCCAACGACATCGGCTCTTGTTCCTTTTGTCAGATTTTCGGCTGTTAACGTATATTGATGAGAGCCAGATTTTACGTCGAAATCAATCGCTTGGAACGTAACGATGTAATTTTGCTCGGATCCTGTAGACTCAATACCTTGTATCGTGTTGAAAATTTCTTTTCCATCCCGGAAAATTCTGAATTTAATCTGGGCGATACTTGTGATACCGCGCACGCCGACGCTCGCAATCAGCTCGACCCGTGACGCTTTGCGGGAAAGATGCAGCCGGAGTTTCGCAAGCTGGACTCTTTTGGGCGAGAACGGTATCGTAAAAGACTTGGCCAAATTGAATTTATTAAGCGGCTGTGTCGCTTGGTAATCAACGATGCGAACCATTCCATCAGCTCCTCTAAACTATTAACTTACAATACTATGAATATGCAATCCGAAAGCAATGCGATTGCACGGTTGTCCGAATCCATGAAACCATTTTCGCATCATGCGGCCTCCGCGATGCTCTTGATGCTGCATAAATTTCGTTGTAGGAAGCCTTAAGATGTGGTAAACTTTCCACCGGAAACGGAAATGAAAGGAGTACGCATCTTCATGTGGCTTATTTTCTCGGTATTCGCTGCGATCAGTTTCGGTTTGCGCGGCATTTTGTATCACTGGACAAGCCAGCAGTCGTTGAACCGCAATGCTTTGCTGAGCGGTGCTTTTTTTATGGGCGCGCTGCTTAGTCTTGTGTGCAGCGTCATATACAAGCAAAGCTGGACGGCGTCCTCCTTGATCGGCCTGCAAATGGGGCTGTTCTCCTTCGGCGCCAACGCCAGCATGTTCAAAGGCTTCGCCGTTGGCAAGGCGTCGCTTGTGGCGATTTTGACGGCGCTGCCTTCCGTCATCGTCGTTGTGGCCGCTTACGGATTGTGGGGGGAGAAGCTGAGCGGCATGCAGGTTATCGCCTTCGTCGTCATCGTCGCGGGAGTGCTGCTCGTCCGCTACTCGAACGACATTTCCATAAACAATCTCCAAGGAGCCCAGTGGGGATTGCTCTCGCTATTGTTGTTCGCCTGCAACGATTTATCCGGCAAATGGTCCACGCTTCAGGCGGCGCCGATGTTTCCGACGCTTTTTTGCATGTTTGCGATGGGAACCGTCTGCTTCGGCGGCTGGTGGCTGAAGGACCGGATGCACTCGGTCCGTACTGAAGCAGCCCCTGCCCAATGGGGAGAGTGGCGGACGTTCGGGATAGGGATGGCCGTCGGCATTACGAATGTGGTCGGCATGATCCTTATTTTGCGCGCTTTCGACGTAGGCAAGGCGGGCCTTGTATCCGCGGTCGTAGCGCTTAACGTTCTGCTTGTTTTGCTTTATACGCGCTTTGTCGTTAAGGACAGGTTCAGCCCTTTGGAGCTGTCGGGAATGTCCATGGCTTTTGGCGGCATTATGATCATTCGGTTATTTGCAGGCTGAGGCCGGGAACCGGCAAGCGGCAGGGCGGCAGCACGGCGAGAGCCCCCTTGACAACCAGGCGGCGTTCCTGTATAAATGATTTTAAATATTCAGCCAATTACATATGTGAGTATTGATGAACGGGGAAGTAGTTTTTGACGTCCAGTCTCAGCGAGCCGGCTATGGTGGGAACCGGTACGGACGCCTTGAATGAAACGGTCCCGGGAAATGGTCTTCTGAAGCGGATAAGCCGACAGTAGGGAGATCCGGCTTTTGCCGTTATCGATCGAGAGGTTTATTTTGCATATGCGAAAATGAACACTTAGAGTGGTACCGCGGGAACTGTTGAGCTCTCGTCTCTTGTTTAAGAGACGGGGGCTTTTTGATTTTGCGCAAACCGAAGGAGGAATCGGCATGATTCATATTTTGTTGTCCGAAGAGATTAAAAAGCAGGCAAGCGCGCTGCTGGAACGTTCGGGGACGATTTGGCCCGATGCGCTTAAAGTGGTCATCGAGCATCCGCCGCATCCGGATCACGGGGACTATAGCTCGAACATCGCCATGCAGCTGGCCAAAGTTCTCAAGCAACCGCCGATGCTCATTGCCGCAAGCTTGCAGGAGCTGCTGGAGGAGGCGGGCGGCATGGAAGGGTTGTTCCGGAAAATCGCCGCTGCGCCGCCGGGTTTTCTTAATTTTTATGTCGACTGGCAGGCATGGGCGGCAAAAGATTGGCGCACGGCCCCCGCTGCGCCGCAGAAGCGGACGAAAGTGCTGGTCGAGCACACTTCGATTAATCCGAACAAATCGGCTCATATCGGCCATTTGCGAAATTCCTGCATAGGGGACACGCTGGCCCGCATGCTCGCGCGTACCGGCTGTGAGGTGGAGGTTCACAATTATATTGACGATCTCGGCAACCAATTGGCGGATACGGTGGTGGGTATACTGCATGCGGAGCCGGAACAACCGGAACAACCGGAGCAAACAGAACAGTCAGTGCAGTTGGAACAGCCCGGACAATCCGTACAACCGGAACAACCGCAGCGGGCGTTCAGCCGTTTCGGCGATTTTTGCTGGGAGACGTATGCCTGGGTGAATAAGGAGTACAAGGCGAACCCTGCCTTGCTGGAAAAGCGCTCGACAGTGCTTCATGCACTGGAAGCGGGGAACTCCAACCTGGCGTGGATCGGCTCGCTGGTGGCGGAGCGCATCGTCCGCGAGCAGCTTGAGGAGATGAAGCAGTTCGGGATTGAATACGACGTACTCGTCTGGGAAAGCAGCATCGTGCGGGAGGGTTTATGGCAGGCGGCGTTCGAAATGCTGCAGCGCACGGCTACGTTCGGCAAAGTGACCGAAGGCAAGCTCGCCGGCTGCTGGGTGCTGAAGCATAGGGAGGAAGCGGAGGACGAGGCGCATGCATCCGATTTTCAAGCCGATAAAGTGCTGGTTCGGGGAAATGGTATTTTAACGTACACGGCCAAAGATATCGCCTACCATTTGTGGAAATTCGGGCTGCTGCCCAAAGATTTCGTCTACAAGCCGTTTGCCGACGGCATCTGGTCGACCGCGCCGGAAGGCTGCGGCAGGCCGGTCGGCCAAGCCGACATCGTGATCAATGTGATCGATCACCGGCAGGAATATCCTCAAGCGATGGTAAAGCTGGCGCTTGAATCGCTCGGCTGCGCGGAGCAGGCCGCCAGGCTGCGGCATGTGAGCTACGGCGTCGTTTCGCTGAGCCCCGATACCGCCGCCGGTCTGGGGATCGACGTTTCTGACGGCAAAAGCTCTTACGCGATGTCCGGCCGCCAGGGCATCGGCATCAAAGTGGCCGATTTGCTCCGTCGCATGGAAGCGGCCATCGATGCCAAGCGTTCCCGGAACGAGGGCATATCGAGCCGGGAAATCGCTGCGGCGTCGATCCGCTACCACCTGCTCAAATACAACCTGTCAACTGAGGTCGTATTCGATTTGCAGCAGGCCACCGAGGTGACGGGCAACTCCGGCGTTTATTTGCTGTACGCCTGCGCGAGAGCCAGCCGCATCATGGAAAAAGCCGGAGAAGAGCGGCTGCAGCAAGCTTCTTTCCTTGCGGACGCGACGCTGCTGCAGCCGCAGGAGCTCAGCTTGCTGCGGCATATCGCCTACTGGCCGGAGACGCTGGACACGGCGATACAGCAGTTGGCTCCGAATGTAATTTGTGCCTATGCCTTTGAGCTGGCTTCGCTGTTCAGCCATTTTTACAGCTCGTGCCCGATACTGAAAGGCCCGGAGGAAGTTGTTTCCCACCGCCTGTGGATCACAAAAACATATATGGAGGCGCTTGAGGAAGCGCTCCGCGTGCTTGGCTTGCCGACTCCCGGGCAAATGTGACACGGAATTGACATACTCATAATTTGATCTTAATTTACAACTGATTTTGATTCAAGTAGCTTAATCCACCAAGCTATGACGACCGCGCCGGCGTGGCAAAATGCCGGCCAACGTCGCCCTTCACTTGCTGTGGCGGGAAGGTATTGATATGCTGGAGATAGTAACTAAATTCAAAAAGGCAGGGACCCACAATGGAAACCCGTATAGAGTACGAGTCGGTACCTCCAGCTACCGCGAAGCCCATCATCACGGTTGAGGGGTTAGTAAAGCGGTACGGCGATTTTACGGCTGTGAACGGTGTCAGCTTCGAGGTGAGGCAGGGCGAAGTATTTGGCCTGCTCGGACCGAACGGAGCGGGCAAAACGACAACGATGGAAATGATCGAGGGCTTGCGCAGGCCCGACGGAGGCTCCGCCAAGGTGGCCGGATTCGACACGATTAAGCAGCTCAATAAAGTGAAAGCGGTGATCGGCGTACAGCTTCAATCGACTTCACTGTTCGATCTGCTGACGGTGAAAGAAATTACCGAGATGTACGCAAGCTTTTACGAAAGCTCGGTTCCCGTCGAGCCTCTCCTTGACAGCATGATTCTCCGGGATAAACTGAACGCACGGGTCAAAGGTTTGTCCGGCGGCCAAAAGCAGCGTCTCGCCATCGCGCTCGCCATCGTGAACGATCCGCTCGTGCTGTTTCTGGACGAGCCAACGACCGGCCTCGATCCCCAAGCGCGAAGGACTCTGTGGGATATCATTCTGCGGCTAAAAAAGGAAGGAAAAACGATTATCTTGTCTACGCATTACATGGATGAAGCGTATATCCTTTGTGATCGTATCTGTCTCATGGACCGCGGACAAATTATCGCCCTCGATACGCCGCAAAATCTCATTCGCAGCCTGTCCTCCGAGAACGCTATCGAATTCCGCGTCCCGGATTGGGATGAGCGTAGCCCGGACGAGCAGGCCCGGTTGAAATCGTTTCTTTCCTCTGTGGAGCATATCTCCAGTATGGAGGAGCGTAAAAACATGTTCGTCCTTTACACCGACAAGCTTCAAGCGTCGCTTATCGACCTGATCCAACAAGCCGACGCCGAGGGGCTAAGGCTGACAGAGCTGAGCACCCGCACCGCCACGCTTGAAGATGTGTTCATCCATATGACGGGAAGGGGCTTGAGGGAACAATGAAAGCCTATTTGAAGCTAACGCAGGCGCAGCTTCGCCTTTTTTCGAGAAACCGGCAGGTGCTGTTCTTTTCCCTTTTATTTCCTATCCTCCTGATGGTTGCTCTCGGCTCCTTTCTCGGAAATGGAAATTCCGGCAATCTGAACGGCGTCGTCATCGATCAAGACAACAGCCTGGCTTCGAAGAAGGTTGTCGAAGCGTTTCGCGCTCAGAAGACGTTGAATCTCGATGCGGCGTCATCGGAGCAAGAAGCGCTGGATGCGCTGAAGCGGGGCGACGAGCAGTTGGTCGTCGTTGTTCCTAAAGGATATGCCGGCCAGCTGCAGGCGGGCGGTGGAAACCCGGCTAAGCTTAAGGTCTATTACGACGAAAAAAATATGGCCGTCTCCCAGCTCGGACTCGCCTTCGTGAACGGGGTCGTCGACGGCATCAGCAAGTCGATCGTTAGTTATGTTCCGGCCGTTACGGTCGACGCCCAGCCGCTTCAATCGCTTGGCCTGCGGTACATCGATTTCCTCGTGCCGGGTATCGTCGCCATGATGATTATGTCCAGCAACCTGAACGGCGTAGCCGGACAAATCTCCTCCTGGCGCGAGCGCGGCGTCCTCCGCCGTATGCAAAGCACGACGCTCAAGGCGCGCACGTTCATTGCCGCGCAAATTACGGCCCGCTTGCTGCTCAACGGAACGCAGGCGGTAATCGTGCTGCTGATCGCCCGGCTTGTGTTTGGAGTCAAGGTTATGGGGTCTTGGCCGCTTCTGCTGCTGTTCGTCATTCTGGGGACGCTCGTCTTCATGTCGATTGGCTTCATCATCGCCGGTCTGGCAAAAACGCCGGAGAGCGCCGGGCCGATCGCTGGGCTCATTTCGTTCCCGCTTATGTTCCTTGGGAACGTATTTTTCCCAGTGAAGAACATGCCTTCGTTCCTTCAGCCGTTCGTCAAGGCGCTGCCGATTACACACCTGTCGGACTCGCTTCGTGAAGTTATGAACGTCGGCACCGGAATCGGCGGCCTGTGGGGAAATGTGCTTCTGCTCGGTGCATGGGTCGTCGTCGCGTTCATAGTCGCTAGCTTTACTTTTAGGTGGGACTAGGGGTATGCCCTTAAGGTGCTGTCCGACGCCTGTATCAATGCGGATCCTGAGGTTCACCTTGTTCTCATCGAGAAGGTGTTCCCTCATCAGGCCGAGGTGGTTTCAGTCGACACGTGGGTAGAATCTTTAGATTAGGGCTTTGTTCAAGTGCATAATCGTTTGAAAGGGGCACCCGATCGGGTGCCTCTTTCGATTCGCTTTATAGAGAGGCCATCCCATAAAGGATGGCCTTACTATCGTTCCCATTGGCTTAATGCTGCACTCAGTCAAGACAGTGAAGGCAGGCGTCTTTTCTTTTGATGGAGTTTTCACAAAATTCAATCAAAAACATTGTGAAATCAACCAAATAAATGTGAGGTTTATTGACTTGTATATGACATCGATCATATATTTTAAATGAATTTACACAGAGCCTAACTAATCGGAGGGGAAGTTGAGTATGAAAGTATTGAACCGTGCTGACAAAATTTCGTCCAAACGCCTTGCAGTTGTCTCGTTTTGTCTCCTTTCCGCGACGAGCGTATTAGCCGCTTGCGGGAATACGTCATCGACAGCGCCAGCAGCTTCACCGACACCGGCGGCCGGTACGCCAGCAGCTTCCGCTTCCGCCCCGACGCCGGCAGCCGCCAAAGAGCTTGTTCCCGCGACGCTCGTCCTGAACTGGTTCGCAGAACCGGAACACGGAGGCAACTTTGCCGCGCTCGCAAAAGGCTTTTACAAGGATGCCGGGCTCGACATGACCCTGACCCCCGGAGGTCCGCAAGTATCGTCCACGCAAATCGTCGCTTCCGGCAAAGCGCAATTCGGGCTGTCCAACGGCGACGACATTCTCGTGGCCAGACAGGAAGGAATTCCGATCGTCGCGATCGCCACGGCGTTTCAAAAAAGCCCGCAAGTCCTTATTTATCACAAAGGCTCGGGCATTAAAGATTTTGGCGATTTGAACGGCCATAAGGTGTACGTCGCCTCATCGGCAAGCTACTGGCAGTACATTAAGCAAAAATACAAATTGGATCAGGCGCAGGAGATGAAATATACCGGCCAACTGGTCAACTTTATTAACGATAAAAATGCGGTGACGCAAGGCTACATCACATCGGAGCCGTTCACTCTGGATCAGCAAAAGGTCGATTTCGAAACGAAGCTGATTGCGGATTCCGGCTACGGCATTTATGCCAATACGTATTTTACGACGGAAAAAATGATAAAAGAGCATCCGGATCAAGTGAAGGCGTTCGTTGAAGCGACTGTCAAGGGCTGGGAGTACTACAAAGATCATTCCGATGAAATCAACCCGGCCATTAAAGAAAAAAATCCGGACATGGGCCTGGACATGATGAAATACAGCGCCGAAAAGCAAAAAGATTTTGCTTTCACCGGAGACGCTGCGACGAAAGGCGTCGGCATCATGACCAAGGAGCGCTGGGCCGAAGCGCAAAAACAGCTTGTCGACGCAGGCGTGCTTAAAACGGCGGAAGATACGGATAAAGTGTTCACGACGCAATTTTTGCCTAAAAAGTAACGGGCGAGCAAACGGGAGGTGGAGGTATTGGCTTCGTGGATGAATGTGGATTTGTGGAACGTTCGCTTGCCGACGGTGGATGAAAGTTGTTTGTATCAGCTGTCGGTTCGCGACGGTGTGTGGACGCAGATTCAGGCGCAGCAGGCCCGTGTGCAGCGGCCCGACTCGATACCGCTTGAAAAATGGCACCCGCAGACGGCGCCTGCTGCGGCTGTCGCGATTTTGGATGCCGAAGGAAAAATGCTGCTTCCGGGACTCGTCGACTCCCATATGCATCTCGATAAATCGTTCTCTTTGACGGCCGTCGGCAACATCAGCGGCACGCTGGAAGAAGCGGTCGGCAATTACTCAGCGGCCGCCCCTTATTTT
The DNA here is from genome assembly GCF_056120505.1 of Paenibacillus sp. sgz302164. Classification (NCBI taxonomy): domain Bacteria; kingdom Bacillati; phylum Bacillota; class Bacilli; order Caryophanales; family Paenibacillaceae; genus Paenibacillus; species Paenibacillus sp. sgz302164. Next base: position 368,491 of record NZ_JBVYOL010000006.1, on the reverse strand, counting down.
ACGAAGGATGAAATCAAGTCGAGAATCGTCCGCTCGGCGATGCAGGCTTTGTCTTTCGGTACGACGCATATCCGTACGCATCTCGATTTTAATCTGAAGCATTCGCGGGAAGTTGCGCTGCGCACCGTAGAGGCGGCGCTGGAAGCGAAGCGGATGCTGGCTCCCTACATTAGCCTGCAGCTGTTTCCGATGTGCCCTTACTACATGGACGCTGCGGACGACGAGGCTGTGGAAGAAGCGATCCGCATGGGCGTAGACGGAATCGGCGGAGCGCCTCATCTGTCTCAGACGCCGCAAGCGGACATTGACCGGATTTTCAGGCTCGCGGAAAAACACGATCTCCCGATCGATCTGCATGCGGACGAGACGGACGATCCGGCGGTCCGCACGGTCGGGCACATTGCGCAGCGGACGAAAGAATACGGATTTGCGGGGCGCGTAACCGTCGATCATTTATGCGCGCTGGCTTCCATGACGGAAGAGGACGCGGCCCGATTGATCGCGCAAATGGCGGACAGCGGTTTGAAAGCAGTGTCTTTGCCGGCTGTGAATTTGTATTTGCAAGGACGGCGGGACCGGTTCCCGGTTCGGAGGGGCGTAACCCGATTGCGGCAAATATGGGAAGCGGGCATCCCGATTGCGGTAGCTTCCGACAACATTCATGATCCGTTCCATCCTTTCGGACGCGGCGATCTGGTGCAAATTGCGCTTGTCGGCTCCTACGCTGCCCACATGGGCCGTCCGGCCGATCTTCGCACATTGCTAAGGATGATTACCGACGTTCCGGCGGCTGTGCTCGGACTTGCGGATTACGGCCTCAAAGCCGGCCGCAGGGCGAATTTCGTTATTGCGGACGGCGAATCTCCGGAGGAGTTGTTCACCCTGCTGCCCGAACGAAGATGGGTGTACAGCCAAGGGCGATGGGTACGCGTGCCCGCAGCCAAAGCAGGGTGGCACGATCCGCAGCTGACCGGCTATTGGGAAGCCGCCGCCGAAGCGGTCTCTTTTCGGGGGCGCGAGCTGGTATGAGCGGAAGGAGGCTCGGGCGATGCGATGGCTAACATACTGATCGTGTATTACAGCGCCTTCGGGCACGTTTACGAAATGGCGCAGGCCGCCGGGGAAGGCGCCGCCCGGTCGGGCGCGAATGAAGTGCGCATCGTGCGGATTCCGGAGATGGCTTCCGCCGAAAACCGGGTGATCCGGGACGATCGCAAGCAGGATGAACCGGCTGCGCCCGAATCCGCCGTTGCCGGGAAATTTCGCCTGCAGGACCGCTATGACAAATATACCGCCGCCCTTGAGCGGCAAAGCGGGATTCCTGTCGCGACGAACGGGGATTTGCGCTGGGCGGACGGGATTTTATGGGGCTTCCCGACGTACTACGGGACGATGCCGTCGCAGGTGAAGCTGTTCCTTGAGCTTGCCGGGGAGCTTTGCGCCGACGGATCGCTGGAGGGCAAGCCGACGGGCATTTTTAACAGCACAGCTTCCATTCATACGGGGCATGAAGCGACCATTTTGACCTCGATGGTTCCTTTGTTCCACTTCGGGATGATTTTTGTAGGATTGCCGTATACGGCAAATCCGGAATATTTGACGGCGGACGCGATCGGCTGCTCGCCGTACGGCGCCTCGACGCTGGCGGGACCGGACAGCTCGCTGTCGCCGGACCCGCGCGAGCTTGTGATGGCCGCCCGGCTCGGCGAGCGGGTCGCCAAGGTGGCATCCGCATTAAAACGTGCGGACGCCGGGCGATTTTAACGGAATGCAGCTTGTTAGCAGGCTGCCCAGAAACTCGCGCGTAAGGCGATAGCGAGCGCATTTACTTGAAGCGCTGAGAAAGCCTGAGAAACCTGAGAAGGCCTGGGAAGGCCGAAAAAGCCGAAAAAGCCGAAAAAGCCGAGAAACCTGGGGAAGTTCGGGAAAGCCTGAGAAGGCTGAGAAAGTCTGAGAAAGTCTGAAAAAAAGCCGGAGAAGCTCTGAGAAGCCTGGGGAACCCAGGGAAAACCTGCAAAAGTGCATCTTTTTTGCTCGTTGAAACGCTGGCAGCAAAAATTCCTGCAGAAGTGCAGGTTTTTCATCAAACTTGCGGGTTCAGGCCCGTTTTCATCGGAAATTCCTGTACATTTGCAGGCTTTTTGCTAATATGGGCTGCTTTGACTGAAAAAGCCTGTACATTTGCAGGTTTTGCTGGCTGCCCAGCCGCTTCACGAACGGCTGCGCCCCAAGTCAAAGCCTTCCCTAACTACGACTTTCTCGGGTAATCAGCCAATCGCCTGCAGGACCTCCGGATTTTTTCGACAACTTGTTGTTATTTGGGATTTTTGGAGGCGTTAGGAGGCACGTCACGTGGAAGCGGATGGAGGCGCATAGCAGAGGACGGAAGTAAAGGGGATTCCGTGGTGGCATAGAAGCGAATAGTAGCAAGTGGAAGCTCATGGGAGTGCAAAGAAGTAGATGGAAGTAAGTGGAAGCTCATGGGGTTCATAGAAGTGTATAGAAGTAGATGGAAGTAAATGGGGTTACTTGGGTGCATAGAAACGAATGGAAATGTATGGAAGATCAAGGAGGTGCTTGATGAAATGAATGGACGATACGCAGGAAAAGCCTGGGATCGGTGCTTCTTCCCTCGTTTAAGCAAGCTTGAAGCGGCTCAATTGCCGAAGGACACGACTTTGCTTGTGCTGCCTGTCGGTGCTGTCGAGCAGCATGGCCCGCACATGCCGGTGTTTACGGATACGCTCATAGCGGAAACGTTCCTGACCGCAGCTTTCGACCAGCTGCCGGATGACGCGAATATATGGCTGCTGCCCGCCATTCCATATGGCAAAAGCACGGAGCATCTCGGCCATGCGGGAACGATATCGCTGTCGGCGACTACGTTGATGGCTGTCGTAATGGACATCGCCAAAAGCATCCGCACAAGCGGGTTCCGGAAGCTGGTGATCGTGAATTCGCACGGCGGCAACACGGACCTTTTAAATATGATGGCCAGAGAAATCCGCATCGAAACCGGGCTCGCCGTATTCCGGCTGGACCCGGGCGGATTGGGCGGGGCGGACGAATGGATAACGCCGCAGGAAAAGCAGTACGGCATTCATGCCGGAGACATGGAGACATCGGTCGTCCTGTCCGCCAGACCGCATTGGGTGCATATGGAGCTTGCGCCGACCGAATTTCCGAATTACCCCGATTCGCGCTATTTGCAGCTGCGGAGCCGGGCTTTTGCCTGGGTGATGGACGATTTGTCCCATACGGGCGTTTCCGGCGATGCGGCCCTGGCTACGGTTGAGAAAGGGGAAGCGATGGTGCGGAAATACGGCGCGCTAATCGCGGAAGCGCTGCTGGACATATCGAACTTTGAGATGAGTTCTTTGAAAATTCCGATAAATGACGGGAGATGAATCCGAATGCGTCTTGAATCCGCACCGGCGGGAGTATCCAATCCGGACGGCCTGTCCGATCAAAGTTTTGTCCATATGAAAAATTTATCCAAAATATACCCGAACGGCACCATCGCTTTGCAGGATGTCAACCTGACGATACGGGAAGGCGAATTTCTTTGTTTTGTCGGGCCTTCGGGCTGCGGAAAATCGACGATTTTCAAAATGATCACCGGTCTCGGCGCTCCGACAAGCGGCAGCCTCCAGGTGTTCGGCATGAGCCCGAAGGAAGCCCGCAAGCACAGCGACATCGCTTTTGTGTTTCAGGATCATACGCTGCTGCCCTGGTCAACGGTCGAGGCTAACGTGAGACTGCCGCTGGAACTGCGCGGCATCGATAAAAAGACGCAAAAGGAAGAAGCCCAGCGCGTGCTTGAGCTCGTCGGTCTGAAAGATTATATGAAAGTGCTGCCCAGACAATTGTCCGGCGGCATGAAGATGCGCGTTTCGATTGCCAGGGCGCTCGTGTCCAGGCCGAAGCTGCTGCTGATGGATGAGCCGTTCGGCGCTTTGGACGAAATTACGCGGCAAACGCTGCAGGCCGAGCTGCTCAACATTTGGCAGCAAAACAAGTCGATGACGGTTCTTTTCGTGACGCATAACGTGTTTGAATCGGTGTTTTTGTCCACCAGCGTCATCGTCATGACGCCCCGTCCCGGCAAAATCGCCGCGCAAATCGATATTCCGGTGCCGTTTCCGCGGGATGAAAGCTACCGCACGGCGGCACATTTCGGCGACCTTGTCCGCGAGGTGTCAGGCGCCCTGCATCATTAAATCGGAGGGAGTGAGGAGAATTATGGCGACGGAACTCAAGTGGAATCAGGAAATGATCGCCAGGCTTGGCGAAGACATCGTTGCGCTGGATGCGGATACCCGGACCAAGCTTTCCAAGGACTACTACTGGTACTCGCCGGTGCTGGACAGCAGGTTAAAAGGAATCGAGGCCGCCGAGGCGGTCGTGCTCCCGCGCAGCGAAGAGGAGGTTGCCGCCGCTCTCGCATTCGGCTACCGCCATCAAATTCCCGTAACGGTCCGGGGGGCCGGCACAGGCAATTACGGCCAGGCCGTCCCGCTGAAAAAAGGGATTGTGCTCGATGTCAGCCGCATGGATCAAATTGTCGAAATCGGCGACGGCTTTGCCCGCGTGCAATGCGGAGTCCGGCTCGGCGCGGTTGACAAGGCCGCCCGCGAACGTGGACAGGAAATCCGCATTTATCCGAGCACCTTCGTGAAGGCGACGGTCGGCGGTTTTGTCAGCGGCGGTTCAGGAGGCATCGGCTCGATCACGTACGGAAACCTGTGGGACGGCAACGTGCTGGAAGCGGTCATTTATACGATGGAAGAAACGCCGCGGCGGTTAGCGATCCAAGGCGCGGAACTTTACGATTACATTCACAGCTATGGCACGACCGGAATTATGACCGAGGTGACGATTCCGCTCGCTCCCCGCACCGAATGGGTGCAGGCGATCGCGCAATTCGCTTCGTTCGAGCAATCGGTAAAGTTCGGAGAAGCTTTGGCGCTGGACGAATCGATCCGCAAGCGGCTGATCAGCCCGATGGAATGGCCGATTCCGTCCTATTTCGTCCCTTTTGCCAAAGTGATTGAGCCCGGCGCGGCGGCGGTCATGCTGGAAATTGCCGAAGGCATGCTGACCCAAGCCGAGACGCTGGCGCACAGCTTCGGAGGGGCCATCGGGCATGTCATTGAATCCGATAAATACCGCAAAGGAATCGGGGTATCGGATTTTACATGGAATCACACGACGCTTTGGGCGATCAAAACGGACCCGGCGCTCACTTATTTGCAGGCCGGATTTTCGCCGACTCGCTATACCGAACAAATTCGCGAGATCAAAGCGCAGTTCGGCGATGAAGTGCTGCTGCACTTCGAATGGATTCGCAGCGGCGGCGCTCTTACACCGTCTTGTCTGCCGATCGTCCGCTTTGAAAGCGAGGAACGGCTGTACGAGATCATCCGCTTTTTCGAATCGGTCGGCGTGAAAATTTTCGATCCCCATACGTGGGTGCTGGATCAGGGCGGGCGCGGCGAAGTCGGAAGCATGGGGCGCAGAAAACGGCTTAACGATCCGCAGGGGCTGTTGAATCCGGGCAAAATCGTTTACGAATCATAAATGAAAGGAGAATGGTTATGGCCGTGGATCATGTGTATTCGCAGATTTTGCCGGACGAAATTTATCCGTCGCGGGAGCGGGCGGCTTGGACATATAGGCTGGAGGACGGGATGGCGCTGGGGCACCCTTTTTCCGCCATCATGAAGCGTCTGCTGCCGCCCCTGGTCGCTTTCATCGTGTTTATCGGCGGATGGGAGCTTATATGCTTGTGGTTTAACGTTCCGGCTTACCTGGTGCCGAAGCCGTCGGATATCGTCAAAGCGGCCGTTGAGAACAAGAGCGAGCTTTGGGTTTCCGTTTCGACGACGACGGTCGAGGCCGTGCTCGGATTTTTGCTGAGCATCGTTCTGGGCGTCTCCGGCGCGATTTTGCTGGCGAGCAACAAGCTGATCGAAAAGAGCGTGTATCCTTATGCGATTATTTTACAAACCATTCCTATTGTGGCGATCGCTCCGCTGATCGTGATCTGGTTCGACGCCGGGATGAATTCGATTGTCATTATCGCGTTTTTGATCGGATTTTTCCCGATGCTGTCGAATACGCTGATCGGGTTGAACTCCACGGACCACAATATGAGCAACCTGTTCTATCTGTACAATGCGAACGCTTTTCAAACGATGTGGAGGCTCCGCATCCCGGCAGCGCTGCCTTACGTGGTCGCCGGTTTGAAAATTTCCTGCACGCTGTCCGTTATCGGCGCGATCGTAGGCGAATACATCGCCGGGATCGGAGGCGGCAAGGGCGGTCTCGGCTATGCGATCACTTACGCGGCGGCCCGCCTGAAAACGCCGTATTTGTTCGCCTGCGGGCTGTCCGCCTCGCTGCTCGGCATCTTGTTTTTCCTATTGGTGAACGCCTTCTCCAAATGGATGCTCAGCTCCTGGCACGAATCGGAAATGAGCCGCGAAGGTTGACGGGACAACAGCGGGAGAGGATGATCGAAGGTGTATGATCTTGTATTTCGAAATGTCCGGCTGACCGGACCGGCAGACGTGCGATCGGTCGATCTGGGCGTGAGCGGCGGGAAACTCGCAGCCATCGGCGCGATTCCGCTGCAAAGCGGCCGGCGTGAAATTGACGGGAGTGGGCTTTTGGCGCTTCCTCCTTTTGTAGAGTCGCACATTCACCTGGACACGGTGCTGACTGCGGGAGAGCCGGCCTGGAACGAGAGCGGCACGCTGTTCGAAGGCATCGGCCTCTGGCAGAAGCGCAAGCAATCGCTGACCCGCGAGGATGTGCTGCGGCGGGCGGAGGAGGTGCTTCGCCTGCAGATGGCTCACGGCATTCTCCATGTGCGGACGCAAGCCGACATATCGGACCCGGGGCTCGTCGCGCTGCGTGCGCTGCTGGAGCTGCGGGACCGCGTGAAGCCTTGGGTGAATCTGCAGGTAATCGCCTTCCCGCAGGACGGCCTTCGCGCCTGCCAGGACAATGAGCGCCGCCTGGAGGAGGCGCTTGCGCTCGGCGCCGACGGAGCGGGGGCGATCCCGCACCTGGAGCCTACGCGCGAGGAAGGGCTGGCTTCGCTGGACATCTGCTTTCGCCTCGCGCAGCAGTACGGCCGTTTCGTCCATGTGTTCTGCGACGAAATCGACGACGGCCAGTCGACCTTCCTGGAGGCGGTCGCACATATGGCCCTCCGCACGGGGCTTCGCGGCCGCGTGACGGCAAGCCATGCCAACGCCTCGGCCTACTATGGAGAGGCTTATTTTCAAAAGCTGCTCGGCCTGCTGGCGCGCTCCGGGATCAACGTCGTCTGCTGCCCGCTGATCAACAGCGCGATGCAGGGACGGTTCGACCGCTTCCCCAAAGGGCGCGGCATCGCGCGAATCAAAGAGATGCTGCAGGCCGGCGTGAACGTCAGCATCGCGCATGACGACATCCGCACGCCGTTTTATCCGCTCGGCAGCGGGAACATGCTGCAGGCCGCGCACATGGCGGCCCATCTTGCGCACATGACCGGCCGCGAGGAACTGGCCGAGCTTGTGCGCATGGTGACGCACCGCCCGGCGCAAGCTTTGCAATTGGACGGCTACGGGCTCGAGGAAGGCCGTCCGGCGGACTTCGTTCTGCTTCCGGCGGATGACGCGGCGGATCTTTTGCGGAGGCTGCCGGTGTGCCGGTATGTGGTCAGCAAGGGGCGGATCGTATCGGAAACGCTGCCTGCACGGAACACTTTGTACGAGCCGTTTGGCTGAGGGTTCGGATGCATAAAAAGGAATGCTTTCTGCAAGCGCATAATTGAGGTACAATGTAAAAGAAGTATTTGTGCCAATTATGAATATGCAGGAGGCTACAATTGCAATGACCGAAAAAGATATCGAAACCCAAACGGACAATGAGCAAGAACAGCTTGATCCGGAACAGGAGCAGGCGCAGATCATTATGATCTGGTTCCAGCACATCCAAAAAGTATTGGCGGATTATTTCCAGGAATACGAAGTGGAAGGCCAGATCGGCAACAATCCCGCCTACGGCCCTATGCTGGCATATACGCTTAGCAAAGACGGAAAATCGTGCACCTGCGGTTTTTTCCTCAATGAAGTGATGAGAAATTTCCAGAACAATCCGAACGCCGTACTTTGGCTGACTTCGTTTTTTGTCGAATTGCTGCGCAGTCCGGAAAGCCATCCGCTGCCGGCGCCGCCGCAAACGGAAGACGAGGCGAAAGCTTTGTTTGATCAGCATATCGTGCCTTATTGCGCGAAAGCCGTTCGCGAGGAGTTTGCCGACCAAAAAGTGTACGTCGATCTTGAGCTCCATCCGGAGCACGGCCCCGTTCTTGAAACCGGGTTCGTCGCCGTGGAGGAAGGGAACAACACCTGCGCGCTGCCGCTGCAATATTTGCTGACGCTGTATTTGCTGAACCGCGATCCGGCGGAGCCGATTATACAGGCGATGGACAAGCTTTACGAGGAAAACAATTTGGGCAAATAATTTCATTATTGACGGAAAAAGGACGCATTTCTTCTACGAAGAAACGTCCTTTTTGGGTTGTTTTGGCGGACGATGATGTTCGGCTTCCGGGCCGTGCAAAGAAAGCCTGCAAAAGCACACAAAAGTGCACAAAAGTGGGAGGCTTTTTCAGCGGAACCGGGCCTGTTTTAGGGAGAACGTGCGATTGTCAGGCTGCCCTGATACTCGCACGCCAGAGCCTGCTGCTCAATCTGCTTGTTTGTGCGGAGAAAACCTGCAAAAGTGCAGCTTTTTGCTCATTGAAACGCTGGCAACGAAAAATTCCTGCAAAAGTGCAGACTTTCCGCCGCGAACATAGGCTCTGACTCATTTTAGCCGAAAATTCCTGCACAATTGCAGGCTTTTCGCCAAAATGAATCATTTTTACGGAAAAAGCCTGCACTTTCGCAGGTTTTCCCCTGCCAAGCCATGCTATGCCCCCACTTCAGCACCACAACCTATGCAGGAGAGGCGTGGGTTGGTGAAAAGCTGCCGCGTCCTTATGGTTCCTCTAACCGGTTACTTTATCAACATTCTGATTTCTTCACTCAGCTGGGAGCCTGGCGGGTGAACGCATTAGAAGGTATGTGTATGCAAAATGACGGATGCAATGCAATGCAGTGCAGTGTTAGCGGTAAGCAGCCTCCGCCCGCCAGACACCTAGGCAGATTATGCTGCCGCTCTGGTGTGTGGGTTTCTGGGGGGATTGCACAATTGTGGGAGTTACGGTGCTTAAAGCTGAATGTTTGGAGGCTTTCTGTCGCGCACAGCCCCAACGCGTGGTGTACCGTCGCTAGACGGTAGTGGGTCGATCATATGCACGTCGGCATGGTGACACCAGCTCTAGCGGGTTTTCGCATCGCGCACAGCCCCCCAACACGCGGTGTTGCGCTGCAAGACGGCGGTCGTCGATCACGTGCGCGTCGGCGTGGTGACCCTGTCACCAGCGGGTTTTGCACCGCGCACAGCTCCCCGCGCATGGTTTGCCGTCGCATGACTGTGGTCCGTCGAACCACCGGCGAGTTTCCAATGCCTCGCTCCACGACGATGAGTCGCCCCTCCAGCCCCCGATCGGGCAAAAAGCTTCCTCCTTTTTCACTCGTAAAGCGGCCAGTCGTATGATTTTACAATTAATTCATAGTTGCATCACAGTTCTATCATAAATGTGCGCTATTTTGAGAGTAAAAGTGTTTGCCCATTTTATTTAAAAGATGTAGACGGAGGTTTCGATTTCATGAGGACGCTCAAAAGTATTTCTTTCATCGCAGTTATCACTGCGATAACCGTCACTGTGGCCGGCTGCAGCACTGCGGCCGATACTGCAAAAACAGGGGCAAACAATCGCTCGGGTACCCGCCAGATGACCGTGGAAACACAATCGGTCCAACTTTCCGACATTGGCGGAGGACAAGTATTTACAGGCTCTGTCACACCCGCATTTACGACGAACCTTTCTTCCAAAATAAGCGGACGGGTGACCTCGATGAAGGTGAATGTCGGGGATCATGTCCAGGTGGGCCAGGCTTTGGCGGAAATCGACACATCCACTTTGCGTCAGTCGCTGGAACAATCCCAGACCGATTACGCGGTGACGCAAGCCCAGTACAATAAGGCCGTCAGCGATCAGGCCAACTCGGTGGCAACGGCGCAAAAAGCGCTTGCCGTGCAGCAGGCCGCTTACGACAAAACGGTTAGCGACCAGAAAAACGCGGTAGCTCTGGCTCAAATTCAATTGAACAACGCGATAGCCGCGCAGCAAAATACGGTGGAGAGCGCGAAGCAGGACGTAGCCGGAGCCCAGGCGAGCTTCAGCAAAGCCCAGGCCGATGCGAATACAGCGGTCACGGTCGCGCAGACGAATCTCAATTCGCAGCTGGACAGCTTATTGACGACGCAAAACAACAATATCGACACCTACACGCTTGCCGTGCAGCAGGCGGTCGTAGCTTATAACAACGCCGCGTCGGGCGGAGGCGATGCTTCTTCGGCGCTGGCCAAGCTGCAAAGCGCGCAGCTCCAGCTGCAGCAAGCGCAGCAGGCGCAGTACAAAGACACGCAAAGCGCGCAGCAGTCGCTGACAAGCTTGCAGAACGCGCTTCTTTCGGCGCAAAGCTCGCAGGCCGTACAGGTCGCGCAGGAATCGCTGAATTCCACGCTGGTGAAGCTGGCATCCGCGCAGGCGGCGGCTTCCGCCCAGATCGACCTGAGCAGGCAGCAGCTCGCTCAGAGCCAGTCGGGCCAGCAGACGGCGCTGAACAGTGCGGAAGCTTCTCTGGATCAATCGAAGCAAAGCGTTCAGACGGCGGGATCTACGGACGGGCTGAAAGTCAGTGCATCACAGCTTGAGCAGGGGCAAACGAAAATTAAAGTGATCAGCGAGCAGCTTCAGGACGGCGTGCTGACGAGTCCGGTGGAAGGCGTCGTCACGTCCATCCTGACGCCTGTCGGCCAAAACGCCGGGCAGTCCGCGGTTCTTTCGATCGCCGCAACCGATCCGGTCATCGCTACAGTGAATGTGTCCGAAGCGTCAATCGGCAAATTCAAGCCGGGTCTGTCGATGGCGGTTAAAGTGCCGACGCTGAACAAAAATTTTGACGGCGAAGTGATGGTCATTCATCCTGCGATGGATGCGACGACCAAAACGTACCTTGTCGATATCAAGGTGAAAGACGATAACCACGAACTGCTGCCGGGCATGTTCGCCGAATCCTCTCTGAAAAGCGAAGGCAAGAAGTCGATCGTCGTGCCGGCCGATGCGGTTCTCAGCCAATCCAGCGGCAACGCGGTGTTTATCGTCAAAGACGGCAAGGCGAAAAAAGTGCTTGTCAAAGTCGGCGTGATGACCAGCTCTTCCTTTGAAATCACAAGCGGACTGAACGTAGGAGACGAGCTTGTCGTAAAAGGCCAGGAGCTGCTGTCCGACAACGTTCCGGTGCAGGTGGGCCAAGGCGCACAAGGCCAAGGCGGCGGGGCAGCCGGAGGCAAAGGGCAGGGCGGTCAAGGCCAAGGCGGCCAGGGTCAAGGCGGTCAAGGAAATAGAGGCCAAGGTCAAGGTCAGCGCGGCCAAGGTCAAGGTCAAGGTCAAAGCCAAGGCCAAGGGACGCAAGGCGAAAGCAAGTCCGGCGCCAAAGAAGGTGGAAGCGGCTCGGCCGACGCCAGTCCTAAGCCGGGCGGAGCGGATACAGGAGCTCAGAAAGCGGGGGCGGGACAGTGAAGTTAGCTAATTTCTCCGTACATCGTCCCGTCTCGATTTTCATGATCATGATTGCGCTCGTCATTGTCGGAGGGATTGCGATTCCGCTTTTGCCAGTGGATCTGTATCCGAATTTGGAAATTCCTTCCGCAACGGTTTCCGTTTCCTGGAGCGGCGCATCCCCGGGACAGGTTGAACAGCAAATTACGAAGCCTATCGAAAATGCGATGGCGACCGTAACCGGGGTCACCAGCATCACCTCAAACTCGCGTACCGGTTCGGCCAACGTAACGCTGGAATTCAACTACGGCACGAATATCGACCAAGCGACGTTAACGATGCGCGACAAGCTGGACAGGGTGCGAAGGTCACTGCCGTCCGACGCCGATGCGCCCGTCGTCTCGCGGGTCGATCCGAACAGCTCGCCGATCATGACGCTGGCGCTATACGGCGACAAGGATCTGATCACCCTCCGCGACTTGGCCGACAATATCGTCAGCCCGGACGTCCAGCGCGCAGACGGCGTCGCTTCCGTCGGCGTGTCCGGGGGCCGGGTCAGACAGATTCAAATATTGGTCGATCCGAGCCGGCTGCAGCAGTACAACATTTCGTTCAGCACGTTAACATCGGCGCTCGGCAGCGACAACTCCTCGACGGACGCCGGTCTTGTGAACAAAGGCCAGCAACTGGTTCCTCTGCACATTGACGGGGATTTTAAATCGGTTGCCGATATCGGCAAAGTCCAGGTGCAGCTCGGCAAAGGGCAGACGATTGCGCTCAGCGAGCTTGGACAAATTATCGATACGTACCAGGACGTTACGCTGGAAGCGAGAAAAGACGGACAAGCGAGCGTCAGCCTGTCAGTTTTGAAGCAATCGGACGGCAATACGGTTTCGGTATCGGACAACATTCAGAAATCGCTGAAAGATATTCAATCCAAGCTTCCCGACGGCGTGAAAATCGCGGTGCTGAGCGATCAGTCGAAATTTATCCGGCAATCGCTCAACACGGTTGTGGAGCATACGCTCATGGGCGGCGTTTTCTCGGTCATTATTTTGCTTTTATTTTTGCGCAGCATCAGAGCGACCCTGATTATCGGAATGGTTATCCCGATTTCGATTATCAGTACGTTCTCGATGATGTATTTCGGACATCAGACGATCAATACGATCACTTTGGGAGGTCTCGCCTTGGGGCTCGGCTCCCTGGTCGACTTTGCCGTCGTCGTGCTGGAAAGCATTTTCCGCAAAAGGCACGAAGGCTTGTCGCCGGAGGAAGCGGCCAAAGTGGGCACCGCCGAAGTGGGCACCGCCGTAATGGCTTCGGCGCTGGCGCAAATTGCCGTATTCCTGCCGACGGCGTTTATCGACGGGCTGGTCAAGCAATTTTTCTGGCCGATGGCGCTGACAGTTTGTTTCTCCCACATTGCGGCATGGTTTGCCGCCGTTACGCTCGTTCCGATGCTAGCGGCCAAATTTTTGCGCGGCAAAGTGGACGAGGAGCTTCCCGAAGGCAGATCGGCGAACCCGATGGTTTGGTTCGGGCGTTTTGTGAACCGTTTGACCAGCGGCTACAGCCGGCTGCTGCGCTGGTCGATGCTGCACCGCTGGATCATTATTCTCGTCACCGTCGTACTGTTCGGCGGCAGCGTGTATGCAACCCGGTTCGTAGGCAGCGAGCTGACGCCGAAGACGGATCAGGGACAAGTTAACCTGAATGTGAACATGCCGCAGGGCACGGCTTTTGATGTGACGAACAAAGTTGCGGCAACGCTGGAGGACCGGCTCAAGTCCGTTCCCGAGATCGATTCGGTGTTTACTTCGGTCGGTTCGTCGGGCGGCGGCGCATTCCAGTCGTCGGCGACGAACTCGGCGAGCATCCAAATTGCGCTGAAGCCGCTCAGCGAGCGAAAAAAAAGCACCGACCAGGTAGCGGAGCAAATCCGCGGGCTGACTACAGGTTTCGCGGGCGCGCAAATTAACGTCAGCGTTCCTTCCGGAGTGCGTCTTCCCGGACTGGGAGGCGGCGGCAACTTTGGCGGCGGAGATATCCAGGTGAACCTCTCGGGGCCGGACCTCGCCATTTTGCAAAAGCTGGGCGATCTCGTCGTGGAGGAAATCAGCTCCGTGGACGGCACGCGGAACGTACAAAATACGCTGGACCGCTCCATTCCGCAGTTCAATCTGACGGTTGACCGCGATGCCGCGGCACATTACGGGGTTTCCTTGCAAAGCGTTATGACGGCTCTGCGCACGGCTTATCAAGGCAGCGTGGCGACGCAGTTCAAGACAGCCAGCTCGCAGATTTCGGTTTTGGTGAAGTATCCGAACGATTTTACGAATAAATTGGAAAATTTCAACAATATTACCATCACTACGTCTTCCGGCGCTATCATTCCCGTAAGCCAGATCGCCAAGGTAGAGCCGGGCACAGGGCCTGCGCAAATTCGCCGTCAGGATCAAAACCGGGTCGCGACGATTCAGGCTTCCGTCTTCGGCGCTTCGGTCGGGGATGTCTCTGCGAAAGTGCAGGCTAAAATCGACGCGATTCAGCCTCCGGACGGCTATCAGGTGAAAATGGGCGGCCAGCAGACGAGCCAGGCTTCATCGTTTAAAAGCTTGTATCTCGTATTGATCCTGTCCGTAGTGCTCGTCTACATGGTTATGGCCAGCCAGTTCGAATCGCTGTACGGCCCGTTCATCATCATGTTCTCGTTGCCGCCGACGTTTGTCGGAGCGATACTGGGACTGCTCGTTACGCATCGAACGATCAATATGAACTCGATTATCGGGATGATCATGCTGATCGGTATCGTCGTCAACAACGCGATCGTGCTGATCGATTATACGAACCAGCTGCGCAAGAAGGGAATGCCTTTGTTCGATGCTCTTATTGAAGCGGGCAAAATAAGGCTGCGTCCTATTTTGATGACGACCGCGACGACCGTACTGGCTATGGCGCCGCTGGTCATCGGCTTCGGCGAAGGCGCGGAAACGCAAGCTTCGATGGCGACCGTAGTCGCATTCGGATTGACATTATCGACGCTTGTTACTTTGGTGCTCGTTCCGGTTATGTATACATTGCTCGACGGCTGGATGGAAGGCATTAAAAAGAAATTCAAAAGAACCCCGGCCAAGTTGCGCGATTCGGGGGAACCGGCATCGTCTTGACGACAATTAGCTTAAGGAGAAGGACCATGAAAACAGGAAAACGTAGCATTTCATTGTGGCTGTGCCTGATGCTTTTGGTCAGCGCGGCCGGCGGCTTTCCCCTGAAAGTTTCGGCGGACGAAACCGCCGCCGCTGTAGGCGGAGCCGGCAGTGCGCCGGCGGTTGTCACGCAAATTGCCGGCGGTAAAGGGTTTACGGTTCTGTTAAAGCAGGACGGGACCGTGTGGACATTAGGTGACAACTTGCGCGGGAAGCTTGGCGGCGGTCTGGAAGGCCGTAAAAATCCGGCTCCCGTGAACGGCTTGACGGACGTCACGGCGATCGCAGCCGGACAGTCGCATACGTTGGCGTTGAAAAAAGACGGCACGGTGTGGGCGTGGGGTCAAAATACGTACGGCCAGCTCGGCAACGGCACGAATGTAGACCAGAACACGCCGGTGCAAATTGCCGGACTACAGCATATTACCGCGATTTCGGCGGGCAACTTTCATTCCGTCGCGCTGCAGGACGATGGCACGGTGTGGACGTGGGGCGACAATACGTACGGCCAGTTGGGCGATTCGACGACCGATTCCAAAAATAAGCCCGTACACATTCAAGGCAATATGACGGGTATCAAGTCGATCGCGAGCGGAGCCTATCACAACCTGGCTATCGACGGCGACGGCGTCGTGTGGGGTTGGGGAGACAATTATTTCGGGGAACTCGGTTACGGTTACGACCAGAACCACCTCAGCACCCCGATCATGGCGACAAGCCAATCCTGGAAAATTACGCAAATCGCCGCAGGTCTCGATTTTTCCCTGGCGGTTAAGGACGACGGGACGTTGCTGACCTGGGGGCTGATGAGCAAAAAAACGAATGCGGTCGTGTATTCCCACGGCAACTCCATCAATTATGACGAGCACAAAATTCCGGTGCTGGTCAACGGCATCCAGGATGTCACGCAAATTTTGGCAGGCACTTCTTTTGCCGCGGCGCTGACCAAAGACGGCACCATGTATACTTGGGGAGACAACAGCGCCGGCCAGCTTGGCACGGGAACCGACGCCGACGGAAAGACCTGGGACCGCACTTTGCCTAAT
This sequence comes from Paenibacillus sp. sgz302164, assembly GCF_056120505.1. Lineage (NCBI taxonomy): Bacteria > Bacillati > Bacillota > Bacilli > Caryophanales > Paenibacillaceae > Paenibacillus > Paenibacillus sp. sgz302164. The sequence continues at coordinate 352,508 of NZ_JBVYOL010000006.1, read as the reverse complement.
CCCGTGAACGGGATTTCCGATATCGCGCGGATCGGCGTAGGGCCGAATTTCACTTTTGCCATAAGCAAAGACAACAAAGTGATGGCTTGGGGGAACAACAGCTACGGCCAACTGGGCGACGGAACGAACAATAATCAGCCATCTCCGATCGCTACGAACTTGGCCGAAGCGTTAAACCCGGTCATCGCCAAGCCCGGAGAAGGCCCGGTGCTCATTCATAAGCCGCGGTCGTCTCTGCTGGCCGCCGGCGACAGCGATACGTTCGCGATACAAAACAACAGCCTGTACGGCTGGGGTACAAATACGTACGGCCAGTTGGGCAGCGGGACGAACGATTCGTCGCAATCCGCGCAGCATATCGCGCTGCAGGATGCCGTTTCCGTCTCGGCCGGCAATTCCCACACGCTGGCGGTGAAGGCGGACGGGACGCTGTGGAGCTGGGGGCAAAATTATTTCGGCCAGTTGGGCGACGGGACAACGGCGAACCGGAACGCGCCGGCGCAGGTTAGCTCCCTGAGCGGGGTCGTTGCGGCGGCGGCGGGAAGCAATCACTCCATTGCTCTGCTCGGCAACGGGACGGTATGGAGCTTCGGCGACAATACGTACGGCCAGCTTGGGCATGATGCGTCCGCCGCGCCGGCCGCAGTCTCTTCGCTGACCGATATCGTTGCCATCGCCGCGGGCGCGAACTTCAACCTGGCGCTCCAAAACAGCGGTACGATTTGGAGCTGGGGAGACAACACGAACGGTCAACTGGGTGACGGAACGTTCGTCGGCAAGCAGCAGCCGGTGCAAATTACCGGCGTCACCGGCGTCGTCGCGATAGCGGTAGGCAAAAACCACGCGCTCGCGCTGAAAAACGACGGCACCGTATGGGCATGGGGCTACGATGCTTTCGGCCAATTGGGCGACGGCGGTTCGACCAATCAAAATAAGCCGGTTCAGGTTGCGAAGCTGAACCATGCGATAGCCATTGCGGCCGGCGCGTACCACAGCCTGGCGATCAACCAGGACGGCAGCGTCTGGTCCTGGGGCCAAAACAGCTTCGGCCAGCTGGGCGACGGCACGACAAGCAACCGCAGCGAACCCGTGCAGGCCAAAGGAATTGCCGCAGCTTCCGCGATTGCGGGCGGCGGCGGCCACAGCGCGGCGCTGCTGAAAGACGGGTCCGTCTGGACCTGGGGCGGCAATTATTCCGGTCAGTTGGGCGACGGCACGCGGACGAATCGCAGCGCGCCGAATGTCGTTACAGGCCTGACGTCCGCAACATTTAACGATATCGCCGGCCATTGGGCGGAAAAAGAAATTTTGGCCGCGGCCGCAAAAGGCTACGTCGACGGTTACGCCGACGGCAGCTTCGGGCCTGACCGCACCGTCACGAGAGCGGAGTTTCTCAAGCTTGAGGCGGGGGCGCTGCAAGTGACGGCGGCGAACGCCGCCGCAGGTTCGGCCTGGTATCAGCCTTATGTCGATGCGGCGCAAAAATCCGGCCTGCTCCAGGGCGGCGATTTGCAAGCCGGCTGGGACCAGCCGATTACCCGCCGGGAAATCGCAACGCTTGCCGACCGTGCCATCGTAGCGGAATGGCAAAAGCCGAACACGGGCCTGCAGAGCAAAGAAGCGATGCTCAAGGCCGTGCAAACGGGCATTCTGCAAGGGCTTGACAACGGGGACCTCGCTCCTGATGCCGCGACGACGCGGGCGCAAGCCGTGATCGTGCTGGAGCGCATCCAGGCAGTCAAGCAGGGAACGACGCTTCCGACGGACGCTGCTGCGATCAAGCAGGCTGAAGCGGCGGCGAATTGAATATGAAAAAGCCATGAATCGGCCGGTTCCAACCGCCGAATCATGGTTTTTTTGCTTGATATAGGGGCCCTGGGAGAGAGAGGCTCCCTTAAAACGGTGCAGCCGTTCTTGAACGGCTTTGGGAGGGCGCAAACCTTGCCCAGAAACCCGCACGGCTGAGCCGGTCGCGCAATTTGCCTGGTTGCGCAAAGAAAACCAGCGAAAGCCCGGATCTCTTACGCCAGAGGCGGCTACAGCTTGACCATGCGGAGAAAAGCCTGCAAAAGTGCAGTTTTTTGCGCGGTGATACGCTGTCCATGACAAATTCCTGCAAATGTACAGGCTTTTCGCCGCGAACAGGGGCTCAGATTCATTCTCATCGAAAATTCCTGCACAATCGCAGGCTTTTCGCCATAATGAGGTACTTTCATGAAAAAAGCCTGCACTTTCGCAGGTTTTCTGCCTGGTCGCGCGAAGAAAACCTGCGAAAGTCCGGATCTCGTGCGCCAGAGGTGGCTACAGCTTGACCATGCGGAGAAAAGCCTGCAAAAGTACAGTTTTTTGCGCGGTGATACGCTGTCCACGACAAATTCCTGCAAATGTACAGGCTTTTCGCCGCGAACAGGGGCTCAGATCCATTTTCATCGAAAATTCCTGCACAATCGCAGGCTTTTCGCCAAAATGAGGTACTTTCATGAAAAAAGCCTGCACTTTCGCAGGTTTTCCCCTGCCAAGCCCCTTGTCCCTACCACTTCTACGCAGCAACCCGTACAGGAGAGCCTTGGGTTGGGGAAGAGCGGTTGTGCCCCCTGATTTTTGCAAGTTTTTCTGCACGTTAGCCCCCTTTGTCGTGCTCCTCGGCACCGCGAAGAATGAAAACCATCACCGTGAGCGGTAATACGATTAACGCGACAAGCTCCGCGGCGCTGCGGAGAATGAAAGGCGTGGTCGATCGACCGCCGTCAGGCAGCGCAGCACCGCGCGCTGGGAGATGCGTGCAATCACGCGTCCGGCGAGGAAGGCCGCGCTCTCTATGGTGCCGCGACCCTAGCCGTCTGGCCGACTCCGTTTTTTTGCTCGTAACGTCCGGTTACCCAGAAATGCAGGCAGCCGGGCTATCCCTTTTTTTCATCGGTGCTGACTATCGACGTATGAAACGCTATCGCTAAACCGCGGCCGCTCATTTTTGGACGATCTTCATCGGTGCTGACGTTCTTTTGCTGCATGATACGTGCATGCTATGATATAGTTTAAATATTATTCCATTTATCTCAGTAAGCGGAGGACAATCACCTGCAACCGATTTTTGTTATCGACCGACTGCAAAAAAATCATCCGAGCGGAGGGACGACTCCGCTTTTTGCTTCCATTTCGTCCGTCATTGAGCGCGGCGACCGCATTGCGATACAGGGCCCTTCGGGGCAAGGCAAAAGCACCTTGCTCCGCGTGCTGGCAAGATTGGAGCCGGCGGACGGCGGCACGCTTGTTTTGCACGACCAGCCGGCGGACAAATGGAGCCCGAACGACTGGCGCAAAAAAGTTTGCTACGTTCCGCAAATGCCCGTTATGCTGCCGGCTACGGTTGAAGACAATTTGGCCGTCGTCAGCAGGCTGCATCAGCGCGAATTCGACCGGAAGCTTGCCCGGCGATTGATGGAGCAGGCCGGACTCGCGGAGCTGGACTGGACGGCCCATGCGGCCGATTTGTCCGGCGGGCAAAAGCAGCGGCTGCAGCTCATTCGCTCTTTGCTGCTGCGCCCCGACTTCCTGCTGCTCGATGAAGCGACTTCGGCGCTGGACGCGCAGAGCAAGCATGCCGTAGAAGCCATGCTGCTCCAATGGAACGAGCAGGAGGGGGCGGCTTTCGCCTGGGTCACGCACGACGAGGAACAGGCGCGAAGCATAAGCAACCGTTCCTGGCTCCTGGCCGATGGCACAATTGCGGACATTCTCCCGGATGACGGCGTTGCAAGCGCCGATCCGGCTGCCCGGAGGGGGGACGAGCCATGTCCACAATAGCTTTAGGCTTTACGCTCACTTTTGTAGCCATTACAATCGCGCTATCCAGATGGCAAAAGCTCGGCCTGGAAAAAGACATCGCCTGGGGCGCGATTCGCGGCGCTCTGCAGCTGCTTTTTATCGGATACGTGCTGCACTTCGTTTTCCAATCGAACAACATCCTGCTGAACCTGCTGATCATTGCCGTCATGATTGCCATCGCATCGCATAACGCTGGCACCCGCGGCAAAGGGCTGAAGGGCGTCCGCCTGCGGATCGCTATCGCCATCGTCGCGACGGAGACGTTGACTATGGCGCTCATGCTGGGACTGCATATTATTCAACCGACATCCCAATACATCATCCCGATCAGCGGTATGACGGTCGGCAATGCGATGGTCGTATGCGGGCTGTTCCTGAATCATTTGAAGCGGGAAGTGGATTCGTCGCGGGGCGAAATCGAGGCGCTGCTGGCGCTCGGCGCGACGGTCAGGCAAGCGATTCAAAGATCGCTGCGCCGGGCTGTCAAATCGAGCATGATACCTACGATTGACGGTATGAAAACGATCGGCCTCGTGCAGCTGCCGGGCATGATGACCGGTATGATCGTCGCCGGCGCGAACCCTGTAGAAGCGGTGCGCTATCAAATTTTGATCATGCTCGCATTCAGCGCATCCGCGGCCATTACAAGCATTTTGCTGAGCATGCTTACGTACCGTTTGTGGTTTTCAAAAGAAATGGCGCTGATCGCCGACCGGAAATGAACTGACCGCCGCGCCGCCGCTCTAAAAAACTTCCGGCTTTGTTAAAGCGATCGGCCGGATTATCAGAGTGGAGGCATCTGTCATGAAAGTGTTGGAAACAGAGCGGCTGATTCTTCGTCATCAAACCATTGAAGATGCTGCTTTTATTTTTGAGCTTGTGAACGATCCTTCCTGGATCCGGAACATAGGCGATAGAGGCGTGAAAACTATCGATGACGCGCGGGATTATATTTTAAGAGCGGCTCTGGACATGTATGCCCGTCTGGGCTTCGGATTTTATTTGACGGAGCTGAAGAATGGAGGCATCCCGATCGGCATCTGCGGATTGGCGAAAAGGGATTTTATGGAAGACACGGACATTGGATTTGCGTTTCTTCCCAGGTTCTGGGGGAATGGATATGCCTTTGAGGCTGCTTCCGCAGTAATGGGTTATGCACAAAACGAATTAGGCCTAAACCGCATTGTGGCAATTACGTCCGAAGATAATCATGCGTCGGCCAAACTATTGGAAAAGCTGGGGTTGCATTTTGAAGCCGTGATCCCCTATGCAGGTACAGGTGAAAAAGTCTGCTTATTTGCGATTCATGTCTAAAACGGACAGCGGACATCGTACAGCTAAAAAAACGACAAGCCGATTTTGTTAAAAGGGGCTTGTCGTTTTTCATGTTTATAAGAACCTCCGAACGGATTAAATCAGCTTCAATCCGCTGATCAGCACGAGACTGGCGATAATTGTGCGAAGCGCGGTCGTCGGCGCTTTGGCGGAAAGCATGCTGCCGACAATAACTCCCGGAATCGAACCGGCGAGCAGATTAAACACAAGCAAGTAATTGACGTTGCCCATGCTGGCGTGAAGCAGACCGGCAGTCGTCGCCAAAAAAAACGCGTGCGCGATGTCCGTGCCGACCAGAAGGGAAGTGTTCATACGGAAAAAATACAGCATTGCAATAGCATAAAGCGAGCCGGAGCCAATCGAAGTCAGCCCGACGATGAACCCGAACACGGCTCCAAGGGTGATGGTCAGTCCGCGTTTTTCTTCCAGCGGCTTTAGCTGCCAGCGGTTTTCTTTGATTTTATGGCCGAAAAATACTTTGAACAGCGTAGCTACAGCAACGAGAATAAGTACATATCCAAGCGCGTGCTTGATGATGACTTCCTGATTGTGGTAGTAAGACTGAAATACGTGCAAAGACGCTACTGCCACAATGACGCCGGGAATGCTGCCGTAAGCCAAATATTTGACGAGCCGAAAATCGATCGTTTTCTGCCGCCAGTGCTGGATCGTTCCGAAAAGCTTGGTGATGGAATTATAAAGCAGGTCCGTCCCTACCGCAATGGCAGGATTGACGTTGAACATGATCAAAATCGGGGTAAGCAGCGAAGCTCCTCCGACGCCGGTCAAACCAACCAAAAAACCAACCAATAATCCCATCAGTAAGATGCCTATAGTCATGTTATCATGTCCCCATTCGATATCCCACTAATCGCATTGGATTTATTTTATCTATCCACGCGCCGTTTGTAAAGAAAAATTTTATAACTAGTTACAGTATATTGATTATGTTATTATGGGTGAATGTCCATCTTTTGTAGTTATTTTTACAAATTTAAACATGCCGGAGGCTGCACCCAATGAAAAACCGGGTTATGGTTATGGTAAGCATCGTGCTTGCTATGCTCGTATCTTCGATGGATACGACCATTGCCAATACGACGATGCCGATTATCGTCAAAGAAATAGGCGGGGATGAATGGTTTGCATGGGCGTTTACTTCCTATATGATTTTTTCCACGGTGCTGGCCCCTGTCGCAGGCCGTTTGTCGGATTTGTTCGGGCGTAAAAAGATTTTAGCCGTAGGGATCGTCATCTTTTTGGCGGGCTCGGTATTATGCGGTTTCTCGCAGTCGATGCTGCAGCTTGTGCTGTTTCGGGCGATCCAGGGCGTTGGCGCCGGCATTATGACGCCGTTCCCCATGATTATCGCCGGGGATTTGTACACGGTTGAGCAGCGCGGCAAAGTTCAGGCGCTGTTTACCGGGATGTGGGGATTGTCGGCCGTGCTTGCGCCGTTATTGGGCACTTTTTTCGTTACCTATATGAGCTGGCGCTGGATATTTTACATCAATGTTCCTATTTGTATCGTCGCTCTGCTCACTCTGCTGCCCTACAAGGAAGTGTACCAGGCCAAACGTTCGCCGGTTGACTACGCCGGAGCGGTTCTGTTTGCGGCCGGCATCAGTCTGCTGCTGCTCACTACCGCCGTTCAGCATTTTGCCATTGTGTACGGCATCACGGGGCTCATTGTCATGGCTGTTTTTTATACATATGAGAAAAGGCAACAATCTCCGATCGTCCCGCTTCACTTGTTTCGCAACCGTCCCGTGGCGGTTATGATCGTCAGTTCGTTTATTTCCTGCGCGGCGTTGTTCGGAACTTCCAGCTACATTCCGCTGTTTTTGCAGAGGGAAGGCTATTCGCTGTTCGTCAGCGGAATCGCGCTGCTGGGCACTTCGATCGGATGGATGGTCATGGCCGTGCCCGCTGGAAAATGGGTGCTGCGCTTCGGTTACAAACGGCTGCTTGTCATCGGCAATTTGCTGCTCGTGGCAACGGGAGCGATGCTGTTTTTGATGAAAGAAGGAACTTCTTTCTACTATGTATTTGCAGCGATGACCTTGCTTGGCGCGGGGTACGGCATGTTATTCACGGTATCGACGATCGGCTCCCAGCAGTTGGTCGCCGCGCATGAGAAAGGGATTTCCACCTCTTTGCAGCTTTTTGCGCGAAATATCGGGACGGCGGTCAGCGTTACGATCATGGGCGCGATTCTTGCCAAAGCGGCGGGATTTTACAGCGGCATCCACGGGATGTTCCTTTTCGGCTTTATAGCCATCGTCGTCTCGCTGGCAATTCCTTTCGCCATGCGGACGACGGAGGTCGAAAGCGGCGGCTGATTCCGCGGCTTTTCCGACGCGTGCGCTGCCTCGCTGTACGGCGGCCTGCGCGCATCCCCGGCGAGCGGGAAATGACCGCATCGCTCCATCCGGCCTTGGAGACCCTCAGTCGCCAGATGCTTGCTCTCTGGCCATACGCCTAAAACTGCGGGACCTAGAAGTCCGGCGGACAGACTCCCAGACTGTTGAAACCCGCATACCGGGAAGCGGCACATCCGCGTGGTTGGGTGGAGATGGGCTGCAGAAGTCAGGCTGTCCAGAGCCCCCACACGCCAGAGCCGCTCGCACATTCTGCCTGGTTGGGTGGAGGTGGGCTGCAGAAGTCAGGCCGCCCAGAGCCCCACACGCCAGAGCTAGTCGCACAATCTGCTTGGCAGCGCGGAGAAGGGCTGCAAAAGTCAGGCTGTCTAGAGCCCCCGCACGCCAGAGCCGTTCGCACAATCTGTCGGTTACGTGATGAAAACCTGCAAAAGTGCAGTTTTTGCTCAATGGATGCGCCGGCCACGACAAATTCCTGCAATTGTACAGGCTTTTCGCCGCGAACATGGGTTCAGATGCATTTTCATCGAAAATTCCTGCACAATCGCAGGCTTTTCGCCCAAATGAGCCATTTTCAAAGAAAAAGCCTGCACTTTTGCAGGCTTTTTCTGTGCCACGCTGCCGTATCCCCTTCCCACTTGAGTTCCGCAACCCATGCAGGAGCGAAGGGGGGGTGGGGAAGAGCGGCTGTGCCCTGCTTACGCATGTTTTTCCTCTGCCACGCCGCCGTATCCCCCTTCCCACTTGAGTTCCGCATCCCATGCAGGAGCGAAGGGGGTTGGGGAAGAGCGGCTGAGCCCCGACTTTCGCAGGTTTATCGGCTGCCAAGCCGTTTCGCGAGTGGCTCTACCCGTGCATTCCACTGGCTTCCTTTTCGCATCCAAATAATGGTGGATTAAGGGGGCAAAGCTGGCTTGTCTGGACCGGCGATTTTGCAAAAGGACGAGGGGTTCCTGCAAATAAGCGATAGCGGACAAAGCAATTTGTGCCGCTGAAGGGTTTGCGACGGTTTCTTTGGCGCGTTAGCAGGAGTCGCGGAGCAAGCAAAATCCCCCAGTGGCAGCTCGTCCGCAGGGGGCAGAATAGGCTAAGCGCAAGGAAGGGGGACTATGCCCCCTTTCTTTGCGCTTATTTGGCTGCGCCGGTTAACCGCAGCACGAAATCTTTGACGTTCGCGAGGGCCTCCTTGCGGCTGGCCGGGTGCAGCCATGCATCGCCCTGCCGCTCAATCGCGTCGACGATGGCGCTGCCGACAATGACGCCGTCCGCATAACGGGAGACGGCTTCATACTGCTCGGGGCGGGAAATGCCGAACCCGACGGCGGCGGGCAAGCCGCCGGTCTGCTTGACGAGCTGCACGAACGACTCCAGCTCGGTGTGCAGCTCGGAACGCATTCCGGTGACGCCGATGGATGAGACGCAGTATATGAAACCTTTTGCACGCTCGGCGATTTGCTGCACTCGTTCTTTGGAGGTCAGCGCCGCCAAAGGAATGAGATGAATGCCGTATGATTCCGACACCGCCTGCGCCTGGCCGCTCTCTTCAAAAGGGAGATCGGGTATGATGATCCCGCTGATCCCGTGGTCGCGCATCATTCCAAATGCGGCGTCCAAACCCGTTTGCAGAACCGGGTTATAGTAGGTAAACAGCAAAAGCGGAACGGTCAGCCCCCGTTCCTTGGCCAATGCAGCACAAGCCGCAGCGTCGGCCAGCGTCACGTTGCCTGCGAGTGCCCTCTGCGAAGAGCGCTGAATGACCGGGCCGTCGGCCAACGGATCGGAGTACGGGATGCCGAGCTCGATCATGCTGGCTCCGCCATCCTGCAGCGCCAGCAAAATGTCGACCGTTGCGTCCAGACTCGGATCGCCGACCGTGACGAATGGAATAAAAGCGGTGCGCCGTTCCTGGCGCAGCCGGGCAAAAGTCAAATCAATGGGATTCATTCCGGGTGTCCTCCTTGGTACTCAGCTATCGTTTCCACGTCTTTATCGCCTCGGCCGGACAAGCAGACGACCATGATATGGTCCCGGGGCAGCCCGGGCGCCAATTTCACCGCTTGCGCCACGGCGTGCGCGCTCTCCAGGGCGGGAATAATGCCCTCGGTGCGGCACAACAGCAACAGAGCCTCCAAAGCCTCCTGATCCGTAATGGAGCAGTACTGCACCCGGCCGCTTTCCTTCAAAAAAGCATGCTCGGGCCCTACTCCCGGGTAATCCAGCCCGGCGCTGATCGAATGCGCCTCTTTTACCTGACCGTGGCGGTCCTGGAGCACGTAGCTGTAAGACCCCTGGAACACGCCGGGGGTTCCTTTGGATAAAGTCGCGGCATGCGCCTCCGTTTCGAGGCCAAGGCCGCCGGCTTCCACACCGACAAGCGCGACGCCCGCATCATTGCGAAAAGGGTGGAACATGCCGATCGCATTGCTGCCGCCGCCGACGCAGGCGATGACGGTGTCCGGGAGCCGGCCCGCTTTTGCGGCAATTTGCGATTTCGTTTCTTCCCCGATGATTTTTTGAAATTTCCGCACCATCAGCGGATACGGATGCGGTCCCGCCGCAGTGCCGAAAAGCATGAACGTGTCCTCCACATTAGCGACCCAGTAACGCATCGTCTCATTGCCTGCATCCTTCAAAGTGCGGGAGCCGGATGTGACGGGCACAACTTCGGCGCCCAGCATTCGCATGCGGTGCACGTTCAGCTTTTGCCGCTTGATGTCCTCTTCCCCCATGAAAATTTTGCATTCGAGGCCGAGCAGCGCGCAGACGGTGGCGGTAGCGACGCCATGCTGGCCGGCACCTGTTTCCGCGACGATTTTTTTCTTGCCCATTTTTTTGGCGAGCAGCCCCTGACCGATCGTGTTGTTGATTTTGTGGGCTCCGGTGTGATTGAGATCCTCCCTTTTCAGGAAAATGCGCGCACCTCCAAGCTGCTTGCCAAGGCGCTCAGCCTCATAAAGAGGCGTAGGCCTGCCCGAGTAATCGTGCAGCAAATGCTGCATTTCCTGCACAAAATCCGGCTGCTCCGCGTAACGGTTGAAAGCCTGCTCCAGCTCGGTCAGCGCATGCATCAAAGTTTCCGGAACGTATTTGCCGCCGTATTCCCCGAATTTGCCGGGTGCCGCGATATTGCTTGTAATCGCCATTTTGATTCATCCTTTCTATTGGTTGGGGTGGATTTGTGTTGAGTATAAAACGGACTGAACATTAATTCAACGATGAACATTTGTTCAGGATAGAAAACGGAACCAGCAATGTGATAGCATGGGCGTATACCCTAAATTGCCACAATCGGAAGGAACGGTTCGGACATGGCGGACGAAAAAATGCGGCTTTGGGTCAAAGTCAGCACCTTGTATTACATAGACGGTCTGAATCAGCAGGACATAGCGGAAAGACTGGGCATTTCCCGGCCGCAGATCAGCCGGATGTTGAGCGCTGCGAAGGCGGAAGGAATCGTACAGATTACGATTAAAAACCCTTTTTCCGAAGAACAGCAAGTTGAAAAAGAACTGATCGAAGCTTTCGGCATCCACGATGCGCTTGTCGTTCACGTTCCGGGCGCGGACCGGCAGTTATTGGAGCTTCAATTGGCCAGATCCGGCGCAGTGCTGCTGGAAAACGGGCTGAAGGACGGGGACGTCGTAGGCGTGATGGCAGGCAAAACCATAGCCGCTGTTGCCGCTGAAATGCATTACTCGACGCAAAAGCACCTGCAGTTCGTGCCGATCATCGGCGGATGGGGAGCCGCGGGCGCAGACTGGCATGCGAATTCCAATGCGAGAACTTTGGGCGAAAAGCTGAAATCTCGCTACTGGCAGCTCAACGCGCCCGCAATCGTTGCGTCCGGCCAGGCGCGCGACGTGCTGCTTGGCGAGAGCGGGATTTCGCAGGTGCTGGAGCTTGCCGCCCGGGCGGACAGAGCGTTTGTCGGCATCGGGCAGGCAACCGCACAAGCGACGATCGTTCAATCGGGGCATATGGAGCGCAAAGAACTGGAGGAAGTCCGCGCTCTGGGGGCGGTCGCCAATATATGCACTTCTTTTATTAACGAGCGCGGGGAGGCGATCGCCTATCCGGGCGAATCGCGCATGATCGGATTGAGCGCCGCGCTGCTGCGGGGCATCCCGAACATCATCGCCGTGGCGCACGGCGCGGAGAAAGTCCAGGCGATCGCGGCAGCGCTGCGGGGCCGCTGGATCGACACCTTGATAACCGACATGACGACCGCGCAGCAGGTGCTGGACTGGCACCGGTCTCACCCGGTGTGAGACGGTTGAGATGCCTGTTCAGCGGAGATTATGGAGGAGAGCGATGAAGATCAAGGGCGCATGCAAAGGGATCATTTTCGATATGGACAACACCCTGCTCAAGTCCAGCATTGACTTTGCTGCGATGAAGCGGGAAATTGCCGGCTATTTGACGAGCCGGAACGTGCTTCCTGCGGACTTTCCCGTCGAGCGGCACACTTCATCGACGATCATCGAGCAGGCCGGAGAGCTTGGCATGACGGACGGCATGTACGAGGAAGTGATGCGGATTGCCTCACGTCATGAAACGGCCGGAATGGAGGGCGCCGGGCTTGAAGCGGGGGCCGCCGAGCTGCTGCTAGCGTTGCATGGCGGGTACGTCATGACGATCGTCACGAACAACTCCTTGGCGGCTGCGGTCAAAGCGCTGGAAACTACCGGCATTGCCCATTTGTTCGACCTCATTGTCGGCCGGGAACAGATGAAGGCCATGAAGCCGTCGCCTTCGGGTTTTATTTATGCCATGCGGCAATTTCCGCAGCTGTCGGCGGATGAATGGATAGCGGTCGGCGACTCATGGATTGACGCCAAAGCCGCCATGGATGCGAACGTTCCGTTTATCGGGTACAAGACCGACCGTCGGCAAATGGCAGACAAAGGAGTGCGGCCGGCGGCGGAAATTACCGACATCCGGCAGGTGCTGGATTACGTCTAAAAGGAGAAATAACAAATGCTGATAAATATCAAATCAAGATTGCAAGATAGCGAAATTCAGGAGCTCCTCGGCTACAGCACGTTTCCGGACCCGGATGCGTTGGAACAAGCGATAGAGTCTTACAAAACCGATGCGGAGCTGCAACTGTACGGATACGAGTCGGAGGGGTATTTGGTGGGGCTGATCGGCTTCCGCATGAGCGAGGACAACGAGCTGACGATCGTCCACCTTGCCGTTAAACCGGACAGCAGAGGAGCGGGCTTCGGACGCGGACAAATTCTTGAAGTGATTGAGCTTATGAAACCGGACCGAATCATTGCCGAAACGGACGAAGAGGCGGTTGAATTTTACAGAAGCATTGGATTCGTAATTGCCAGCCTTGGCGAAAAGTATCCTGGTGTGGAGCGCTTCATTTGCACGTACGATACGGAGGAAAACGAGGATTGAACTCCCCGCGTTGAAGATGCCCGGCTGCCGCATTGGCAGGCTTAACCGCCTCCAATTGCCCGGCCGGGAATTTTTTGTTTTCGGGCAGGATTTTTCCGTTTTGGTCAGAAGGAAATCGGGGATGGCGTCTTCTTACGGGGATGCCGCGACTTAGGAGTCTGTCCGATGAACTGAGTAGACCCGCCAGACTCCAAGACAAGCAAATTTGTTTTTCCAGATCAGGGCAGTCCTCAAAAAGCCTGCAAAAGTACATCTTTTTTCCCCCCCAGTACGCTTGCTACGGGAAAAGCCTGCAAATCTGCAGGCTTTTCGCTAAATCGCAGGGCTCAACCCCTTCATGGCGGATAATTCCTGCACAATTGCAGGCTTTTCCAAAAACGAACCGTTTTCATCGAAAAAGCCTGTACTTTCGCAGGTTTTCCGGCCAGGAGTCTGTCCGATGAACCGCGTTGAAGGTATACATGATGCAGCGTAAGCGGCAGCATGCAGTCATGAGCACAAAAGCATCTCCGCCCGCCAGACTCCCAGACCGGAAAAACGTGTGTCATCACTGAAGTAAGCTTGCATATATTGATGAGGAATAGGATTATCGTCATGTATATGTGTAAGCGATATCACTCAATCGTATAAGTGACAAATTTCACAAATGCATCTTGGAGTCTGTCCGGTGAACTCAGTAGAAGGTACATATGCGAAATGACAGGTTGTAGTGCAGCATGGGCGGCATATATGCAGTCATGATTCACCCCGGTATGCGCAAAAGTAACTTTGCCCGCCAGACTCCATGGAGCGATTGCGACTGCGACTGCGTGGAAAAGCTTCGTTACAGAACAGGAGGATGCAGGATGCTGCATATTGTTGTGTGTATCAAGCAGGTGCCCGACAGCCGGGAAATCCGGATTGATCCCAAAAATAACACATTGATCCGCCAAGGGGTCCCGAGTATTGTCAATTTTTATGACATGCACGGTTTGGAAGAGGCGCTGCGCATCAAAGATCAGCATGGCGCCAAAGTAACGGTCATTACGATGGGGCCGCCTCCGGCGGAAAAGGGACTAAAGGAATGCATCTCGCTCGGCGCGGATGAAGCGGTTTTGGTTACAGACCGCGGCTTTGCCGGGGCGGACACGCTGGCTACGTCTTATGTGGTCGCGGCGGCGATCCGCAAAATCGAACAAACCTGGGGCAAGGCGGACATCGTTTTTTGCGGAAAGCAGACGCTCGACGGAGATACCGGCCAAGTCGGACCGGGGGTCGCCTGCAGGCTTGATTTGGAGCAGCTGACTTATGTGAACAAAGTGGTGCAGGTAAATGAGCAGCGGCGAAAAGTGACCGTCCACCGGCTGCTGGAGGACGGCGTGGAGGTCGTGGAGACAAGCATGCCGGTTCTGATAACGGCGCTCAAAGAGCTGAACAAGGTGCGCAGAGCTTCAATGCCGGGAATGATTCGCGCCGCCCGCTATAAGCCTGTTGTCTGGACGACGGCGGATTTTCCCGATTTGGAACGGGCCAAAATCGGTCTGAAGGGCTCGCCGACGATTGTCGCCAAAACGTGGGTACCGGAAGCAAGGGCGGTGAACGCGCAGATGATCGCTTGGGACACGCCGGAAGCTGCGGCCGCCCGATTGGCTGACCGGTTGTGGGAAGCGGATTTGCCGGGCCGTCTGGGCTGGACGTCTTGAGCGCGCACGAATAACGATGAGAAGGAGAGTGAACTCATGGCGAAAGAGCAAGCGGACGGTCAAAGGGAAAGGGACGAAACGATGCCGGACTGGTCGGCCTATCGCGGGGTGCTGATCGTGGTGGAGCAGCGGGACGGCGAAGCGAAAAAGGTGTCCTGGCAGCTGCTCGGCGAAGGCCGCAAGCTGGCTGCCAAGCTGGACGTGCCGCTCATGGCGCTCGTCATCGGCGAGCAGGTGGCGCACCTCGCCGAGGAAGCCGTGCATTACGGCGCGGACCGGGTTTATTTATGCGAAGCCCCCGAGCTTCGCGCGTACAGAACCCGGCCTTACAGCCGGGTATGCCTGAAGCTGATCGAGGAGGCGAAGCCCGAGATCGTGCTGTTCGGCGCGACGGCGACGGGCCGCGACCTGGCGGGCGCGATTGCGACGCACCTGCCGACGGGGCTGACGGCGGACACGACGGAGCTCGACGTCGAGCCGCCGCCGTCGAGGCTGCTGCTGGCGAGCCGCCCGGCTTTTTCCGAGAAGATGATGGCCACCATCCTCTGCAAGCAGTACCGGCCGCAAATGGCTACGGCGCGCGCCGGGGTGTTTCAGGCGCTGCCGAAGGACGTACAGCGCCAGGGCGAGATCGTGCGCATCGAGTGCGCGATGCGCGAGGAAGAGATTGCCGCGCAGGTGCTCGACTTCCTGCGCGACAGCGGGGGCGTTAATCTCGAGGAAGCCGAGATTATCGTCAGCGGCGGCCGCGGGCTGGGCGGGCCTGAGGCTTTTGCGCTGCTCCGCGAGCTGGCGGATGCGCTCGGCGGCGTCGTCGGAGCATCCCGCGCGGCGGTCGATGCGGGATGGATCAAGCACGAGCATCAGGTCGGCCAGACCGGCGCGACCGTGAGGCCGAAGCTTTATTTTGCCGTCGGGATCTCCGGCGCTGTGCAGCATACGGTCGGCATGGGAAATTCGGAAATTGTCGTGGCGATCAACAAAGACGACAAGGCGCCCATTTTCCAGTTCGCGCATTATGGCATTGTCGGCGATTTGTTCAAAATCGTGCCCGCCATAACGGAAGAGGTCCGCAAGCGGCGAACGTTGTTCGGAGCGCCCCTGACGGATCGGACGGCGGCCCCGGCCGCATCCAAGCCGTCATCCGGGACGCCTTCCGGGAGTTTTGAGCGTGAAAGGAGCGAATCGCGATGAACGAAAAGTTTGACGCTATCGTCGTCGGCGGAGGGCCGGCCGGTGCGGCGGCGGCGCTGACGATGGCGCGGGCGGGGCTGTCCGTCGTGCTGCTGGAGCGGGGAGAATTTCCCGGAGCCAAAAATATTTTTGGCGGCGTGCTGTACCGCAAGCAGATCGAAGAGCTCGTCCCCGAATTTTGGAAAGAAAAAAATTTCCCGATGGAACGCTACATTGTGGAGCAGCGCATCTGGATGATGGGCAAGGAATCGATGGTCACTTTCGGGCACCGGAACGAGGCGTATAAGGAGCCTTTCAACTGTTTTACGGGGCTGCGCGTCAAGTTCGATCAATGGTTTGCGGAAAAAGCGGTCGCAGCGGGGGCTCTGCCGATCTACGAGACCGTAGCTCTCGATGTCATCCGGGAAGGCGACAAGGTGGTCGGCGTGCGCACGGACCGCGAGGACGGCGATTTGTACGCCGATGTCGTCGTCATCGCCGATGGCGTCAATTCGCTGCTGGGCAAAGCGATGGGCATCCACCGGGAATGGCAGCCTGACGAAGTGTCGCTGGCGGTTAAGGAAGTGATCGCCCTGCCCAAAGAGAAAATCGAGGACCGTTTCGGCCTCGAAGGTGATGAAGGCGTGACGATTGAGTTCATGGGAGAAACTTCGCTCGGTATGGCGGGCATGGGCTTTTTGTACACGAACAAGGAAACGATTTCGCTTGGCGTCGGAGTGATGGTGAACCACCTGCGGGACAAAAAAGTGAAGCCGTACGCGATTCTCGATGCCGTCAAGCAGCACCCGATGATCCGCAAGCTGATCCAGGGCGGGGAGACGAAAGAGTACTCGGGCCATTTGATCCCGGAGGGCGGCTTCCATTCGATTCCTCCGCTTTCGGGCAGCGGCTGGTGCGTCTGCGGGGACGCCGCGCAGTTGATCAATTTCGTGCACCGCGAAGGCACGAATCTGGCGATGACGTCCGGGCGTCTGGCCGGCGAGGCCATTATCGAAGCCCGGGCGCGCGGCAATTTCTCGGCCGCTTCGCTTCAGGCGTACGACCGAAAAATCCGCGAATCGTTCATTCACAAAGATTTGAAAAAGTACAGGGGCATGCACCACTTCCTCAAGGAACAGGACCCCGAGCTCCTGTTCGACAAGCTGCCGAGAGCTTTGAACGAGGCCGCTTACAATATGTTTCTCATTGACGGCGTCTCCAAGGCGGATAAGCAGAAAATGGCCGCCGGCCTGATCAAAGGCGCAGCCGGAGGGACGCTGAATTTAATGAAGCTCGGACTTAAGGGATGGAGGGCGATGAACGGATGAGCGGAAGCGACGTTGCGGAGAAGCTTTTTACGATTCGTTACAAATGCGATACCCAGTCCCATTTGATCATCAAGGAAAAACAGACCTGCATCAGCTGCACGACCAAAGATTGCAACTATTTTTGCCCGTCCGACGTGTATGAATGGGATAAAAAACAAAAGGTGACGACTGTCGCCTTCGAAAACTGCATCGAATGCGGCACGTGCCGGATTGCCTGCCCTTCGAACAATATCGAATGGGTGTATCCGAAGGGCGGGTACGGGATCACGTACAAATTCGGCTGAACGGCCCGCGAACGGGGAAGTGCAAAAACGCTGAGCGGTCACGAGCCGGGAAGTGCGCCTAGCAATCCACGAGGCTGCGAAAAAAAGGCTGGGCAGCTTACGAGCCGGGAAGTGCGCCCCGCACAACCCGCGACCCGCGAAAAAAAAGCTGAGGCGCAGCCTTCGGGCAACAACACGCAATTTGCGCAAGGCAAAAGGCGTGTTGTTGTTTGTTTTTGCGGGTTTTGGCATTGGCACGATTCTCTACAGCCCGCCAAAACCTGCAAAAGTGGGAGAAATTCTCTATGAAACAGCCAGCAATTGTCAGGCTGTTGAGTAAGTCGCGACTCTCTGTGAACGCTAGGGGAAAGAGTGTGACTGATTTGGGGAACAGCCGCTTTATCTGGGCACCCGCCTCTCCCGGTGTAGGTCGTGGGACTGCACGACTGGGCAAAAATCAGCTTGCTAAGGAAAAAAACTGCGAAAGTGCAGTTTTTTTCTCTTAAATTGGCTTGTTTTGGCGAAAAGCCTGCAAAAGCGCAGGAATTTTCGCCGAAAGTGAGTAATGAGTCTATGTGTTTGGTGAAAAGCCTGCACTTTTGCAGGAATTGTTCGTGGCTAGCGGATCGCGGGCACAAATTCATGTATTTTTGCAGGTTTTCTTCGTACAGCTTGGCAGATTGTGGCTACCGATTCTGACGCGGGGGGCTTTTCAAGCGTGGTAGCTTCCTGACGGTTCGTTCAGCACCCAATCGAGCAGATCGATCATGTCCGCCAATCGGTCGGTCTGCGTTTGAAGAGACTCCGCTTCAGCGGGCGACGCCGCTTGCTCCAGGCGCGACTGCAGTGATTGCCGCTGCAGCAGCAGCTCGTTTTTTTTGCGTTTCAGTTGGTTTTCGGTTCTCATGTGCGCACCTCGCATCGTTGAATGTATCTTTCCTATCATACTTGCTTTTGCAGTGATCCGCTATCCCGATTATGGTATCGTAGAAGTTAGCCGCTAGGAGTCTGGCGGGCGGAGTTACTTTTGTGCTACCAGGTAAATAATGACTGCATATATTGCCGCTTACGCTGCATAATTGCTGTCATTTTGCAGATACATACCTTCTACGTGGTTCTTCGGACAGACTCCTAGTCGGACTAGCGCTTAGAGAGGGGACCGATAATGAAACTACAGGGAATCAATCACTTGCTTTTTTCCGTATCCGATCTGGATTGCTCCATCCGTTTCTACGAACAGGTATTCGGGGCGAAGCTGCTGGTCAAAGGACGAAAGCTGGCTTATTTTGATTTGGACGGCCTTTGGCTGGCTTTGAACGTCGAGGAAGATATTCCCAGGAATGAAATCCACCAATCTTACACGCACATGGCTTTTACGATCAGCGAAGAAGATTACGAGGCCCATTGGGAACGCTTGACCCGGCTGGGCGTGAACGTGCTGTCCGGAAGAGCGAGAAGCGAGCGGGACCGTTTGTCGATATATTTTACCGACCCTGACGGGCATAAATTTGAGTTTCATACGGGAACTTTGCAGGACAGGCTCAGCTATTACCGCGACGAGAAAAGCCACATGATCTTTTATGAAGATTGAAAAGCTGCCTTTTCGCACCGCGTGCAGCTCCCAGCGCGCGGTGTTACGCTGCATGACGGCGGTCGGTTGAACGCGATACGGGCTTACAAAGATGGAAACACCGGCTCTCGCCGAAAAGAAATTGTTCCACCACAGTGGTACACAATCCGAAATTCGGGGGATTATGGGAGAATATGCTCGGTTGATGGATGGCATGGTGATCGGTAAAGTTGGACGTGATGCCTTTATCAATTTCATCAAGTACGAAAGCTGGGTAAGCGCGCGTTTCTCTGTACATGCTATTTTTACCGGCGCCAATACAAATTTCATTGTCGCCACCACGAACTATAACGCGGACAACGAGGTCCTGACTGCCTACGCGGGCAATTGGAACTGCGATGAGGCGGCGAAAGACGCCTCTCTGGTGCACAGCAAGATAGTCTGATTTGTCCCTGAGCAAGCCGACTAGCTACCGTGGCTGCAAAAGTAAACAGCACCACAATCCCTAAGGTTGTGATGCTGCTTTTACTCTTTACTTTTGATCGCCGCCTAAACTGGCGCCTTTGGCAAATAACCGCATGATGTTTTGTTCAACCGTTGGATCCGGTATTAATGGCGGTGCTTGGTGCGGTTTAATTCGGGCATCAATCACAACATTATCGCAAGCCCAATGCTTATTCTCATAATAACTATTCACGCCATAAATATCATGTGAAGGATTGCTGCGCGTAAAGGTAGCCCAAAGAAAATTGTCAATTGCGGCGCTCATAAACTGGCTGTCATCGCAGACGATGATCATTGGACAAGCAGGGAGCGGGCCCTTTGCTCCAATAGCCTCGCATAAATCTTTCATTTCAACCTGCGACTCGCCGTAACTTTTAAATTCAGAAAGCTGAATCGTGACAATTCCCGGCATCACCAAACGCGCATGTTGGACCCCCGGTATTTCGTTGAAAATGCCAGGAACCTCTAAGCATAAATCCCTTTTTTTATCTCCGACTGCTGCGAACACAACCTTACTGCCGCTATTTAAGCCCGGACCTGAGTAATCTAGTGTGTCTATGGTCGTATTGGTATAAAAATGAAGATCCCGATGTAGGTCAATTCGAGCCAAAATATAGGTTAAGAAATGCTCCACATCATGTGAATTGAGTGGCTGGCTCTCTTCTGCTGTGATGAATAAATACTTGGCTAAGCTAACTTGTCCCGTCCCTAAAATTCGGTTAGCTATCGTGAGCAGCTCAGCAGGTTGTTTGACTTGTTGATAGGGCGTGTAACGTTCGCTGCCAATCGCAAAAAGTAAGGGGTGTACGCCCGCAGCATCTACGGCATGAACTTCTTTGACACCTGGAATTTCTTGCTTGATCGCGTCACCTGTCAGTTCGTGAATTAATGCGCCGAATGCCGTATCCTCTTGAGGCGGCCTGCCAACGACAGTAAATGGAAAGATTGCATTCTTCTTGGCATATACTTTGTGCACTCTCACGAGGGGAAAAGGATGCGTAAGGCTGTAATAGCCCAAATGATCGCCGAAAGGGCCCTCCGGCTTGGTTTCGCCAGGATATATTTCTCCTGTGATAACAAAATCAGCATCATGACTAATACAATAGCCATCGATATAGCTGTAGCGGAAGCGGCGCCCTGAGAGCAAGCCTGCAAAGGTAATCTCACTCATGCCTTCGGGCAAGGGCATAACCGCTGACAACGTATGCGCCGGCGGCCCGCCAATAAAACAGCTTACTTTTAAAGGGGCTCCTAGCTTGGTTGCCTTTGCCTGGTGGACTCCGATGCCGCGATGAATCTGATAATGCATGCCGATCTCTTTATTTAATTCATACTCGTTCCCTGTTAATTGAATCCGATACATCCCCAGATTGGAATTCATAATTCCAGGTTTCTCTGGATCTTCCGAATACACTTGAGGCAGGGTGACGAATGCACCGCCGTCCTCTGGCCAGTGCTTGATGAGAGGGAGGTCGGCAATGCTGATTTCCTCAAAATCAGCCGGCAGGCCACCGGATATTTTGATTGGCAGGGCTTTCCATGCAGCGAGTCCCGTACCGATATGTTTAAGGGGGCTTTTCATTGCTTTCATGGGATCGCTTCGCAAAGAGATTACGTTTTGCACGCCTTCCCAAGTATCTCGAAATATATATTTGCTGCGCTCCACTGTACCAAAAATGTTGGATACCGCCCTAAACTTCGAACCTTTTACATTCTCGAATAATAAGGCCGGACCACCCGCTTCATGTACTTTCATATGTATGGCAGCCATTTCAAGCTCAGGATCAACTTCTTCATGAATGCGAATCAAATGTCCGTTCTTTTCTAAATCAACTAAGCATTCTTCTAAATTTTGATAGATCATTATTTTGCTCCAATCGGATAGCTATTCCCCAAAAGGCCTATGTAATAATGTCATTCTACAACAAATATCGCCAAATACAAAAACACGTCACATCGACGTGTTGTATTATGCATTCCTTTAATGAGCCTGCATCCCGTATCCCCCATCATCTTGAACGTAAAAATTCCACAAAATCCTCTGGGACTCTATTGAAAATGTCATCCCTTAACAGCCCCACCCGTCAGACCTCGAACCAAGGTTTTTGATCCAAACAAATACAGAATGATGAGTAATAAGGTCCCCAAAAAAGACACCAAACGCGTTATTTAGTGCAGCTATCAGAAGAGGGACATGTCAGGTTGTTGAAAAACTCGCACGTTGTGGCCGGCCGCACAATCTGCTTGGCTGCACGAAGAAAACCTGCAAAAATACATGAATTTGCGTCCTTGATCGCCTGGCCACGAACAATTCCTGCAAAAGTGCAGGCTTTTCACCGAACACATACCCTCATACTCACTTTCAACGAAAATTCCTGCACTTTTGCAGGTTTTTCGCCAAAACAAGCCAATTTCAGAGGGAAAACCTGCACTTTCGCAGGTTTTTTCCCTATAAGGCTGCCTTGCGCCCCCACTTCAGCTACGCAATCTGTACAGGAGAGGTATGGACTGGGGAAGAGTGGTTGTGCAGGTTTTCTCTCTGCCAAGCGACCATGCCTTCCTGCTTCAGCCCCACAATTCGTGCAGGAGAGGCGTGGGTTGAGGAAAACTACATTTGTCCATATGAATGCGGATTTTGTCCATAGTATTGAGTCCCGGGAAATAGGATAATGAATCCATATGTCCCGGAAAGGTGAGAAAAGCATGAGCATTACGTATGAACCGTCGCAGCAGTTGTTTCATTTGCAAAGCAAAGATATGAGCTACGTCATTCAGCTTGTTAAATCCGCTTACCCTGCGCACGTATACTGGGGGCGCAAGATCAGGGACGGCCGGCTCGCTTCGATTTTGCAATTCACCGAGCGCAGCTCGTTCTCGCCGAACCCGGTCCGCGAAGACCGCAGCATCTCGTTTGACACGCTGCCGCAGGAATACCCGGCTTACGGCACCAGCGATTACCGCGAGCCCGCCTATCAGGTGGCGCAGCCTAACGGGTCGACGATAACGGAGCTGGTCTATGACCGGCACCGCATTTATAAAGGAAAGCCGAAGCTGGAAGGGCTTCCGGCAACGTATACCGAGAGCGAAGCGGAAGCGGAGACGCTGGAGCTGGAGCTGGTTGACTCCGCGATTGGCCTGCGCGCCGTGCTCGTATATACGGTTTTCGCGGGGCATTCGGCGATTGCCAGGTCGGTGCGATTGACGAACGAAGGCTCCGCCGATCTCAAGCTGCTTCGCGCGCTCAGCGCGAGTGTGGATTTTAAGCACGGCGATTACGATCTTCTTCACTTGTCGGGGAATTGGGCGAGAGAAAGGCATCTGGGGAAAAGACCGCTTGGGCCCGGCAAGCTGACCGTAGAGAGCAGGCGGGGTTCGAGCAGCCACCAGCACAATCCGTTCATTGCGCTGATGGCGAAGGATGCCGGCGAGGAGCACGGGGAAGTGTACGGTTTCAGCCTCGTATACAGCGGCAATTTTGCCGCTCATGCCGAGGTCGATCCTTACGGCAGCGCAAGGGTTTCGATGGGCATCAACCCTTTTGATTTCAGCTGGCTGCTTCAGCCGGGCGAATCGTTCCAGACGCCGGAAGCCGTCATGGTGTATGCGGGCGGCGGACTCGGGGAGATGTCCCGGACGTATCACAAGCTGTACCGGACCCGGCTGTGCCGCGGGGAATTCCGCGACAAGGCCCGGCCCGTGCTCGTCAACAACTGGGAAGCGACTTACTTTCAATTCGATGCGGACAAAATCGAGCGCATTGCCCGCGCCGGTAAGGAGCTCGGCATCGAGCTGTTCGTGCTTGACGACGGCTGGTTCGGTAAACGCGAGAGCGACAACAGCTCGCTCGGGGACTGGTTTGTCAACGAGGCGAAGCTGCCGAAAGGGCTGGAGGATTTGGCGTCCAGGGTTAACAGCCTGGGCCTTGAGTTCGGCCTGTGGTTCGAGCCGGAAATGGTTTCCCCGGACAGCGAGCTGTACCGGAGCCATCCCGATTGGTGCCTGCACGTGCCGGACCGGAGAAGAACGGAAGGCCGCCAGCAGCTCATCCTCGATTTCTCGCGTCAGGACGTTTGCGACGAAATCGCCAAGCGAGTCGGCGATATTTTGCGCAGCGCCCCGATTACGTATGTCAAATGGGATATGAACCGCAATATGACGGAAATCGGCTCGGCCGCGCTGCCTCCCGAGCGGCAAAGAGAGACGGCGCACCGCTACATGCTCGGCCTGTACCGGGTTTTGGAGCAAATCACGGCGGAATTCCCGCATGTTCTTTTCGAAAGCTGTTCCGGCGGCGGCGGCCGCTTCGATCCCGGCATGCTGTACTATATGCCTCAGACGTGGACAAGCGATAATACGGACGCGGTCAGCCGGCTGAAAATCCAATACGGCACGAGCATCGTGTATCCGATCAGCTCCATGGGGGCTCACATATCGGAAGTGCCGAACCATCAGGTTCACCGCGTGACATCGCTCGAAATGCGGGGGCACGTTGCGATGTCGGGTAATTTTGGCTACGAGTTGGATTTGGCCAAGTTCGGCGAGCAGGAACAAGCGGAGGTTAAGCGGCAGATCGAGACGTACAAGCAGATCCGTCCGCTCGTTCAGTTCGGCGAGCTGTACAGGCTGCTCAGCCCGTTCGAGGGCGGCGAGACGGCCTGGATGGTCGTCTCGGAGGATCGCTCGGAAGCAATGGTTGCTTACTTCCGCGAGCTTGCAGAAGCGAATTCGCCGCTGCAATGGCTGCGGCTGAAAGGGCTCGATCCCGACGCCGACTATGAAATCGACGGCAGCGTGTACCCCGGCGATCATCTGATGTACGCCGGGCTCCCTGTCCCCAGGCTGCGTGGGGACTTCCAGAGCAAGCTCTGGCTGCTGCGCCGCAGCGTGTAAGCAAAGATTTGGAACTCGGCTCATCTTGCGCTAAAATGAGAGATAAACGCTATTATTCCATTTTCCGAGAGGAGCTTAGATCTTATGCTGAAACGCCCTGAAAGCAGTGAATATTACTCTTATGTCGCCGATTATATCCAACTGGTGCCGGACGGAGATTACATGCAGTTTCTTCGCCGCCAAGGGGAAGAAATAGAAGCGCTCTTGGCCCCTGTCTCCGAGGAGCAGGGGAACACCGCGTACGCCGCGGGCAAGTGGAGCGTGAAGGAAGTGCTCGGACATATAACGGATACGGAGCGGATCATGAGCTACCGGCTGCTGCGGATCGCCCGCGGGGACTCCGACATATCGCTGCCGGGCTTCGATCAGGATACGTTCATGCAAGCGGCCTCGTTTGCGAAGCTGACGCTTGCCGAGCTGCTGGCCGATTTCAAAGCTGTGCGCCAAGCCTCGCTGACACTATTCCCGACGATTTCGGACGAAGCCTGGGTGCGGACAGGTCTGGTTATCGGCAACCGGATATCGGCCCGGTCGGTCGCTTATACGTTTGCCGGTCATGCCCAGCACCATTTGCACGTTTTGAAAGAAAAGTATCTCGTCTAACAGCCGAAATAAAGCGCAAAAAGGAACGAAGCCCGAAAAGCTCCGTTCCTTTTTTTGCCGCAAGCAACTATGTACCAGAAAAATCTTGCATCGCCCTAATAGAGAGACAATGCAAGAGAATCTCTTTCGTTAAAAGAATGAAGAATCGCTTCACAGCCGATAATCTCGATGCTGATGATGGAATCGAGACATTTTTTGATCGCTCTGCGTCCTTTTACGACTTTAGCTTCCAGGGCGGATTTAAGCAAATTGAATTTCTTTTTATTTTTTTCATCTGAGTATACGGGCACTGTTTTGTTTTGAATTGTAATAAACATTTTCATGACTTTCACCATCCTAACAATTGGATATGACACTAGCATAAAGGACAATTATTAATCTAACATTAAAATAGTTTTACAGTTTTAAAACAATACCCCGGTTCACTTACCTTATACGAGGAAAAACGATGAAATGTTCCAGTTCGCAGAGAAATATTTGCCATTTTGGATGGAGCGGTATGCGGTCAGGAGCTTTTGTGGTATTTTTAGTTGAAACAGGGAGAGGGAATGGGGAGAGAATAGCATGTTTGGGATCGATAATTTTGCGGTTTTTATCATTTCCGGGCTTGTTTTGAATATGGTGCCGGGCAGCGATACGCTCTATATTCTCGGGAGAAGTATGGCGCAAGGCAGGTCTGCGGGAATGATGTCCGTGTTCGGCATAGTTTCGGGGGCTTTGATACATACGGTGCTCGCCGCTTTCGGATTGTCGCTCATTTTGATGAAATCGGTGATTGCGTTCCAGGTGATCAAATGGCTGGGAGCGGCCTATTTGATTTATATGGGGATTAAAACGTTCAGGTCAAAATCGCCGGATAACGGATCGGGTCAAATCGGACATGCGGCGCAGCGGAAAATATATGCGCAGGGCTTGTTTACGAACCTGCTCAACCCGAAGGTAGCGCTCTTTTATTTGGCGTTTTTGCCGCAGTTCGTTTCGGCGGACAATTCGTACGGAGCGCTGCCTTTTCTCATTCTGGGTCTGACTTTTATTGCAACGGGGACGCTCTGGTGCACCTTCATCGTGCTCGCCGCGGAATGGGCGTCGCGGCGGCTGCGGACAGGCTCGTTGTCCAATTACATGAACAAGCTGTCCGGCATTCTGTTTATCGGCCTGGGCATCCATCTGCTCAGAATGACGAAGCCTTAAGAATTCGGCTTTCCGGGCCTACTGCGGGGCCTGCTGCCTGAACAGCTTCGGCGAAATTCCGTACTTTTGCTTGAAGGCGCGGTGAAAGTACGGGTAGCTGCCGAATCCGCAAGTTTCCGCCACCTGCTCCAGCGACATGGAGCTGTCGTGCATGCGTTCGACTGCGCTGGACAGGCGAACCTCCAGGGCGTACTGGATCATCGTTTTGCCGAAGCATTCTTTGAACAGGTGAACGGCGCGGGAGACGCTGAGCTCGACGTGGTCGGCGACATCTTCGATTTTGAACGTCGATGTCGCATGCGCTTCGATAAACCGCTTCATCCTCGTCCCGGTAAAAGGTCTGCCCTGCAGCGTGATCGTCTCGCCGGCGGCTCTCTCCACATACAGGCAAAGCGCGCGCAGCAAATAGCCGCTGAGCTCCTTGTTTTCCTCTTCCATCCGCCGTTTTTCCAAAATGAGCTGGCGCCACAAGGAAATCAGCCTCGCATCCAAATCGATGCGGCTGCAGGTCGCCTTGGGCTTGCCCGCCCACCATGCCTCAATCCAGGAGCCTTTGCAAAACAAGTAATAGTCGCCGCTGGATATTTTGGCATCAGGCTGATCCGGCTGTCGATCGATTTTCAGCTCATACGGGTCGTCGGGCTGAAAAAGCAGCAGATCGCCGGCCTCCACCTTCCGCATGCGCCCATCCACAAGAGCTTCGCAGCGGCCTTCCGTCTGCAGGCGGAACAGGTAGGAGCTAAGTCCGCTTTTGCTGCTGACCTCGAATTTCTCCATATGATAGGAATAGCCGCAAGTTAAAATCTCCGTCTCCATTCGCTTCACCTTTCGTAGCCAAATAGGATATGTTCTGATTATATCGTGAATGTACAATATCCGCCACAATCCGTTATAATGATAATCAAATAGGTTCATTGTTTTTTAACAAAAATACGCATGATGGAAAAGAGGAAATCGAATGGAGCGCTTAGGAATCGGTCTTCAGCTGTACACGCTCAGAGATGATATGCAAAAAGATATGGAAGGAACGCTCCGCCATGTAGCCAAACTCGGTTACGAAGGCGTAGAATTTGCCGGCTACTACGGCAAGCCTGCCGGAGAGCTGAAGCAGCTTCTTGACGAGCTCGGCCTGAAAGCTATCGGCAGCCACGTAAGCCTGGATAATCTGCGCAACAATCTGCAAGGCGAAATCGATTATTTGAAAACATTGGATGCGAAATATATCATTTGCCCTTACGTTTTGCCGGAACAGCGCCAAAATGCGGACGATTGGAAAGAAATCATCAGCTTCTGCGAAAGCGCCGCCGCGGAGTCCAAAAAGCAAGGCCTGCAATTTTTGTATCATAACCATGATTTTGAATTTCATGAAAAGCTGGGCGGCGAGTTTGTTTTTGACGCCATGTATGCCAATACAGGCGACAGCGCGATCAATGTGGAGATGGACGTTTGCTGGGTTCAGTTTGCCGGCCAGGATCCGCTTGCCTATATCGCCAAGTATGCGGGACGTCTGCCGCTCGTTCACTTCAAGGATTTCACGAAAAATGAAGAGGGCAAAATCGTTACGCTGGAGCTCGGACTGGGCGATGTGCAGCTGGATAAAGTCATTGAAGCCGCAGAAAAAGCAGGCGCTCAGTGGCTCGTCGTCGAGCAGGACCACTGCCAAAAAGCGCCGCTTACGAGCGTTGAAAACAGCCTGAACTGGATTAAAGAACACTACACCGGAGTTCGCAGCTAATTATTCTAACAGACTTTGCTAAACAAAAGGAGACCACGAAACTATGAGCAAAATTAGAGTAGCCGTCATTGGATGCGGCTCGATTTCCAAGCATCGCCATATTCCCGAGTATGGCTGGAATCCAAATGTAGAACTCGTTGCATTTGCAGATCCGGTTGTAGAAAGAGCCGAGGAATACGCGCAAACTTACGGCGGCAAAGCATACAGCAGCTACCAAGAGCTGCTGAAGCAGGAAAAAGTGGACGCGGTCAGCGTGTGCACACCGAACTATTTGCACGCGGAAGTTTCCATCGCCGCGGCAAACGCCGGAGCGCACGTACTGGTTGAGAAGCCGATGGCTTCTACGGAAGAAGAAGCGAAAGCGATGATCGAAGCGGCGAAGAAGAACGGCGTATTTTTGATGGTCGGACACAACCAAAGATTGATGCCTCCGCACGTCAAAGCGAAAGAAATCCTCGATACGGGCAGGCTGGGTAAAGTGCTGACTTTCCGCACGTCCTTCGGCCATCCCGGTCCTGAGCGCTGGAGCATTGACGGCCGCGGCAGCTGGTTTTTCCGCAAGGAAGAGGCGATCATGGGCGCCATGGGCGATCTCGGCGTGCACAAATCGGACTTGATTCGTTGGCTGCTGAGCGACGAAGTAGCGGAAGTTGCCGCATTCGTAAACACGCTTCACAAAGAAGGAACGGCGGTCGACGACAACGCGACTTGCCTGCTGCGCATGAAAAGCGGAACGATCGGCACGCTCGTTGCGAGCTGGACTTACTACAAAGGCGAAGACAACAGCACCGTCCTCTGGTGCGAGAACGGCGTCATGAAAATCGGCACGCATCCCGAAGATCAGGTGATCGTCGAACTGCTTGACGGCTCTGTGGAGCGTTACAAAGTGGGTGCGATCGCGACCAACGAGAAGCAAACCTCCAGCGGTGTCATCGATGAGTTTATCGATTGCGTCAAACAAGGCAAAGCGCCTAGAATTTCGGGAGAAGAAGGCATGCGTTCCCTGAACGTCATTCTTGCGGCTTTCGAATCTCAAGCTACCGGCAAAATCGTGCCTGTTTCCTAATCAATTCGAACTTTAGCAAAAATCCCCTTGCGGCCTCCGTGCCGCAAGGGGATTTGTTCGTGCTGCGTCTATCTGCCGCCGATCTCGATCGGCCACGAATTCGAGCGTCCGATGACGGCTTCCTTGGAATCTTTCACGGTAACTTGAATGTCCCAAATTCCGGGCTTTAACAGATCGCCTTCGACTTTGGCCGTAAGGGACTGCTCATTTTGCCACGTCGTCGGCAGAGGCTTGCCGTTGAGCGTGGCGCAGCCGAGCGGAGGGAAGTTCGTTCCGGTCAGGCTGATCGTCACCGAGGACCGCCCTGAAAGGTCCTGAGTATCGGCTTCAACTTTCTCGATCGTAATCGGCCCGAAGCCAAGCATATACTTCGGATCGATAATCGGGGCCGTGTATTCTTTGTACGCATGGCGGCCGCCGAAAAGGATGTCGTACTGCAGCGTTTCGTAATCTTTCAAATCGGCTTCATCGATGTTCATCGCCGCGAACTTGTCTTTTGGAGGAATAATGGGTATTTTTTTTGACAGCTCATGTAAAAAATCGGTATAATAATTACCCCGCTGTCTTGAAAGTTCAATTAAGTAAGGCCCAAGAAATGAAGGGCTGAAATTCAGCCGGTCTTTCCGCTCCTTGTCGAAGTTGTTCCAGACGACCAGTGGAACGCTGTACATTTTTTTCAGGAAATCCGGATCGTCTTTGCCGCTAATATATTTGGTGTCGATATATGTAGCGTAGTCGTCTCCAAGCGACGGCAGATGGTCCCCCCAAAACGCGATAATGGTCGGTTCGCCGCTTTTCTCATAATGCTCGACAAGCGATTTCAGCATGTTGTCTGCGGCGCTGATGCCCTGTGCCAGCGTTTCCAGCATGCCCTGCGAGGAAGGCGCCATATTGCCCGACACATCGATCGTATTTTTCGGAAACTTGCCCGGGAAGTAGTGAAAATGATTTTCCATCGTATTGGCGAACACAAAATCGGGCCCTTCGCTTGAACGGGTGGCGCGGAATATATTTTCCGCCACTTCGCTGTCGGCGATGTACGGTCCGGAATAATTCGGCTTGAAGTATTCGATTGGAATATATTTCCTGAAACCGAAATCCTGGTAAACTTTGTTGCTGTTGAAATACCAGTTGTGAAAAGGGCCTATGGCCGTCGACGTGTACCCTTGACGCGCATAGATGGCGGCCAAAGAATCGACTTCATGCATAATAAACTGGTTGTAGGCGATCGAGCCTTGCGGCAGAAAACGCATGGAATTGCCGGTTAACACCTCAAATTCCACATTCGCCGTACCTCCGCCGTATTGCGGAGACAACATCCAGCCGCTGGTCGCTTCTTTTTGAAGCTTATGGAAGAACGGGATTGGGTCGCGGCTGAACTGTACGCCTTTAATCAGCGTAGGGTCCCAGAACGATTCGCTGAGCACGACAATGACATTGGGCTTGATGTCGCTTGGCACAGCGCCGGCTTTGTCCGGTTTGGCGGTCTGGCTGACAATGGCCTCAACCGCTTTGTCGTTGTAGCCGTCGCGCTGATCGCCCCACATCGTCTTGGCGTTAAGCAGGGCAGCAAGCGCGAAGCCGTTGTCTTTCGTATTTTCCGCCTGGTTCCACATGTTGGCTTGGATACCGAACCACTTTTGTATGGGCAGCGGCGAGTCGGTATAGACCGCGGCAAGCATCAGGATGCCCGCAAGGGCGAGCATTCCCCGTTCCCGCAAAGGCACCTTTTTCATAAACAACCGGGTTCTGTAGAGCAAAAAATAGCTGGCGCCGATAAAAAGTACCAGGCCTGCCAACACGTGCACGTTGAAAATGTTGGTCACATATTGGACCATATCCGAAGTTTCTCCGGTCAATACAAAATCCCACGGCAGCAGAGGCATTCCAAGTATTTTCAGCTTGACGCCGCTGACCAGCGCCAAAATTAGCAGGACGGCGCTGATCGCCCAATAGGCGACTTTCGTACGGCCGATGGCGGCCATAAACAGAAGCAGGAAGGCGAGGACGATCCAGACATTAAAGATGAGCTGCAGCATATGCCGGGCGCCCCAGGAGACGGTCTCGAAATAATGCCCCCGGCTTAATACTTCCATAATCGCTACCGGAACGAAAGCAGTCAGAAGCAGCGGCAGCCTTGCCTTGAGCACGCTCCAGATTCGGTTAAGATGTGTGTTCATGCCATTCTCCCATGAGATTTGATTAAGAAATTGTAAACAATATATGAAATTATAACATGGGAGTTTGGAATATTCGATGGGACATTTACTAAAATGTAAAGGAATATGAAAGGAATTTCATTCTTTGGCAGGAAAATAGCGGCTGCGGGGAGAAAGTAGTGAAAGCAGACACCATATACAGAGAAGGAGGAGATCATTCTGGCTAATCAGCAGGTGAAATTTCAAAATAAGGCGGCAATCCCTCTGCAGCACAAGAAGATGACCAAGCTTAATTTTATTAGGCGCACGGTCTTTCTAATATTCGGTGCAGCATTAATGGCGGTCGGTCTGGAAATTTTTCTGGTTCCCAACAAAATCATCGACGGGGGAATCACGGGCATTTCCATTATTTTCTCGTATTTGTTCGACTTACCCGTAGGTATCTTTCTTACCATTCTTAACCTTCCGTTTATTTACTTGGGATACAAGATGATCGGCAAAACGTTTGCCCTCTCCACCTTGTTCGCCATCCTCGTTATGTCCATCGGTACGGCATTGCTTCATCCCGTTCAACCTCTAACAATCGATCCGCTGCTTGCCACTGTCTTCGGGGGAATTATTCTCGGTGTCGGCGTCGGCATGGTCATCAGGTTCGGCGGTTCCCTTGACGGCTCCGAAATCGTCGCGATTCTCGTAACCAAAAAACTGCCTTTCTCCGTAGGCGAAATCGTCATGTTCATCAACGTCTTTATTCTCGGCAGCGCAGGGTTCGTATTCGGTTGGGACCGGGCCATGTATTCCTTGATCGCGTATTATATTGCTTACAAAATGATCGATATTACGATCGAAGGCTTTGACGAGTCCAAATCGGTGTGGATTATTAGCGACCGGTTCCGGGAAATCGGCGAAGCGCTGGTTGACCGGCTCGGACGCGGGGTTACTTATTTGGAAGGCGAAGGCGGGTTTTCCGGTGAGAACAAAAAAGTCATTTTCTGCGTAATCACCCGTCTGGAGGAAGCCAAGCTGAAATCCATCGTGGAAGAGCTCGATGCGAGCGCGTTTCTGGCCGTCGGCAATATCCACGATGTCAAAGGCGGACGGTTCAAGAAGAAGGACATCCATTAAGAGTCCGTTTACTTATTATCCCGTTCGAACAACCCGAGGTCGCGCACTTTTTGCGCGGCTTCTTTGCTGCTGGAACTGCCGAGCTTTTTTAAAATATGGCCGACGTGAATTTTTACCGTTCTTAGGGAAATGACGAACCGGTTTGCGATTTCCGTCTGGGTGTGGCCCTGATCGATCATTTCCAGCACCTGAAGCTCTGTCGGCGTAATCAGGTCGCTTACTTCCTTTATTTTGAACTGATGCTCGATTCGTTTCAGCCTGCGGAATTCTTCCCGCATCTGCTCGGCTACGGCCGCATTGATCGGCGCTTGCCGCCTGTGCGCGGCGCGAATCGCTTCAGGCAGCTCCTCGAAGCCGGATTTGATCTGATAATCGATGGCTCCCGCCTGAAAAGAACGGAAGATCAAATCTTTTTCCTCCATGGAAGTCAGCATAATCACTTTGATTCCCCATGCGTTCAGCGCTTGCTCCGCGAGGCGGACCCCATCCGGCTTGTCGTCCAGCATAATGTCCATCAGCGCGATGTCGGCAAGCGGCTCTGAATCGTTCAAAAGCACCTGCGCTTCTTCGACCGTGGAAGCGGTCGCCACCACGTCCAAATCCGGCTGGCGGTTCAGGTAAGCGGTCAATCCCCGCAGCCAGTCCCGGTCGTCCTCGACAATCCAAATTTTAATCGTTTCCATGGCAAGTCCTCCTGAGCGTTATACGTTGGCAGCTATGTTGATTCGACCAGGCACGTTTCCGGAAAAGAGAGAAATACGCTGGTGCCTTTGCCGGGTTCGCTCGCAAGCTGCAATGAACCACCGTGCTTCTTCATCACGCTGTAGCAATAGGCGAGCCCGAGTCCGAAATTGTTGCGGCTCCCGCTTTTGGTCGTATAAAATGGTTCCAAAACTTGTTTGATGGCCGATTTGTCAATGCCGATGCCGGTATCTCTCACTTCGAGCACCCAATGTTTCTTGGCCGGAAACAGCTTGACGGTAAGCTCTCCGCCGCCGGGCATCGCTTCGACCGCGTTCATCAGCACATTGGTCAGCGTCTCCGCGATCTGAATGCGGTCGAGCCGCAGCGTCAGCGCCGCGGGAACGCTGTGCTGCACCTGAACGCCGCTGAGGTGCGGCTGCAGCGAGAGCAGCGTGTCCTGCACCAGCTGCTGCAGGTTGACGGGAGAGACGGAGAGCGGGAGCTCCTGCGTCTGCTCGTGCACCCGGCTGATCATGTCGCGGATGTGCAGCGAAGCGTTCATGACGACTTCGATATCCTGCAGCAGCTCGGTTTGATTCGTCTCTTCGGCGTGCTGCTTCATTTTATCGAGAAACAGCCGCATTTTGCCCACATCGTTCTTGATGGCGTGGTTGAGAATCGCCGTTCCCGAAGTGATGGCGCGCAGCGTCGAGTCCAGCTTTCGCCGCTCGATCAGCAGTCTGATGCCGAGGAAGCCGTATTTGAAAAACGTATACACAAAGAACGGCACGACGAACGCCAAAATCCACTGATGATAAATCCACATCCTGTAATAGCCGAGGCTGGGCATCAAGTAATTGAGCACGGCGAAGCAAAGAATCGGCGGCAGCAGAGCGAGACAAGTGAACAAATGTGTCTGCCGCATGGCCGGAAGGCGCTCTTTTTTGACGATAATAAGCACGGAGCCCGCAATAATATAAGGTATGGCCCAGCTTGCAACGATCGGAAACGAGATCGGAATTTCTTCGTTATAGCCGGGCGTAAACAGCACGCACGCAAGCGGCGGCAGAAGCAGCAGGTACGGTAAATAACGGCGGATGGCCCCCTTCGGCCAGATCGGGTTGTACTGCAGCGCCAGCATGGCGAAGGAATAAGGAAGCCCGTAGTAGGAAAGCAGCGAGCTTGCCGCTTGAATGCGAAACAAGAGCAGGGCGATCGATTCGTTGGGAACGACTTGCTTTATATAAGGAACAAAGTCGCTGGACATGACGGCCGCAAGCGCGCCGATACCGCCGGTGAACGAAACCGCGCTCATCCAGCGCATCGTGCCTGACCGCGGGTCCACGAACAGCAATAGCAGGGCGATAATCCATAAAGCGAACAAAACGAAAAGCATGAAGCGGGAATCCTCCGTCATCAGATGTTTCCTTATATTGTGTCATGGAGCTTACTTTTGCACAAGAGTGAAGTTTGAAAAAGGCATCAAGCAGGAAATCGCCTCCAATTCTCGAATCTCCTTTTGGTAGGATTCGGAGAGGAGGAGACATAATAGACGAACGCAAAAGCCCGCTGGCTTCCTGTTTCGCCATTTTGGGGAAATTGCTGCTCACGCTGCTTTTTGCTACGATCATCACAGTGCTGCTAGCTTTCGCGCTTGGCGCAGTTGTCCTTGGCAGGCGGCCCGATTTGATGGGCGGCTCCGAATCGTCTTGGCAAATCGCCCAGTTGATTATGCAGGATCCTTTGTTTGCGCAAGGATCGATGTGGGCGCAATTCGTCGGTTTTGCAGGCGGCGTCTTTGCTGCGTACGCCTTATTCGAAAGGCGCAAAGGCTGGCCGCTGGGATTCGCCACGATCCGGTTCTGGACGAGGATCGGAGAGGGCTTTGCCGCAGGCTTTATTTTCATCACCGCGAGCTGTGCGCTCATCTGGCTGTTCCGGGGAGTGAGGCTCGCCTCGTTCGAATGGAGTTATTTCCTGGGAAAAGAATGGCTGTGGGGATTTCTGCTATTCATCGGCGTGGCATTGAACGAGGAGCTGTTTGCAAGAGGGTACTTGCAGGGGCTCGTTAAGAACCGTTTCGGCTCCGCGCCGGGCGTAGCGGTATCCGCACTCGTATTCGCTTTGCTGCACTCCTTTAACCCGGGAATGTGGAGCACGCCGCTGCCGATACTGAACCTGCTGCTGGCCGGCTTGCTGTTCGGCGTCAGCCGGGAAGCGTCCGGAGGATTGTGGATGCCGGTCGGCATGCATGTGTCATGGAATTTTTTTCAGGGAAACATTTACGGTTTCCTCGTTTCGGGTACGCCGACGGGATCGGCCATCCGGCTCGAACGAACCGGCAGCCCCCTGATTTCCGGCGGATCGTTTGGCGCGGAAGGCAGCCTTGTGACGACTTTCGTGCTGATTGCGGGAACGTATCTCGTCTATGCGTATTATCAAAAGAAGTCGCGATTTGCCGCTGTGGTTGGCAAAAGCGGCATATAAACATAAATACAAGGAGGCATTTTAACGATGAATCGCTATGAATACCATACGTCCAGCTGGGACGGCGAGCCGACGATCCGGCTCGTCGACCGAACTGCCGGGGCGGAGGCCGAAATCGTCCCGGCCGTCGGCTTTCACCTGTTTCGCTTCGATGTGCGAAACGAGGCTTACATCGCGAAGACGGCCACTTTGGCCGAGCTTCGCACCCAGTCTTCGCGCTACGGCGTGCCCATCCTGTTCCCGCCGGGGCGCGTCAAGCATGCGGCCTTCACATTCGAAGGCCGCGAATACCGGCTCCCGCGGAACCGGGAGCCGCACCATGCCCACGGCGAGCTGCGCGAGCGGCCGTGGAAAGTCGTCGCCGGCGGCGCGGACGCGGCCGGCGGGGCGTACGTCTCCGCGGAGATGGACTTCGCGGAGCATCCGGACATGCTGGCGTACTTTCCGCACGCCGCCAGCTTTCGGTTCACGTACCGGCTGCTGGACGGTACGCTGTCGCTCAGCGGTGAAGTCGTGAACCGCAGCGACCTGGCGATGCCGCTCTCGCTCGGCTTCCACCCCTACTTCGCGTTCGCGAAGGGGGAGGCCGCGCGAGTGCGCGTCTTGATCCCCGCCGCGGCGGAGTGGCCGCTGAGCGAGGACGGCTACGCGACGGGGCTGCCGGAGCCGTCGCCGCTGTGCGAAGCGCTCCGGCGCGGCATTGCGGTCGCGGAGCTGCCGGAGTACCCCGGCGGCTCACAGATGCTTGCGATAGCGCCGGGCCCGCAGACGTGCGAGCTTCACTATGAAGCGCGGGGCACGAAGCTTGTGTTCGACATGGGCGACAAGTTCCCGATCCATGTGCTGTATTCGGCGCCATGGACGGACGCAGTGTCGCTGGAGCCGTACACCAGCATCATGAACGTATTCAATGAGCCGTATCCGGCGCAAACGTCCGGGGCTCAAGGCCTAGCAGCAGGCGGCAGCTTTGCGTTTGCATGGTCAATTCGCGTAGAAGCATTGTCGTAAGCAGAAGAAATAAAAAAACCGAGGGCAGAGTGGTATGACCAAAGCCTCGGTTTTTTTATTTGAGAACATAGCCCGACTTCCACCGTCCACCGCACGCTGACCGCGCACCCGCGCGCTGGGGACCGCCCATGCGTGCAGAAAGCTGCACCATGTGTGGAGAGTCCGTACCGTGTATGCTGAGCTAAGGTCCCACCACCGCCCCACCGCACGCTGACGGTGCATCCGCGCGATGGGAACCGTAAACGTGTGCAAACCTCATCTGTATGGGCAGCCCCTTTGGTAACCCGCATCCCCGTTTTTCAGCAGTGGAAGCATGATCGCATAGTCACTACAGCCCGCTAACGCGCCTTGAATCGGCATAACAGCAGGTGGATGATATATCCTTCCGTCCATGCTGATCTGTGGCATGACCCGAAAAACCTGCGAAAGTGCAGGTTTTTTCCATAAAAATGGTTCATTTTGGCGAAAAGCCTGCAATTGTGCAGGAATGTTCGATAAAAACGAGTCCGAGCCCATTTTCGTGGCGGAAAGCCTGCACAGTTGCAGGAATTATTCGAACCAAGGTCATCGAGCAGCGAAGGGATGTGCGATTGCAGGTTTTTTTGCGCATTTGAGCTTCCCCTCGACCTGCGAGGGACTCCCAAGCACAATTGACGGCAAGCCCGCCGGTTTCCCGGCACTCAGGCGCGGTTAGTGCCCAGTACCGCTCGCCCCTTGTGCCCGGCTAGCCTGCCGTTCCCGGCGCTCGGGCTCGGCCCGTGACCTGCGGCGCGCACCCATGCGCCCTTGCGCCCGGGCTGGCCGCTCCTATTCGCGGGAGCACCGGACGTCCATGCGCAGCACTTTTCAGGCTACGGCAAAATCGAGCCCTCATAGCCGAATCCTTTTGCGGAAACCCCGGAATACGAATGGCGGTGGGGCGTATTGATGAGCCCTTCTTTTTGGGCGGATATTTGGAGATCTCCACGTCTGGGTGTGTTATACAGGTTGGGTTCGACGATGCCTTCCATCCTGTGAACGTGGTTTCCTCCCGGCAGCGGGATGGCGGGACCGGTTATGCCGGAATATTGGTGATAATGTCCGTATTTAATCCCGGAAATGCCTTTGTATTGGTGCACATGACCGTCGTCGTCGGTACCGTTGACGCTGAATGTGTAGAGGCGCAGCAGATGGTGATGACTCAGGTCCGTCGACGTAATGGCGATAAAAAAATGCGCGTGAGCCGGAGCGAATATCGTTTGCGGAAGCGGGAGAAAGCACTTCACGGCAAAAGCCCCCTTGTATCAGGATGTTTACATCCTATTCCAAGGGGGCTTACGGCATTACTGCCCGATCCGATAAAGATTGGATTGGCCAATTTTCATCTTTTTGTCGTCGATGATGCGGACTTCGACCTGATGCGTGCCGCCGCTTTCCGGATGCAGGCTGTCGGGCATGTCCGCAAACAGCGTATTCGTGCCGTTGAAGCTTGATTTCAGCTCGATTCCGTCCACATAGACGCTGCATGAAGGGAAGAAATTCGTGCCCTCGATTTGCAGCTCTTTGCCCTTCACCGTAACGTTCGTGATCGACGGATCGCCATATCCGAGCGTGTAACCCGGCTGGACGATGGTATCCTTGATGCCAGCAGCCTGGTAGGCGTAGCGCCCTCCGAACAAATTGTCATACTGCAGCTTCGCGTAGTCGCTCAGATCGCCGGCTTTGATTTTGTAGGCGTCCCACTGTTCCTTCGGCGGAATGACGGGAATTTTTTGCGATAGGCCGTACAAATAGTCGGTATAAAAGCTGCCCTGCACGCCGGCCATATGCAGCACGAGCGGACCGAGAAAAGAAGGGCTAAGCCTGAGACCCGGCTTCTCCTGATCGGCCGGGAGAAAGTTGTTCCAGATCACGAATGGCGTGTAATGCGTTTTTGTATACAGCTCAGGATCGTCCGGCAGCACATATTTGGCGTCGCGGTATACTTTATAGTTGTCCTCCAGAAACGGCATATGGTCGCCGAAGAACAGCAGGATGGTCGGCTCCGGCTTTTTGGAATAATAGTCGACCAGCGTTTGCAGGCATTTGTCCGCATCCGTGATGCCCTGCGCATACGTCTCCAGCAAGCCTTTGGACTCCGGTGTAATGTCGCCGCTGACTTCGATCGTATTTTTGCTGAACTTTCCAGGGTTGTAAGGATGATGGTTTTCCATCGTGTTGGCAAAAATGAAATCGGGCCCAGGGCTCTTCTCGGTCTCTTCGATTATTTTTTGGGCGACAGCCCGGTCGGCGTAGTTCGGTCCCTCGAAATCGTTCGGAAAAAACTCGCTGCTGATAAAACGGGAAAACCCGAAATGCTTATACACCTTCCTGCTGTCGAAAAACCAGCTGAAAAAAGGATTGATCGCGGTAGCGTGATAGCCTTGCCTGGTCGCGATGCTGGCCAAAGAATCGACGCCGTGGTTCATGTACTCAATATACGGCAAAATTTTATCCGGCGATTGGCCGAAAAAGCGCATGGAGTTGCCGGAAAGCACTTCAAACTCCACGTTGGCGGTGCTGCCGCCGAATTGCGGAGACAGCATCCAGCCGCTCGTATACGTTTTTTGCAGACTGTGCAGGAAAGGGATCGGGTCCCGGCTGAAGCTGACGTTTTTCATCACGGTAGGATCCCAGAACGACTCGCTCAGCATGACGATAATATTAGGCTGCTTGCCTCCGTTTGCTTTATTTTCCGGAATTTGCCGCAGTATCGTTTCGATCGCATCTTTATTGTAGCCGGAAGGCTTGTCCACTTTCAGAAAAGGGAGCATCTGCACGGTGGAAAGCAGAAATCCGTTCTCGTCATACGTGATCGTCTGATCCCACGGAACCGTATAGATGCCGTACAGCTTCGAAAAAGGAATAGGTCCGTCCGCATAAATGCTGGTCATTAGCGCGGCAGCGGTCAAAGCGTATACCATTTGCTCCGGCCAACGGAACCGGATCGCCCGTTTGCGCAAAATCACATGAAAAAGCAGCGCGACCAGAGCCAGAAAACAAAGCGCAGATCCGACAATGGAATAAGTCAAATAGCTGCTTAAAAAAGCGCGGTATTCCACAATCTCATTGTGAAATACGAGATCCCACGGATAGTAGGGCGCCCCGATCGCATGCAGCTTGCTTCCGCTTACGGCTGCAAGAGGAAGCAGGACGGCGCACAGCAGCCAAAAGGAAAGCCGGCTCCTGCCCGTAACGGCTATCAAAAACAAATAAAGCGCCGCTGTAATCAAGTAGGCGAGAATCATGGCCAGCGGGTAATGCACCGCCCATTTATAAAGGTCTTCAAAAGTCCCGCGTTCAAGGTACTCGACCATCGCCATCAGGACAAACGGAAGAACGATAATCGTCACCCGGGAAAAGGCCAACTTGAGAAACTTCAACAGTTTTTGCATGAAAAATCTCCTGTTCATTTCGATCTGATGTCATTTGTCCATTATCCGATATATTGCCCGTCTTAGGAAGACGGCTATTGACACGTAAAACTATAACATTTATTATTACAGATAGGTTGCTGGTAAACTTTACATATTAGGCTGCATACAATTGCTGTCCTGGCAGTTTATTAAAATTATTTTTTCCTTCGTTTTTGCTTGTCTTTTTATGATAAGATGGCGGAGGACTAAAAGTCGGAGGTGGAACCATGCAGCAAGCTGCAGCTGTTTCCATGGAGCACCAAGCCATATCGGTAGATACAAAGAAAACGGTGCCCTGGATTATTTACTTGATTTTTTTCGCAGTATTGAATGAGACGGTGTTCAACGTATCGACGCCGGAGATCGCCAAGCAGTACGCCGTTTCGCCGACAGGTGTCAGTTGGGTGCTGACGAGCTTCATTATTTTCTTCGCTCTAGGCTCGGTCATCTACGGCAAATTGTCGGATATTTACAGCTTGAAAAAGCTGATCGTGACAGGAGTCATCATCTATAACGCCGGATCGATTATCGGCTTCGC
Organism: Paenibacillus sp. sgz302164; assembly: GCF_056120505.1. Classification (NCBI taxonomy): domain Bacteria; kingdom Bacillati; phylum Bacillota; class Bacilli; order Caryophanales; family Paenibacillaceae; genus Paenibacillus; species Paenibacillus sp. sgz302164. The sequence continues at coordinate 312,118 of NZ_JBVYOL010000006.1, read as the reverse complement.
GCTAAACTTCTGGTATCCCACAGTCATTCTGGGGAGAGCGATTCAAGGGGCGGGAGCTTCGGCTATTCCGGCGCTCGTTATGGTGCTTGTGGCCCGCTATTTCGCGCCTTCGGACCGGGGAAAAGTGTTCGGTTTGCTGACATCGACCGTATCTTTCGCCGTCGGCGTCGGCCCGGTACTCGGCGGATTCATCGCCGGTACGTATCATTGGACGTTTTTATTCCTGATTCCGCTGTTCACCCTCGTATCGATCCCTTTCTTCCGCCGCATTTTGCCTGACGAGGAGTCGAAAAAAGGTAAGGTTGACATCCTCGGAGCCGTAATGGTTGCCGTGATCGTCGCGAGCTTGATGCTGTTTCTAACCTACTCGGGGTGGTACTATCTAGCGCTCAGCGTGCTTGTGCTGGTCTGGTTCATATTTCACATCAGACGTTCGGCAAATCCGTTCATCGAGCCTGCGCTGTTTGCCAACAAACTGCTTCGCAACGGCCTCGTTATCGGTTTTATTATTTTCAACGTCGTCATGGGCGTTATGTTCGTCATGCCGCTTATGCTCACTGAGCTAAACGGGCTGAGCACCGGCACAATCGGTCTCGTGCTGTTTCCGGGGGCGATCAGCGCCGTCATTTTTGGCACGATAGGCGGAAATTTGGCGGACCGCAAAGGCAACAATTATGTGATCTACATCGGACTGACGCTGCTTTTTGTCAGCTTGCTTGCGATCGCCTTTGTCGCCGGGCTTTCACCGTGGCTCGTCTCGGCCGCTATGCTGCCGAACTATATCGGTTTTTCCTTCATTCAAACGGCGTTGGCCAACCGGGTTTCCTTAACGCTCAAAGTTGAGGAAACAGGAGTAGGGATGGGTCTGTTCAATCTGGTCAGCTTTATTTCTGGCGCAGTCGGCACCGCGCTTGTAGCGAAGCTGCTGGACGGGTTCCTGCACCGTTTCCGGATCAATCCGTTTCAAGGTCTGGACATAGCCGTTCCTTACAGCAACCTGCTGTTTATTTTCCTCGCCGTCATTATCATTGTTTTTCTATTATACTACGGGGCTTTTGGCCGGAAAAAAGCCTAACATCGCCTCCACGATCTGTGTTATAATCAACAACGCTGCCGCAAAGCGGAGCCGCGGTTCGAAAACTCCCGCGTTATCAAAACTAGGAGGAATGAAAGATGTTTAATTTTGCTTGGGGCGTGCTTTTTGTCCTGGTCAACTTCGGGCTGTTTTTGGTGTGCTACCGATTGTTCGGCAAACAGGGCTTGTACGCCTGGGTCGGCGTTGCGACCGTTCTGGCCAACATCCAGGTGGTCAAAACGATCGAAATGTTCGGCTTCGTCATGACATTAGGCAACACGATGTATGGAACCATCTATTTGACAACAGACCTGCTGAATGAAAAGTACGGCGATAAGGATGCCAAAAAAGCGGTCTGGTTCGGCTTCTTCACTTTGATCATGTCGATGATCATCATGCAGATGGCGATGGTGTTCACCCCGCAGGCAGGGGACGTCGGCCAGTCTTCGCTGGAAACGATATTCGGCCTGCTTCCGCGAATCGCGCTCGGGAGTTTGACGGCTTATTTTGTAAGCCAGTTTCTTGATGTCAGAATTTATACGTTTCTGAAAAAAGTGTTTCCCGGCCGGAATCAGCTTTGGATCCGCAACAACGGCAGCACGGGAATCAGCCAGCTTGTCGATTCGCTCGTATTTTGCAGCATCGCTTTCAGCGGTTTGTACGATTGGGGCGTCTGGCTGCAAATTTTGGCAACTACGTATGTCATCAAATTTATCATCTCGGCGGCTTCGACCCCGGTTTTATATATCGCCAGAAATTTCAAAACCCGACAGCTTCCCTCGTAGGAAGGTCGGTTTTTTTTTATTGAATAATACGAAACAATAAAATATAATAAAATTAAATAACAAAAGATAAAATGTGATAAAGGATGATAGCTGCATGACCGAACAAGTTCAGCATTCCCTGTTCAGCGAGGAGCGCCGCAACCAAATCATAGCGCTGCTGGAGCAGGAAGGGAGAGTCGAGGTCAAGCGGCTGGCAGCGCACTTTCATGTGACGGAAGACTCGATCCGTAAAGACCTGCGGGCTTTGGAAAAGAGAGGTCTGCTGCAAAAAGCGCATGGAGGAGCTGTGCCGGTAGCCCGCGTTTCCGGGTTTGTCCCTTATCAGGACAGGGGAGAGCCGGAGCGGAAAAAGCCGATCGCCAAAGCGGCGTCGGCGCTTATCGAGCCTGGCGACACCGTTTTTATCGAATCGTCCAGCTACACCCATTTCATGTTTTACGAGCTGGCGGAAATGCCGGACGTCACCATCGTTACGAACAGTGTGAACGCCCTTTCCGCATTGGTTCAGCGGGTGAACCTGATTACGCTGGGCGGGGCTGTGCACAAGCAGGATGAAGCGTGCTACGGGCCGTTTACGCTGCAGGCTTTGGAGCAAATCAACTTTGACAAGTGCTTTCTTAAGCCGGCGGGAATTACGGAGGACGGCAAGCTGACGACGGCGCTGCAGGAGAGCCTGGCGGTCAAGCAGACCGCCATTCGGCAGTCGAACCGCGCCATTGTGCTGATGGACGAGCGCGACTGGGGACGGCGCGACGTCTACAACGTTTGCGGCATCGATTCGATTCATACGATCGTGACGAACGGGCTGGCCGAATCGCTGGAAGCTAGGTGGGCCAAGAAAGGGATTCGCATCGTAAAGTGCGAGGCGCAGCAGAACTAAATCAGTTACGACGAACGTGAAATTGAATGCTTACAAGAAGGAGGACATCCATATGGAATTTGTGTGCGCGGAATGCGGTGCTGTTTTGGCTGATGGAAGATTTGCGTATTTGTGCGCTTGCGGCGGGTTACTTGAGGTCCGGCATAATTTCGCCGGGATCGATGCGGAGCGCTTGAAACGGCTGTTTGCGGAGCGGCTCGCCGAGCGGATGTCGCCTTACGCATCGGGCGTTTGGCGCTACAAGGAGCTCATAGCGCCCGATTTGCCGGAGCCGATGATCTGCACGAAGTTTGAAGGCAACACGGGTTTGTACCCGGCCTCCGAAGGGCTGCGCGCCTATGCGGGGGTCAGAGGGCTGATGTTCAAAGCCCAGAGCGAGAATCCGAGCGGCTCGTTCAAAGATAACGGCATGACCGTCGCGGTGTCTCACGGTCGTTCACTGGGCTATTCCCGGTTTACGTGCACATCGACCGGAAACACGTCCTCTTCGTTGGCGATGTACGCCGCTTTCGGCGGAGGCAGTTCCGTCGTGTTTGTGCCGGACAAGGACATCTCGCACAATAAAGTGCTGCAAACGATAGCGTATGGAGCCGACGTAGTCAGTTTCACGGGCACGTACGACGATGGCATACGCTTTTTGGAAAAGCATGCCGAGGCGTTAGGGCTGTATGTGTGCAACTCCGTGAACCCGCTGCGGATCGAGGGGCAAAAAAGCATCGTCTACGAGATTGCCCAATCCCTTGACTGGCAGCTGCCGGACTGGATCGTGCTGCCGGGTGGAGCGCTGAGCAACGCGTCGGCGCTCGGCAAAGGGCTCCGCGATCTCAAGGAGCTCGGCTTCATCCCGCGGCTGCCGCGCGTCGCGGTCGTACAGGCGGAAGGGGCGTCGCCCTTCCACCGCCTGATGGCAGAGGCCATGGAGGAGCTCGCGCCCGAGCGCGAGCCGCATACCCGCGCCTCTGCGCTGAACATCGGCAGCCCGCCAAGCTGGCGCAAAGCGCGGCGGGTGCTGGAAGAGACCGGCGGCGTCACGGCCAGCGTCAGCGACGCCGAAATCCTCGATGCCAAAGCGGTCATCGACCGCAGCGGCATCGGCTGTGAGCCGGCCTCGGCGGCTGCGCTCGCCGGGCTGCGCAAGCTGGTCCGCGAAGGCGTCGCGGACCGTGACGAAACGGCCGTCTGCGTGCTGACGGGCCATCTGCTCAAAGACACCGATGCGCTGCAGGAGTACCACTTGGACGCCAAGTGGCCCTCCGCTCCGCATCGGAATACGATCCGCACGTCGACGCTGGCGGTCGATGACGTGCGGCGCAGCCTCTCCCGCACGGCCACCTGACGCGCGCGGTTCAGTTCAGCTGACGGAACTTTTCCGGCGTCAGCCCGACATGCTTGCGGAAGCTCGCGACAAAATGGCTCGCATCCCGAAACCCGGCCAGCTCCGCAACGGCTTTTACCGTCAAGCTCTGCCTGTTCAGCAGCAGCTCCTTGGACTTGCGGAGCCGCAGCAAAATCAAATACGAATATGGCGATGAGCCGAAGGCATGTTGAAACAGCGTGCTCATGCGCCGGGGAGTGACGCCCAGCACCCCGGCCATTTCTTCAAGCCCGGTGTCGGGATTGGCATAGTTCAGCTCCAGCCAGTCGAGCAGCGGCTGAAGACTGAGGAGCTGGCTGCTCAAAGAAGCGCGGTTATTGACTTGACCGTGCTTTTTGAGCAGGATGAGAAAACGGTACAAATCAGCGGAAGCGTCATACCCGGTATACTCCGTACCGGCCTCCGCGTAGGACAAAATCGTTCCCACCGCAGTTTCCAGCGGCGATGCCGCTTCCCAACGAAAAAAAGCGGCTTGATGCAGCTCCAGCATATTCAACATGCTCTCGGCCAAATGCCCTCCGAAAGTCACATACTCCGTACACCACGTATCCGAAACCGCCCAGTAGGCATGACCGACGCCCGGCAGGAGCAGAAACCCGCATCCTTTGCTCAGGCGAAACGATTTTCCTCCCGTCCAGAGCTCGCCCTCTCCCGAGAACGTTTGCAGCCAGTGGAAGCAAGAGTAGCCATCGTCCCTGACCATCTTTTCCTGATCCTCGTGATGCCCGATGCTTTCAATAAAAAGCGGATAAGCCTGATCCGCCGAAGGCGTCAAAACGAACCTTTTATGCATACATCCAGCATCCTGTTCCATTTTTTTATATACACACGTAAAAATATTATATTTTAAGCGCGTGAATAATCCAATACAATGGTTATATTCTTATATTTCATGCATTCAAGCGGTTAAGGAGCGTGCAGGATGATTAACGAAAAGCTGCCGAAAATTTGGTATGGCGGAGACTACAATCCGGAGCAGTGGGAACCGTCCGTGATGGACGAAGATTTGCGTATGTTTAAGCTGGCGGGAATAGATGTAGCCACTATTAACGTATTTTCGTGGGCGCTTTCGCAGCCTAATGAGGATACGTACGATTTTGCTTGGCTGGATGAAATCATGGATCGGCTGCACCAAAACGGCACGTACGTTTGCCTTGCTACAAGCACAGGGGCCCATCCCGCATGGATGGCCAAAAAATATCCCGATGTGCTGCGGGTAGATTTTGAAGGCCGCAAACGGAAATTCGGCGGACGCCATAATTCTTGCCCCAGCAGTCCGACGTACCGCAAGCACGCTGCAGCCATTGCTTCAAAGTTGGCCGAACGCTACAAAGATCACCCGGCCTTGTTGATCTGGCACGTATCGAACGAATATGGCGGCTACTGCTACTGTGATAACTGCGCCCGGGAATTCAGGAATTGGCTGCAGGCGCGTTACGGAAACTTGGCAAAGCTGAACAAAGTCTGGAACACGCGTTTTTGGGGCCATACCTTTTATGAGTGGGATGAGATCGTTTCTCCGAATGCGCTTTCAGAAGAGTGGGCCGGAGACCGCACTTACTTCCAGGGCATTTCACTGGATTACCGCCGCTTTATGTCGGACAGCCTGCTGGATTGCTACAAATTGGAGTACGACGCCATTAAAAAACATACCCCGAACATTCCCGTCACAACCAATTTGATGGGCACGTACAAAGAATTGGATTACTTTAAATGGGCGAAGCACATAGACATTGTTTCCTGGGACAATTACCCGTCACTGGATACGCCGTTCAGCTTGACCGCCATGGTTCACGATTTAATGAGAGGGCTCAAAAACGGCCAACCGTTTATGTTAATGGAGCAAACGCCAAGCCAGCAAAATTGGCAGCCCTACAACTCGCTGAAACGGCCGGGCGTTATGAAGCTCTGGAGTTATCAAGCCGTGGCGCGGGGAGCGGATACCGTATTGTTTTTCCAGCTTCGCAGATCAATCGGAGCCTGCGAGAAATATCATGGCGCCGTAATCGAACATGTAGGCAACGAAAACACCCGCGTTTTCCGTGAATGCGCCGAACTGGGCAAAGAACTGCAAAATTTGTCCGGCAATCTGCTTGATTCAAGAGTGAATGCGCGCGTCGCGATCGTATACGATTGGGAAAACCGGTGGGCCGTAGAGCTTTCCAGCGGGCCGACCGTCGCCTTGAAATATGTGGATGAAGTGCACAAATACTACGACGCTTTGTTTCGGCAAAACATCCAGACCGACCTCATTGGCGTCGACGCCGACCTAACCGAATACGATATCGTCATCGCCCCTGTACTGTACATGGTGAAGCCCGGATATGCAAAACGGATCGAGGAGTTTGTAAAAGCCGGCGGTACCTTCGTCACGACATTCTTCAGCGGCATCGTCAACGAGAATGATATCGTCACAACCGGCGGATACCCCGGGGAACTGCGCAGCGTGCTGGGCATATGGGCTGAAGAAATTGATGCGCTATTCCCGGATCAAAGCAATCAAATCGTCATGAAGCAGGAATGGGGCGCGTTGAACGGAAATTACACCTGCACCACCTTGTGCGACCTGATCCATCCCGAAGGAGCGGAAGTGAAAGCAGTCTACGGAAGCGACTTCTATAAGGGAATGCCTGTCCTGACAGTCAACAAATTCGGCCAAGGGCAAGCATGGTACGTGGCGACCAGTCCGGATGCGGCATTCCTGCAAGGGCTGATGGCGAACCTGTGCAGCGCCAAAAACATCAAAGCACCGATCGCCCCTGTCCCTGGAGTCGAGATTTCCCAAAGAGACAAAGACGGAAAATCATACCTGTTTGTCATGAACCATAACAGCGGTGAAGTCAAGGTGGAACTGGGCGCCCTGCAGGCCGTTGATCTATTGTCCGGCAATGAAGTTTCAAACACCGTGTCACTTGCGGCAAAAGCCGTGCTTATCCTGCAATATTAAGCTGCCTCAAACCTTTGTCTGGTTATTACAAGACGAAGGTTTTTTGCTTTCCAGGTAAATATTTACTATAGTAAGTTCATAGAGATAGATAAAAGCACAATTGGAAAAGCAGAGGAGGTCATTATGTACGAACAGCAGCATTTATTTGTTTGCTCCGACTCCATCGGTGAAACAGCAGATGCCGTAGCCAAAGCAACCATACGCCAATTTAACGCAGAACAGGTCAAAATAAAAAGGTTCAGCCACGTCAGTCAGGAAACCGAGATCCGCCAAATGCTCAACGAAGCTGCCGCGGCAGGAGGTTTTGTCGCCTACACGCTCGTGCAGCCGGAACTGAGGGAATTAATGAAAGCCGAAGCATACCGCCTGGGCGTTCGCGCTGTCGACATCATGGGACCGATGCTGCAGGCGTTCATAGACACTTACGGCGATTCGCCCAAACGAAAACCGGGGCTGCTGCACGAAATGGATGCCGACTATTTCCGCAGAGTGGAGGCCGTTGAATTCGCCGTCAAATATGACGACGGCAAAGATACGAGGGGCATGCTGGAAGCCGAAGTCGTGCTCATCGGAGTATCGCGAACGTCCAAAACACCGCTCAGCATATACTTGGCCCACAAAGGCATCAAATCCGCAAACCTGCCGCTAGTACCCGAAGTCAAACCGCCCGCGGAACTGTTCAAAATTCCAAGCCACCGCATCATCGGCCTCACCATGGATGCCGAATACATACTGCAAATCCGCCAGGAACGCCTCAAAACCGTCGGCCTGCCCGGCAGCTCGCAATACGCCACCTTACAAAGAATCAACGAAGAACTCGGTTTTGCCGCCAGTTTGATGAAACAACTAAACTGCGAAATCATCGACGTAACCAACAAAGCCATCGAAGAAACAGCCGGACTCATCAGCCAACTTATTAACGGCAGAACGTACTAACCCCCTATCATCCCAAAAAATAAGTCCAAGGCCATATCAACCGATCATTCAGCCTTGGACTCATCATAATCCTAAATCCACCCGCCCGACATCATCAAATAAACCCCCCACTTAGAACCGCAGCCTCCTAGGCAGCCTAAAACCAACCCCACACGCATGCGTCCGAAACCGTCCTTTAATTTCACGCATTCTACGAAAAACTATGTACAGCGGGATATCACCACGAGCGCAGGCCCAAATACCACTTTCCTTAGCAGACCGCCATCGCAACTGGCAAGTCCAAAAGATGGCCATGGCCTCCCAATTAGAGGGTCACACATTTGATTTTCATGCATTCTGAGATATGTGCAAAAATTCTGCATGACGCAGCGGAGTACTACCACAGACGGAAATCGCAGCATGATCGGCCCTCTCCGAGGGTCCGTGTATTTCAAATCTAGTGCATTCTGAGATATGTACAAATTTAAATTTCATACATTCTGAAATAAGTACAAAGTAAGCTCTAATCCCCAAGCTGGGCCTTACCATGAGTACAACCTCAAGAGGACCTCCTTCCGAAAGGGTCGTATAATGTGATTTTATCCATTCTGAGATAAGTGCAAAATACTACCCCTCTTTGCAGGGAATCACGACAAGGGTGGTCAGAAATGCAACATCCCAAAGCGCAATTGTTGAGGTCAACATCACAATTGCATCATCAGAGAGGTTCAATAAGAGGTAAACATTGCGAGTAGAACATCTCGAGAGGGCAATCAGAAAGAGTATCAGTAGTGCAGTAACGTAGTGGAACAATTAGGCAGGTAAACCAAGGCAATTGCAACAACACATGAGGCAATTGAGCATTAAGAATACAGTATCGCAATGGAGTAACAGGAAAGCAACAATGCCAGTGCAATAACACATGAGGCAATTGAGCGTTAAGAAAACAGTATCACAATGGAGCATCAGAAAAGCAACAACACATGAGGCAATTGATCATTGAGAATGCATTATCGCAATGGAGTAATCAGGAAGCCAACATTGTGAGTACAATAACACATGAGGCAATTAAGCATTGAGAATGCAGTAACACAATGAAGCAAGAGGAAGGTAACATTGTAAGTACAATATCGCATGGGGAAATCAGAGGAAGTAAATGGGAATCAAGTATCACAGAAGAGTAATCGGGAAGGCAATATTGCGAGTGTAATAACACATGAGGCAATTGATCATTGAGAATGCAGTAATTACAATGGAGTATTCAGAAGGCAACATTGTAAGTGGCAATGTCGCAAGAGGCAAGCATACGAAGCAATGGGAATGCAATATCGCAGAGGAGCAACCAGAAAGACAACATTGTAAGTGCAATATTGCAAGAGGCAATCATAAGGAGTAATGGTATGTAGTTATTGCAGAGGAGCAATCAGAAAGGCAACATAGTGATTACAGTAACACGTGCGGCATCTAGAAGAAGCACCGGGAGTGCGGTATAGCAACGGATTAACTAGGCAGGCAACAAGCAAATGTGACATTTACAAGAGGGCAATCCAAAGATATCAACAGGAGTAGCCCTTTAAGGCATTTGGGTTTTAGTTTTTTCGCTTAATAACGCACTATGTTCATACGACATTGAAAATAGGAGGATGGTTTGAGTTTTCAAAGTACAATAATCTTTTGTAGTTACGACAGAAGAGCTATCATCAAGATAGGACGTCTTCAAATGATGAGGGAGCGGAGGCTAACAACGTCGTGCCGCAAAAAAATTCAAAAAAAGCTTTAAATACGAACGTATGTGTGCTATAATAAATGAGAACAAATGTTTGTATTCGGGGCGGTGAAGCAGATGAATCTTTATGATATTCAATCCTGTCATTTTGATACGGAAGAGGAATGCGAAAATTTTTTGATGAAGATTCGTTGGTCGTCTGGTTTTTGCTGCCCGCGGTGCGATTTCGATAACGCTTATACGGTTCGGACCCGCAGTTTGCTTGAATGTTCCGACTGCAGGATGCAAGTTTCGCTGACAGCGGGGACGATCATGCACAAGTCTAAGCTCCCTCTACTAACTTGGTTTCGCGCTATACAATTGCTCATTCACGATCAAAAGGAATATTCCGCAAGTTCGCTTGCTGAAATATTGGGAATCAATTATCGAAGCGCCCGGCTGCTGTTGCAAAAGATTTATTTTGCGCTCAACAAGCAGTCTGTTTGGGAAAGCCGGCTTCAAGAGAGAAACCGGATGGAAAGAAGTCATAAGGAGAGCATCGAGTCGGAGATAGATAATCTTGAAGAAAGCGACCTGGAGGTGATCGTCCCCGCTGATCAGGTTCCACATAAAGCCGGCGTACAGCCGGATGCTCGAACGGCACACATATTGCAGAGGATCAACAGGAAGTATAGCGCGGCTGTTCGCAATAACAAGGTACATGCCCAGTTACCGACAAAGTATAAACAATTTTTGGAAAGCGGCAATGCTGCTGAAGGGACTTACTCTGCGTTTTTTGCATTCAGGGATTGGCTGAAGGCTTTTATAACTGCGGCTCTTTATCCCGTTTTCTTAAAGTGCTATCAATGTCCTTCATAGAACGTATGCTGCGATCGGCGAATTAGGCGGTACGTTGACGAACTGTTCTTTTTCAGTCATGATAGAGCGAGAGGTCAATCATGATTGTTTTGACAAGGGAGGGTCGCCCAATGAGAAAGGCGCTGCAGCTTCCGGTTCGGTTTTATCGCAAATTTATTTCGCCTTTGACGCCGCCTTCCTGCCGGTTTTATCCGACCTGTTCGGAGTATGCTCTGGAGGCTCTTGAAGTTCACGGCGCGTTAAAAGGATCCTGGTTGACGGTTAAGCGGCTCTGCAAATGCCATCCTTTTCATCCTGGCGGAATCGACCATGTACCTCCTGCACCTAATTCTCAGCAATCGGCTTGACATGGGGCTTTACTTTTCGATATATTTTCCTTAAGGATAACATATGGAATTCGATGAACGGATAAGTACAGGCGGATGCCTATGAACAGAGAGCCGGGTCAGGTGAAAGCCGGTATAGGACGATGTTTGGAAGATGGTCCCGGAGAATAAGCCTTCGAGCTGCCTTTACGCAATGTGTAGAGGAGTGAGCTGGCTTCGTGTCCCAGCGTTAATGGGCAAGTCGCATTGACTTACTGAGCCCCGCTCTTGTGAAAGACGGGGGAAACTGGGTGGTACCGCGTGAGTGCAGCTCTCGTCCCAAGAAGGATGAGGGTTTTTTGTCATGTTTTGAATATTTTCCAGGAGGTTTTTTGTTATGTCGAATTCACGACCGACTTTTTACATCACGACGCCGATCTATTATCCGAGCGACAAGCTGCATATCGGACATGCGTATTCAACGGTGGCTGGGGATGTCATGGCCCGTTACAAAAGACTGCGGGGTTTTGACGTCATGTATTTAACGGGTACGGACGAGCACGGTCAAAAGATTGAGCGCAAGGCGCAGGAAAAGGGCATTACTCCGCAGCTTTTCGTCGATCAGATCGTTAAGGGCATTAAGGAACTTTGGGCCAAGCTGGACATTTCGTATGATGATTTTATCCGGACAACGGAGGAGCGGCATACGAAGGCGGTTGGCAAAATTTTTTCAAGGCTGCTGGAACAGGGCGACATTTATTTAGGCGAATATGAAGGCTGGTATTGTGTGCCTTGTGAAACTTTTTTCCCGGAGAGCAAGCTGGTGGATGGGAAGTGCCCGGATTGCGGCCGTCCTGTGGAGAAAATGAAGGAAGAAACGTATTTTTTCCGGATGAGCAAGTACGCGGACCGCTTGGTTCAATATTATGAAGAGAATCCTGATTTCATTCAGCCTGAGTCGCGCAAAAATGAAATGCTGAACAATTTTATTAAGCCGGGGCTAGAGGATCTGGCTGTTTCCCGGACGACTTTTGACTGGGGCATTAAGGTGCCCGGCGACCCTAAGCATGTTATTTATGTTTGGATCGATGCGTTGTCCAATTACATTACTGCGCTTGGATACGATTCGGATGACGAAAGCAAGTTTGAACGCTATTGGCCTGCGGATGTTCATCTAATGAGCAAGGAGATTGTGCGTTTCCATACGATTTATTGGCCGATTATGTTGATGGCGCTTGATTTGCCGCTGCCGAAAAAGGTTTTTGCGCACGGGTGGCTGTTAATGAAGGACGGCAAAATGTCCAAATCCAAGGGCAATGTGGTCGATCCGGTTACGCTGATCGACCGCTACGGTCTTGATGCGCTGCGCTATTATTTGATGCGCGAGGTTCCTTTTGGGGCGGACGGCACGTTTACGCCGGAGAGCTTTGTCGAGCGGGTCAATCATGACCTCGCGAATGATCTAGGGAATCTGCTGAACCGTACGATCGCGATGATCGATAAGTATTTTGAGGGCAAGATTCCCGCGTATGTGCCTGGCGCTACCGAGTTTGATGAAAGTCTCCTTGAGACTGTCAAGGCAACGGTAGCGAAGTACGAGGACGCAATGGAGAAAATGGAGTTCTCCATTGCGCTGTCGGTCGTGTGGCAGCTGATCGGCCGCACGAACAAGTACATCGACGAGACGCAGCCGTGGTCGATGGCCAAAAGCGAGGAGAGCCGTGAGAAGCTCGGCTCGGTTATGTATGTGCTGGCTGAGTCCCAGCGCATTTCGTCCGTGCTGCTGCGCCCCTTCCTGACGAAGGCGCCGCAGCTGATCTGGCAGCAGCTGGGCATCGCTGCGGAAGACCTGCCGCGTCTCACTTCGTGGGAGAGCGTGCAGAGCTTTGGGCTTCTCCCTTCCGGCACGCAGGTGCAGAAGGGAGAGCCGATGTTCCCTCGGCTGGACGTGGAGCCGGAAATCGGCTATATCGTCCAGGCCATGGGAGGCGGCGCCGCAGCAAGCGCCGCCCAGCCTGAAGAGGCAGCGCCTGCGGCCGCTGCCGCGGTCCAGCCCGCGCCGGAGCCGAAGGAGGAAATCGGCATCGACGATTTCGCCAAGGTCGAGCTGCGCGTCGCGCAGGTGATTGCGGCCGAGCCTGTGAAGGGCGCGGATAAGCTCTTGAAGCTGCAGCTCGATCTCGGGTACGAGCAGCGGCAAGTCGTCTCGGGCATTGCGAAGTTTTACTCGCCCGAGGATCTGGTTGGACGCAAAGTGATTTGCGTCACGAATTTGAAGCCCGCCAAGCTGCGCGGCGAGCTGTCGCAAGGGATGATTCTCGCCGCTTCGCAAGGCGATCAGCTGACGCTGGCAACCGTTCCGGACAGCATGCCGAACGGCGCCATCGTCAAATAGCAAAGCGCACCCCCATGCCGGATTTCAAGCGGCATGGGGTTTTTTGCTTTAACTTTGGGCATGTTAAAGGAAAAAGACTGACGGAGTGACTCCTATGAAAGCTCGAACTGTGGCAAAAATCGCATGGACTGCCGCGTGCTTGCTTTTGTTCACGGCCTGCGGCATGGGCAACTCGCAAGGCGGCAACAAGCAGCAGGACCAAGGCCAGCAAAAGGAGCAAAGCTCAGGTAAGGGAAGCGTCATTGATCAGGAATTAAAGAGGCAGTACGACATGTACAAAGAGATGAAGCAGTATCAGACGGAGCAGGACAAAAAGGTCCAGCAGCAAGCCGAAGAACGGTACAAGAAGCTGAAGGAACAAAGCGAAAAACCATCCAAAAAAGAAGGGGAAGGCAAGGGCGCATCGAAGAAAAAAGGCGGAGGAGGCCAGTCGAAGAGCGGGGACGGCGATTCCCAAAGCGGCGGAGGCCAATCCGGCAGCGGCTAGCGAAGCGTTTTATTGTTCCCAGCGCGGTGCGTATGCGGTCGACCGATCGCCGTCATGCAGCGCAGCACCGCGTCATGATCTGTACCACGCTGCGACTGCAGGGTGGTTTTTTTGCTCTGTTTGATATTGACAACCGAAAAGCCTGCTCGTATAATCAAGTTCGTTAATAAAAAAAATTACGATTTAGACGAGCGGTCTTGAAGGGAGTTTCATCATGCGCAAGCGCACTATTTTTTACATGGCGATTTTCGCTTTGTTTACTATTTTATTGGCAGGCTGCGGCAAAGCGACGGACAAAGCCGGGCTGGTGGAAGGCAAGATTAACGTTGTCACCAGCTTTTATCCGTTGTACGATTTTACGCGCAATATCGGCGGGGACTACGTCAATGTGATAAATCTCGTTCCGGCAGGGGTAGAGCCGCACGATTGGTCTCCCAAGAGCCGCGATTTGCAAAATATGACGAAAGCGCAAGTTTTTGTTTATCAAGGCGCAGGCTTTGAGGGCTGGGTGAAGGATTTCTTGGAGAGCCTTCCTGCAAATTCATCTTTGAAGGTTGTCGAAGCCAGCCAAGGAGCCGATTTGATTCAAACGTCCGATAGCAAGGAACAATTCGACCCGCACGTCTGGCTGAGCCCGTTGAATGCAGGCAAAATGGCCGAGCATATAAAAGAAGCGCTTATCGCGGCCGATCCGGCACACAAGACGGAGTACGAGCAAAATTACGCCAAATATGCCGCCAAGCTTGCGGACCTGGATGCCAGATACAAAAAAGAGCTTTCCCAGGTTCCGAAAAAGGAGATCGCGGTGTCGCACCAGGCTTTTGCTTATTTATGCCGCGACTACGGGCTGACGCAAATGGCGATTATGGGGCTATCGCCGGATTCCGAGCCGACCGCCCAGGATTTGAAAAAAATGAACGAGTATTTAAAAGCGCACAACCTGAAATATATATTTTTTGAAGAGCTTGTTTCCGATAAATTGGCGAAAACGTTGGCCAAAGATGCTGGCATCGGCACGATGGTGCTGAACCCGCTGGAAGGATTGACCGAGGAGCAGGCTAAAGCAGGCAAGGACTATATTTCGGTGATGGACGAAAATTTGAAAAATCTTGTGAAAGCTTTACAATAGGTATATAGCATGCTTTCATTCAAGTGAAGATAGGGGTAAAAAGGATGGAGAACAGCGGAATTCAGCCTTGCCACCGCAGTATCGTAGCAATGGATCAGATCGCTTTTTCTTATGAGCATAAAAAGGTTATCCAAGAGCTCCGGTTTGACGTTCTGGAGCGGGATTTCGTTGGGGTTATCGGCTCCAACGGCGCCGGCAAAACGACGCTCCTCAAGATGCTGGTCGGCCTGCTGAAGCCGACGCAGGGGGAGATCCGGCTGTTCGGCGAGCCGCTCGGCCGGTTTACCGACTGGGACCGGATCGGCTACGTCCCGCAAAAAAACGCGTTCAACCCGTTATTCCCGGCAACAGTCCGGGAAATTGTTTTGTCCGGGTTGTACAACAAAAAGCGGATCTACCGCCGTCTGACGAAAGCGGACGCGCAAAAAGCCGAAGATGCCATGCTCGCCCTGCGCATCGAGGATTTGGCGGACCGCCGCATCGGCCAGCTGTCCGGCGGACAGCAGCAGCGCGCTTTCCTCGCGCGCGCGATCGTGAACAATCCCGAGCTGCTCATCCTGGATGAGCCGACGGTCGGGATCGATGCGGAAACGCAGGCCGGCTTTTTCCGCATGATCCGCCACATGCACCAGCATCACCATATGACATTCATAATGGTGTCGCACGATATGGAGATGATGCAGTCTTACCTGGGCTCCGAGCCGCAGCAGGTGAGCGGTGGCATCAAATTTTACGTAAAGCATACCCATGATCCCGAGGATTGCCGCGAGACGAACCTGACTCACTCCATCGGCCAAATCCGCGAGATGATCGGAGCCCAGTAAGGAGCGAACGGTTTGGATATTTTTTCGGAATATTTTTTTCAAAGAGCTTTGATCGGAGGCATTTTGATCGGGCTTACTGCGCCTTTGATGGGCGTTTTTCTTGTGCTACGCAGGCTTTCCATGATCGGCGACACGCTCGCGCACGTGTCCATCGCCGGGGTCGCGCTCGGCTTTTTAATCAACATATATCCGCTTGGGGTCGGGTTGGTTTTTGCGCTTATCGCCTCCTTTGCCATTGAGCGGCTCCGCAAAGCGTACAAAACGTACGCCGAGCTGTCGATCGCGATCATCATGTCGGGCGGAGTCGCGCTGGCGACGCTGTTGTTTACGCTCGGCAAAGGGTTTAATATGAATGTGATGAGCTATTTGTTCGGAAGCATTTATACGCTCGATTCAACGGACATGTGGGTTGTTTTTATCGTATGCCTGATCGTCGTCGGGGTCATTGCGTTCCACTTCAAGGAGCTGTTTTTGATGTTTTTTGACGAGGATGCGGCCAGTGTCAGCGGGCTGCCGCTGCGCTTTTACAATATGATGATCACTATGCTGACAGCGCTTGTTATTTCCGTTGCGATTAAAATCGTCGGCGCGCTGCTCGTGTCGTCGCTGCTGACGATTCCGGTCGCCTGCAGCTTACTGATCGCCCGCAGCTTCAAACATTCGGTCGTACTCGCGGTCATTTTTTCGGAAATTGCCGTCATTATCGGCCTTGTCGTCGCCGGGGTGTGGGATCTTGCTCCAGGGGGCACGGTTGTAATGACTTTGATCGTTTTGCTTATCGGAACTATTTTGCGAAGGGGGTTAAGGAGCTGACATGGATTCCGTCAATCTGTGGATCGCCCTGTGGGCCGGCGTCGCCTCTTTTATTTCGCCCTGCTGCTTGCCGCTGTATCCGTCCTATCTTTCATACATAACAGGCATCTCGGTCAGCGAGCTGAAATCGGGCCAATCCTCGGCCGCCGCAAGGCGCCAGACGATGCTTCATACGTTAAGCTTTATCGTCGGTTTTTCGATTATTTTTTATGCGCTCGGTTTGACGGCCGGATTTTTGGGCAATTTTTTTCTCGATTACCGCGATTTGCTGCGGCAAATTGCCGCCATTCTCATTTTTGTCATGGGCCTGTTCCTGCTCGGTATTTTTCAGCCGCAGTGGCTGCTTAAAGAGCGCAAGCTGCAAATCCGCTTTCGTCCCGCCGGCTATGCGGGCTCCGTCCTTATTGGAATGGGCTTTGCAGCCGGGTGGTCCCCGTGTGTAGGGCCGATTCTTTCGGCCATTCTTGCCTTGGCGACGACGGAACCGGGGGCCTGGTTCCAAATGACGACGGCTTATTCGCTCGGCTTCGCCATCCCGTTCTTCGTGCTGTCGTTTTTCATCGGCTCTACGCGATGGATTTTGCGGTACTCCAATACGATTATGAAAATCGGCGGGGGGATCATGATTGTGATCGCCGTTCTGCTCTACACGGGCAAAATGACGCAGATCACGCTGTGGCTCAACCAAATTACCCCGGACTGGCTGAAATTTTAAGTGAATTTTTCAACATGGCAGATTTGACCGCATCCGGGTTCATGCATTATGATAGGTAAAGCTATAAAAAGGAAATTGAGTAAGCAGGGGGAACTAAGCTAATGGCTACACCAAGCATGGAGGACTATTTGGAGAGAATATACAAGCTCATCGACGAGAAGGGCTACGCTCGCGTCTCCGACATTGCTGAAGGGCTTGAGGTGCATCCCTCATCCGTTACCAAAATGATTCAGAAGCTCGACAAAGACAACTATCTGGTATATGAAAAATACCGCGGTCTCATGCTTACCTCCAAAGGCAAAAAAATGGGCAAACGTCTGGTGGACCGGCATCAGCTGTTGGAAGACTTTTTGACCACGATCGGCGTACAGGAAGACAACATATATAAAGATGTCGAAGGGATCGAGCATCATTTAAGCTGGGATTCGATCACCTGCATCGAGACGCTTCTCGAATATTTCCGCCGCGACCCCGGCCGGATGGATGAACTGCAGCAAGTTCGCAAGGAATTGGAAGCCGATACTTAAGAAGGACAGATACTCTCGAAATAGCGAGGGTACTGTCTTTTTTTCTGCCTGCAGAGCGATGCAAGCGGCATAGTGACAAACCGTCCCCGCATACATAACAATGGAGCGCTTGGCGTCCGTTAACTGCGCTTCGGGGAGAGTGTGGGATGAAGATCAACGGCGTGTTTGAGGGCGGGGGCGTAAAAGGCATTGCTCTGGCGGGCGCGGTGAGCGCCGCGAATGATCGGGGATATGTGTTTCATGAGGTGGCCGGCACAAGCTCGGGCTCGATCGTCGCGGCTTTTCTGGCTGCCGGATATACGGGCGAAGAGATGAAGAAATTGATTTTGCAATCGCCGTTTAAATCGTTTTTGCAAAGGTCGGCGCTGTTCAATGCGAACATTATCGGCCCGGCGGCGCGGCTGTTTATTAAAAAAGGGTTGTATTCCGGAGAGGCGTTGGAAAACTGGGTGTACCAAATTTTGCTGGCCAAAGGCATCCGCACCTTCGGTGACTTGAAGCCGAATCAGCTGCGGATCATCGCTTCGGATATTACGCAGGGCAAGCTGCTCGTGCTGCCCGACGACATCGCGCAATACGGAATCGACCCGCGCAAGTTCCCGGTCGCCAAAGCGGTGCGGATGAGCACGAGCATCCCGTATTTTTTCGACCCGGTGATGATTCGCCTGAAAACAAGAAGCAAAGCAAAAAGCTCCGCCGCGGCGGATGCTTTTATAAAGCAATTTATTTATGTGGTGGACGGGGGCTTGCTCAGCAACTATCCGCTTTGGGTGTTTGACCGTGAAACTTATGCCGAGCGTGTACCTGTCATCGGTTTTCAGCTTGTAGGGAAAAGCACCAACCAAATGCACAAAATCAAAGGGCCGATCACGATGTTCGAGGCACTGTTCGAAACGATGCTCAGCGCGCATGACGAGCGTTACATTGAGCAGTACAACCGCTTTCGGACGGTGAAAATTCCGACCCTTGGCGTTCATAACACCCAGTTCGACATTTCCAAAGAAAAAAGCCTCGAATTATACGAGGCCGGGTATACAGCTGCGGATCATTATTTTACGAAATGGACGATGCAAACTTACGAGCAGGACTACGAAAAGTATGTGCTCCGCAAAAATCAGTGATACTTCGGATAGTCGTCCGAATCGGCGTCCTTGTTTCCGGGAATGACGCGGAATTTTGCCGTCTTTGTTTTTCCTCTTGTGTTTTTGCGGGCGCCCTGATTCATCTTCCAGCTGGAAGGAGGAAACTTATAGAGCAGGAAGATGATCCCCAGCACTAATATGGGTATGAACAAAGTCCGCAAGCTGACGAGCATGCCGATAGCAATCAAAACCGCAATGATGATGGTGCTCAGGGAAAATCGCTGCCTCATATGCGTCCCTCCATAATTTTTTTCTCCGCTTCGCGCATACGGTTGAAAGAGGCGATCGAAACCTCTACCTGTCTGTCCTCCGGTTCTTTCGTAGTCAGAAGCTGCAGCCATAGGCCGGGATAGCCAAGGAAGCGCAGCACAGGCACCTCGCGAAGCGAGTTCGTAAAGCGAAGCACTTCATACGATACACCGATGACGACCGGCAGCAGCAGCAGACGCTGCACGATGCGTTCCACGTAACCGTCATAATGCAGGAAAGAGTAGATGACTACTCCGACAATAACGGTGAAGACGATAAAGCTGCTTCCGCACCGGTAATGGAGCGTGTTGAATTTTTGCACGTTGCTGACCGTCAGTTCGACGCCTGCCTCGTACGCGCTGATCACTTTGTGCTCGGCGCCGTGGTACTGAAACAGCCTTTTGATCATGGGCGTTAAGGAAATGAAATAAATGTAGCCGATCAGCAGCACAATTTTAATTAATCCTTCTATTAGATTATGAAGAAATTGATTGCTGAATACATGCTGAAACAAAAACTGCTCAATGACCGCAGGAACAAGGGTGAACACGAATTTTCCGAACAGGAACGAAATGACGCCGACGACGGCAACGCCGAGCATCATGGAAATGTTGGAAAATATGCCGGGCTTCGCTTCTTTCTTGGCGCCGGCCTCCTGGCCATCTTCTTCTTCGGCGAACGTTTCCGCGGAGAAGTTCAAATGCTGCGCGCCCTTGGCGCTCGATTCGATAATGCCGACGATTCCCCGGATGAACGGAATTTTCTTAAGCGTTTGCACCCACGGAATTACTTTTTTGGGCACCTCCAGATATTCAAGAGAGCCGTCCTTTTTGCGCACCGCTGTCACGTGCACGTTTCTTCCTGCGAACATCACGCCCTCGATGACGGCTTGTCCTCCGTATATGCTGTTTTGCTCCGACAATAGATCCACCTTCTTATCTGTACTCGTTTTAAAATGGTTCATGCTATCTTCTCATTGTAACGGATTCGCGGATTGAATGCTACCGATCGCCGCAGAACATACTATTCCTGATCAGGAAAGCGCGAGCAAAGCGTGCAGGGAAAGGAAGAGGGGGCAAGGATGAACGGACTAAAGAAACGAATGCTGCGGACGAGCAGGTGGCTTTTTGCGCTATATATCGGGTTTTTCGCGGGTTTGATCTGGGGCGCTCTGAAAATCGTCGAGCAATATTTAAAATTTACAAAAGTCGCGATCGGCTTTTTGGTCGAGCCGTTTTTCAAGCACGATTTTTTGTTTACATGGAAAGGAGGATTGGTCGGCTGGTTTTTTTTCACGCTATTTTCCATTGCCGCGGCTTTTTTGTATACGATTTTTCTCGGAAAATTAAGCGGGCCTTGGTGGGGCGTAGCGTACGGGGTTGCGTGGTGGGGAGTGCTCTACTTGCTCGTCGGCCCTTATGTGGGATTGATGTACTGGATTCACGATCTTGATGCAAATACGATCATTAGCGACTTTTGCCTCTTCCTGTTGTGGGGGTTGTTTATCGGCTACTCGATCGCCATCGAATATACGGACGAAAGAACGAGAGAACCTATACACAACGCATGAAAGTTATGGTAAAATATTTAAGTTCAACCGCGCAGTTTCCCGACGGAGGTCTGGCGCATACTTAATGATAAGCTTTCCTGACGGGAAGGTTCCGGGGGGTTCCCTTATTTTGAAAAAAGTGCTCGTTATTAACGGTCCGAATTTGAATATGCTTGGCGTCCGCGAACCCGGGATTTACGGCAGTTCGTCGCTGGCCGCCATTATCCAGAGCTTAAGCGAGTTGGCCGGGGAGCTTGGCATCGAGCTGGAAAGCTTCCAATCCAACCACGAGGGCGCCATCATCGACAAAATTCATGAAGCTTTCGGCACGAAGGACGGCCTGCTGATCAATCCGGGCGCGTTCACGCATTACAGCTACGCGATCCGCGACGCGCTGTCGACCGTGCAGCTGCCCTGCGTCGAAGTACATATGTCGAACATTCATAAAAGAGAAGAATTTCGCCATCTTTCCGTAACAGCCCCGGTTGTCATCGGGCAAATTTGCGGTTTTGGCGCACAGAGCTATCAGCTCGGTCTAAGAGCGTTGTACGAACATTTGTAGGAAAGAATGGTGATACGAATGCAGGAAAAACGCCTTGAGCGGCTGCGCAAAGAGATGCGGCAGCTGGATTTGCCGGCAGTGCTTGTTACCAATGCGTACAACCGCGTATACTTGACGGGTTTTACGGGATCTTCGGGTTATGTCGTCGTTACACAGGATCGGGCGGTTCTGTTGACCGATTTTCGCTATATGACGCAAGCGCCGCAGCAGGCGAAGCTTTTTGAAGTGATCGAGCATAAACCCAAAGCCGTCGAATCGGTCGGCGATATTTTGCGGCAGCAGGGAATCGGTCAGCTTGGTTTTGAGCAGGCGGACGTGTCCTATGGCGATTACTTGAGCTACCAGGCCGCATTGCCGGGCATTCAGCTTGTCCCGACTGACCGGCTGGTCGAGCGGATCCGCAATATCAAGGATGAGACCGAACTGCAAATCATGCAGGAAGCCGCCGATTTGGCCGATGCGACGTTCTCGCATATTTTGTCTTTTCTGAAGCCCGGTGCGGTGGAAAAAGACATTGCTTTGGAAATCGAAATGTTCATCCGCAAAAACGGCGGGACTTCCACATCGTTCGAGACGATCGTTGCATCCGGCGAGCGGTCCGCACTGCCGCACGGCAAAGCGAGCGACCGCGTTTTGCAGAGCAACGAATTTGTCAAATTGGATTTCGGAGCGTATTATAAAGGGTATTGCTCCGACATTACCCGCACGGTTATGCTGGGCAAGCCGACGGATAAGCACAAAGAAATTTACGGCATCGTGCTGGAAGCTCAGCTGCACTGCCTGGACAACCTGAAACCCGGCATTACCGGCCGGCAGGGCGACGCCTTTGCCCGCGACGTGATCGCGCGCCACGGCTACGGCGAATATTTCGGCCACGGCACCGGACACGGCCTGGGCATGGAAGTTCACGAATCTCCGCGATTGTCCAAAGCGGAAGATACGATTTTAACACCCGGCATGGTAGTAACGGTCGAGCCTGGCATCTATCTCCCCGGATTCGGCGGAGTGCGGATAGAGGACGACGTCGTCATTACCGACGCCGGAATTAAAATACTTACACATTCTAGCAAAGATTTTCTTATCATTGATTAGCGGAGGGACACACCAGTGATTTCAGTAAATGATTTTAAAACAGGTTTAACGATTGTAGTGGACGGCGACTTGTTTACCGTTCAAGATTTTCAACACGTCAAACCGGGCAAAGGCGCTGCATTCGTGCGCACCAAGCTCAAAAACCTGCGCAACGGCAACACCGTCGAGCGCACGTTCCGCGCAGGCGAGAACGTGGGCCGCGCTCACATCGACAACAAAGATATGCAGTATTTGTACGCCAGCGGCAGCGAACACACTTTCATGGATAATGAAACTTACGATCAGACCAGCTTGACGTCTGAGCAGCTCAAGTGGGAGCTGAACTTCCTGAAAGAGAACATGAACATTAAAATCATGAGCTATCAGGGCGAAATTCTCGGTATCAACCTGCCGAAAAGCGTAGAGCTGAAAGTCGTTGAAACCGAGCCGGGCATCAAAGGCAACACAGCTACCGGCGCTACCAAAAACGCCAAGCTGGAAACCGGACTGAACGTGCAAGTTCCGCTCTTCATCAACGAAGGCGACGTGCTGCTCATCGATACCGACGAAGGCAAATACATTTCCCGCGCCTAAGCAAGGGCCGGGCAATGATGAAGGGACTGACCTGCCAATAGCTTTAGCTATTGGGCGGGCCGGTCCCTTTTGCGTTCGCGCCGCCCGGGGGGGCGGGGCGGAGTTTGGCTGAGCGCGCACGGCTCATGTGGTCGACCGACCGCCGTCATGCAGCGCAACACCGCGCACCAGGAGTTGCGCGCGGTGCGACAGCAGGGGCAGCGCAGTAAAGGGAGCGTGGTAAACGCAAACTGGCAAAACCTGCAAATATCAAAATTGTTGAGAAAAGCAGAACGTATGTTGGAGAGGTGCACAGCCGTTCTTCCCCAACTGACACCTCTCCCGTGCGGGTTTGGGTATACAAGGCAGCTCGGTAGGGAGAAAACCTGCGAAAGTGCAGGCTTTTTTCGCAAAAGCGGTTCATTTCGGCGAAAAGCCTGCAAA
The DNA here is from genome assembly GCF_056120505.1 of Paenibacillus sp. sgz302164. Taxonomy (NCBI): domain Bacteria; kingdom Bacillati; phylum Bacillota; class Bacilli; order Caryophanales; family Paenibacillaceae; genus Paenibacillus; species Paenibacillus sp. sgz302164. Next base: position 288,772 of record NZ_JBVYOL010000006.1, on the reverse strand, counting down.
AGTACAGGAATTTTCGCTTTTGATGCGTCTTGGAGTGGATTTGGGTGAAAAAAACTGCACATATGCAGGAATATTCCGCAGCAAGGGCATCAAAAGAAAAATAACTGCACATTTGCAGGAATTATACATCCTTCCACCATCATTATCGGCTTAACGCGACCTAACCCCCTCACCGTAAAGTAGTCGTGGAATCTTTCGGGTAACGATAAAATCCTCCTGAGCGCTCAACCTGCGGCCAGGAGGATTTTCATATTTATTCGTGTTTTATCTACGTTATCTCCCACATTTCATCAGGTTTATGCTATAATATTGAATTGTTATGTTATTTGATGCGTTAGGAGTGGGTCAGCTTTGTCTCTTATTGTGATGAAATTTGGCGGCAGCTCTGTCGGAGATGCGGAGCGAATGAAACGTGTTGCAAAAAGAATCGTAGAACGAAAACAGGCGGGTCACAGCTGCGTCGTTGTCGTTTCGGCGATGGGAGATACAACCGATGATTTGATCGACCTGTCCAGGCAAATTTATGACGGCGCTCCACCTGCCCGGGAAATGGATATGCTGCTGACAACAGGCGAACAAGTATCGGTAGCCTTATTGTCGATGGCGATACATAGCCTTGGGGAAAAGGCCGTTTCGTATACCGGTTGGCAAAGCGGTATTTATACCGAAGAGGTTCACGGGAAAGCGAGAATTACGGATATTCAGCCGAAACGGGTGAGCGACGCCCTTGCGCAAGGAAATGTCGTCATCGTAGCCGGCTTCCAGGGCATGACGGAAGCAGGGGAAATTACGACGCTCGGCCGCGGCGGATCGGATACGACCGCAGTGGCGCTGGCTGCCGCGATCAAGGCTGATCTTTGCGAAATTTACACGGACGTTGACGGCGTATATTCCACAGATCCGCGAATTGTGAAAGTAGCCAGAAAGCTTAACGAGATTTCGTACGACGAAATGCTGGAGCTGGCTAACCTCGGTGCAGCCGTGCTTCATCCGCGTGCTGTTGAGTATGCCAAAAATTACAACGTAACCCTCGTGGTGCGTTCCAGCTTTACTTACAATGAAGGTACCAACGTGAAGGAGGAAGCAGTGATGGAGCAAGGAATCGTTGTTCGAGGCATCGCTTACGATAAAAATGTAGCAAGAATCAGTATTCTCGGTGTACCGGAGAAGCCGGGGCAACTGGCCAAAGTGTTCACGGCGCTTGCCGACGTGCAAATCGACGTGGACATTATCGTGCAAAGCGGCGTCATCGACGGTTCGGCCGATTTCTCTTTCACGACGTCCTTGTCCGACCGGGAAAAAGCGCTTGAAGTGATCGGGAAAATTCAAGGCGAAATAGGCTTCCGCGAAGTGACTTCCGAAGTGAATCTCGTCAAAGTGTCCATCGTCGGCGCCGGCATGGTCAGCACGCCGGGAGTTGCGGCAACGATGTTCAAAGTCATTTCCGACCTTGGCGTCAGCATCAGCCTGGTCAGCACGTCCGAGATCAAAATGTCCTGCGTCATCGACGGCACGCATCTGGCCGACGTTATCCGCGCGCTGCATACGGCGTACGGCTTGGACACTACGGAGCAGGCGTTCGTCGGCGGACCGCAGGATCGGAGATAGCTACTTGATTTTATCGGCAAGAAAGTAAGCCACCTTGAGCAAAAACGCCGTGATTCCGGCGGCCATGAGAGGTCCTACCGGAATACCGCGCATAAATACAATGCCGAATATCGATCCAATGACAAGGCCCACAATTAATTGTGGGTCTATTTTTAATAGTTCCAGTCCTTTGCCGTTCATGTAAGTCGCGATAGCCCCTCCCGCCAATGCAATGAGGCCGGGCCAGGTCGTAAATACGGACACGATGTCCTTGAAGGAGATGCGCTCGCTTGCAAAAGGGACGAGTACCCCCATGGTCAAAAAAAGCAGGCCTAATTCCAGCCCCCGCCGCTCCAGGGTCGGCAGGTAGCGGTCGAGCCCGATCAGCTTCACGACAAGCAGGATGCAGGCGGCCGTCGTAATAATATGCGATCGGCCGATCAGCCCGATAATAATAAGAATGACCAGTAACAAGTCGCCGTTCATGCCAAAACCCCTTGTCTCATGAGTAGTCAATCCTAGTCTATGAGTCGGGCTTTGTTTTAGAACACGATGGGGCTATGGGGAACCATCCGGTCATTTTGCAAAACGGGCACCGTGGCAAACGTATTCGACTCCCCGCAGAACGCGATATCGTCGCGGAACCCGAGCTTGCACAATCTTTTGCCGTTTGAGGTTTTCAGCAGCGTTTCCGTTATGTTCGATTGCAGGTGCAGGTAGCAGTTCATCATAGCGAGCCCGAAATCGTTGATTTGCGTATGCTTATCCCCGATCAAGCCGATGAGCTCGGTGACGAGCTGGCCGGCGCAAAGCCCGTCTTCCAGAGCAAACACGTCCTGCGTGCCTGCGCACACGAGCACGACGTCCCGTTTGAACTCCGCCGCGGCAGCCGCACAGGCTCTTCCGTTAATCAGCGCACCCGCCAGCACATGGTCCGCTTTCATCGCCTTTTGAATGCCGCGCGTGCCGTTGGTCGTCGTCAGAATCACTTTTTTGCCGCCGACGGCGGACGGCGTATATTCACCCGGCGAATTCCCGAAATCGAAGCCGGGTATTTTTTTGCAGAAGCGCTCGCCCCCGAGCAGGTCTCCCTGCCCTTGCAGTTCTTTGGCCTGCAGCACGGTTTCCACAGGGACGACGGCGATGCAGCCGTTGGCTAAAGCTGCAATCATCGTGCTGGTAGCGCGAAGGACATCGATCACGACGACCGTTTTATGGATGAATTCATCGGACCTGGCTTCGCCTACGCTCGCGACCACATCGATTTGCATGGTTCAATCCTTCCCGGCACCGAAGGACAACGTATCGGAGCGAAGCCCTCTCCGCAATGCTTCCAAAGAAATAATGTCCGGAGTCGCGATATTGCCCAAATGAATGTCAGGGCCCAAAAGCTGCAGCAAATGGACCTGCTGGTGTTTCAGCGGCGCTTCCCACAAAAGCAGGTGCCGCCCCGGTATCGCGGAAAGCACTTTATGCAGCTCCTCGTCCTTGCAGTTCCCCTGTTCGTCAAAAATGCCCACGCCCATCCCGGATTCCCGGGCTTCGATCGTCACAAGCTCCGCGCCGAACTGCGCATCCAGCGTTACCGTCTCGATAAGCTCCTCAAGCTCGATCGATGACCCCCAGCCTTTTTTGCCATATTCGGTAAAGACCTCAAGACCGGCCTCCAGCCCCCGCAGGATCAATTCGTTTCTAAGCCTCCGATCCATGCTGATCGTTCCGTCGGACACTTCAAGTCCGGTAAATCCGAGCGCGATAACCATATCAAAAAAAGAATCGACCGCATCCTGGGCGACAGCTACCTCCAGGAACGTGCCTCCCGGATAGACGCAAATGCCGGCAGCTTTGGCCATTTCGATTTTCTTTTTCAATATTTGCTGAGGGTATAGAGGCGAGGTTCCGAATCCGAACTTGATCATATCCACATGATCGCCGGAAGCGCTCAGCAAATCCTCAAAGGCGTTCATGCCCAGCCCTTTGTCGATTACCATCGTTTTTCCGAGCGTCCTCGGTTTGGCCTGTCTCCGCCCTGAGGGGTCGACCAGAACCGGGTTCCATTTCAGTTGAGAGGTCACTTCCATGGGATCTATCTCCTCGCTATCCTGTTAAGGTTCATTTCTGAGTTCATCATATGCATTTTTGATTGGGGTGGTGCCCACTATGCCTAAAATCAGACGAGCCCGCATAAGGTAGGGTAAAAAGGGTTAGCAGCCGTTGAACCTCTTTTGAAAGCTGCATCGGGGCGCTCCGCGATTTGAAAAAACCTCCGACTCCCGTTGTAAAGCCGTTTCCTTATTGGACTGGCCTTCGGGCGGTAGAAACGGCTTTACAAAAGTATCGTCTCCGGCTTTTTTCCAATCTCTGCGCTTTTGCAGCTTCAGCCCGGGTTCACAAGGAGGATGCCCTTTTTAAAGGAGGGAAGCAAGAAGGCATGATCAACAAAATTGTTCTGAGCATGGCGTCGCTGAGGTTGATGTCGGGAAGCATCGAGATCATTGCGGCGATTTTGATGATCCGGTTGAATCAGGTGGATAAAGCTTTGCTGGTCAATACGGGACTGGCTTTGGTAGGTCCTCTAGTACTTTTGACGACAACGACTATCGGTCTAGTAGCTATTGCCGAAAAACTATCATTTGGCAAAATGCTATGGGTGATTGCGGGTGTAAGCTGCATTTTCATAGGCATATTAAAAAAGTAAACTGTCATATTTCTTTCTATCAGGCATACAAATGAATAGAGAAGACTGGACAACCTGGAGGCATGGCCCACTATGCTGGATTCGATAATAAACCTGCTTCCCCGCTCGCTGCAAACGATTTTGGCGCAGCTTCCGGCAGACGTTCAACAGGGCGTGGAAGAGATCAGGGTGAGAGAGTCGCGGCCGCTTGAGATCGGCTTTTGCGGCAAGTACGCGTTTTTGAACGGCCGGGGCCAACTGGTATACGACGAAGCGGCAGCCTACAAGCCCGGCGAGGCGGACTGCCGGTCCCTTCTGGAAATGCTGACGAATCATTCCTTGTACACGTTCGAGGAGGAGCTGCGCCGGGGCTACATTACCGTTGCCGGAGGCCATCGGGTCGGACTGGCCGGGAGGACGGTGCTCGAGCAGGGGCAGGTCAAGCAAATCCGCGACGTAAGCTCCTTTAACATCCGGGTCGCGAGGGACGTCCAAGGGGCCGCCAAAGAGGTGATGCCGTACTTGTTCGATCCCGCGCTGCAAAGCATCCACCATACGCTCATTATTTCACCTCCGCAGCAAGGAAAGACGACGCTCGTCCGCGATCTAGCGAGGTTGGTGAGCCGGGGCGACTGGGGTTCGGCTGTCAGGGAGGCGGCACATGAACCGCCGGCCCGGATCGGACGCAAAGTCGGCGTTGTCGACGAGCGTTCGGAATTGGCGGCCAGCGTCAGAGGCGTTCCGCGGTTCGATCTCGGCCCGCGCACGGATGTGCTTGACGGCTGCCCCAAAGCGGAGGGGATGATGATGATGATCCGCTCCCTGTCACCGGACGTGCTGGTCGTCGATGAAATCGGCCGGCCCGAGGATGCGTCGGCGATCCACGAGGCGGTCCACGCCGGCATCCGGCTGGTCGCGACCGCTCATGGCGCCGACTATGAGGATGTGCGGCTCCGGCCGGTTATGAGGCAGCTGCTGGACGAGGGGGTATTTGCCAGATATGTCGTGCTGGGAAGACGCAAGCAGGGTAACGCGCCGTTTCGGGTGCTGGACGGTTCCGGAAGACAGCTCCAAGCCTATCGAACGGGAAGAGGATGATCGATGATGCTGAAGTTTGCCGGATCGGTGCTCATCCTCGGAGCCGCCGCTCTGCTTGGTTTTCTGCAAGCCGCCCACTATGCCAGACGCCCCAGGCAAATTCGGCTGCTGATCGGAGCTTTGCAGCGGATGGAAACCGAGATCGTGTTTGCGCTCACACCGCTTCCCGACGCGTTCCTGTCGCTCAGCAAGCAGCTTGCCGAGCCCGTATCCTCGCTGTTTCGGCTGACTGCGCAGCGTCTTGCATCCCCGGACGGAACGGGAATGTCCGCGCGTGAAATATGGCGGCAAACGGTGACGGACGTATGGAAGCGGACTTCGCTGCAAATGCCCGAGCAGGAGATCGTGCTTCAACTCGGATCGGTGCTCGGAATCTCCGATCGCGAAGATCAGGTGAAGCATCTGCGGCTCGCCGTCAGCCAACTGCAGGCTGAGGAAACGGAAGCGAGAGAAGAGCAGCGCAGGTACGAAAAAATGTGGAAAAGCCTCGGTGTCCTGATAGGAGCATTAATCGTGATCTTGATGTATTAAAAGATGCAGCGGTACATTCGCCAAGCTTTTATCAGTTGTCAACAGAGTGGGGTGCCCGGAATGAACGTAGATGTAAACGCCATTTTCCAGATCGCCGGCATCGGCATCATCATCGCGATGATTCATTCGGTGCTCAAGCAGATGGGCAAAGAGGATATGGCGCATTGGGTGACGGTAATCGGCTTCGTGGTCGTGCTGTTCATGGTCGTCAGCATGCTGGATCACTTGTTTAAAGAAATCAAAACGATATTCCTTTTTCAGTAGGCGGACCTCGCTATGGAAATTATTCAAATCGTCGGTCTGGGGCTTATCGTTACGATACTATCGCTCATTATTAAAGAGCAGAAGCCGATGTTCGCTTTTTTGCTCGCAGCGTTTGCAGGAATTATGATCTTCCTGTTCCTGATCGGCAAAATATCGGCGGTCATCCAAATGCTCGAGAATTTGGCGCAAAAGTCCGGTGTCAACATGGTTTTCCTGAAAACGATACTGAAAATCATCGGCATTGCTTACATCGCCGAATTTGGCGCCCAAATCGTCCGGGACGCCGGGCAGGAATCCGTCGCTTCCAAAATCGAGCTGTCCGGCAAAATTTTGATTATGGTGATGGCGATTCCGATCATAACGGTCATTATAGAAACGGTCGTCAAACTGCTGCCCGCTTAAGGCGCAGCAACGCTTAAGGAGCTGAACCCAGTGATCCCACCCGCCCTGCGCCGCGCGCCCGACAACCGATGGACGATATTTGTGATTTTGCTGGCCAGCTTCTGGTTCGGATGGACGGGCACGTCAAACGCCTACTCTCCGGCGGATACGCTGATTAAAGAGCAGGCCAGCCATCTGAACACCGATCAGGTCGAGCAGTATTGGGATAAGCTGATGAAAGAATACGGCGGCTATTTCCCGGAAAGCAAGACGCCCAGCTTTATGGACTTGCTGCTGGGGACGAAAGGAATCAGCGTATCCAGCCTGTTCCGGGGACTATTGAATTATGTGTTCCATGAAGTGATTGTTAACGGCAAACTGCTCGCCTCCATCGTGATTTTAACCGTGTTCAGCATGATTTTGGAGACACTGCAAAGCTCGTTCGAAAAAAATACGGTCAGCAAGCTCGGATACTCCATCGCCTACATGGTCTTGATTATTATCGCGATCAACAGCTTCAGCGTTGCTATCGGCTATGCCAAGACAGCCATCACGTCGATGATCCAGTTCATGGTCGCTATCGTTCCGCTGCTGCTGACACTGCTCGCTTCGATGGGAAACGTAACCTCGGTTGCGATCCTGCATCCGCTGATCATCTTCATGGTCCATTCGATCGGCACCGCCATCTATGTGTTCGTGTTTCCGCTGCTGTTCTTTTCGGCGGTACTGAACATCGTCAGTTCGCTCAGCGAACGGTACAAAGTGACGCAGCTGGCCAATTTGCTGCGGACGGTCAGCCTCAGCCTGCTTGGCGTGTTTGTAACGGTTTTTCTCGGCGTCATATCGGTGCAGGGCACCGCAGGCGCCGTCAGGGACGGAGTCGCGATCCGGACGGCCAAGTACGTTACGGGAAATTTCATTCCCGTCGTCGGCAGGCTGTTCTCCGACGCCACCGAAACCGTCATTGGCGCTTCGCTGCTCGTCAAAAATGCGATCGGGCTCGTCGGCGTCATCATCCTCATTCTGCTGTGCGCCTTCCCGGCGATCAAAATATTGACGCTCGCTTTTATATATAACCTAAGCGCCGCAATGATGCAGCCGATCGGCGACAGCCCGATGATCGCCTGTCTGCAGACGATCGGCAAAAGCATGGTGTACGTGTTTGCCGCGCTCGCTGCGGTAGGACTGATGTTTTTCCTGGCGATCACGATCATGATCGCAATCAGCAACGTGTCGGTCATGATGCGCTAGGAGTCTGTCCGATGAACCACGCAGAAGGTATGCACAAAAGTAACTCCGTCGGACAGACTCCCAGGAGTCTGACGGTCGGTATGTTTGAAAAAGATGCTCAGGAGGACCTCCCATGGACTGGTTAGGCGGATGGCTCAAAACCGTCATCATGGTCATCTTGCTTGCGACCTTCGCAGATTTGCTGCTGCCGAGCAATACGATGCAGCGCTATGTCAAAACCGTGCTCAGCCTGTTCATCCTGCTGACGCTGCTTTCGCCGGTCGTCCAACTGCTGCGCAAAGATTGGAGCGTCGACCAATTGCTTGCCTCGGCCGAAACGAGGCAGAGCGAAGCCGCCCTGCAGGCTGGCGGCGGGAAAAACCTGATGAAATCGCTTGACGACATTACGCGCGAAGCGCAAAAGCTTGCGGCCGAAGGGAACAAACAGTCCGTGCAGCTGATCCAAACCCGGCTGGCCGAATTGATGAAGGAAGATTTGCAAAAACAAACGGATCTCGCCGTCAGCGACGTTCAAGTGCGCGCTCAAATCGACAATAACGGGAAACCCATCATTACCGATGTCAGGGTAACCCTTCATGATATAGAGGCGAAGCGGCAGCCGCAGCCCGGGGCTAAAGACGGCAGCATCGCCGCGATGCAGCCGGTCAAGCCCGTCGATCCGGTGCGGATCGACATTCAAGCCGGCGGCAAGTCCGCGCCGGCAAGCAAAGGGCAGGAGCCGCTGCCGCAGCGGTTGCAGCAGGAACGCGACCGGCTCATTCAAGGAATCAGCCGTGACTGGCAAATAAAACCGGCGCAAATCGGCATCCGCATTCTAACCGATGCGGGCAAGCTGTAACAGCGCACGGGCGAGGGGCACATTCACGAAACGAAGCGGGGTGAACGGATGGGAACATTGCTGCAATGGATGGAGCAGAAATTCGGAGGAGGTCCCGGAGGACCCAAACGCAAAAATACAATCCTGTGGGTCGTATTGATTGGTCTCTCGGGAGCTGCGCTGATGATTCTGAACTCTTTTTTAACCGTAAAAGATGCCGATCCCATTAACGAAGGCAGAGCCTCTCCGCCTCCGAACCAAACGACGTTTCTCGGCAGCCAGCCGAAAGAAAATTCCGCTTTTCACGATTACGAGGAAGCTTACGGCGCGCAGTTGAAAGAAATTTTGCAAAAAATTGTCGGCGTCGGCGATGTGGAAGTGCTGGTAACGATCGAATCCACGGAAGAAGTGACCGTCGATAAAAACTACAACGACAGCCAGCAAATGACGACCGAGCGCGATACGAATGGCGCTACGAGAAACATCTCCCAGGTTACGCGGAGCGGGGAAGTGGTCATCTACCAGGTTTCGGGGGACCAGAAGCCGCTCGTGCTCAAATATATCAAACCCAAAATCAGAGGGGTTATCGTCGTCGCCAGGGGCGCGGAAAATTTGACCGTGAAAAAAATGATTTCCGAAGCGGTGGAGCGGGGCCTGGACGTTCCCGCCCATAAAATCTCGATTTTGCCGAGAAAAACAGGTTAAACGCTGCAACTGTTCAACCATTTCATTCATCATACCCAATTTCAAATATCCAAGGAGGAATTTTCAATGAACGCAAAAAGACAAACAATTTGGCTCGTATCCATGCTTAGCCTGATGGTGGTGCTGTCCGCTTACTACTTGTTTACCGAAGACGTGAACAAGCTGGATGTCGCTTCGACAGAAAACGTCAAAAAGCCGCAGGAAGTCAAAATCGACATGAGCCAGGTCGACCCGGGCGCAGCCGCCGCGAATACAGGCAAAACGGACACAAAAGCCGCTGCCGGCACAGATGCCAAAACGGACGCAAAAGCAAACGCCCAAACTAGCACGCAAACAAATACGCAAACAGATGCCAAGGCGAACCCGCAAACGAACCCGCAAACGAGCGCGAAAACGGATGTGAAGACTGACGCCAAAACAGGCGCGAAAACAGATGCCAAACCATCGGCCGACGCATCCGGTGACGCCAAGCAAAGCGCGGACGCGAAAATTTTGCAGCAGGTCGAGGAGCAGTCGAAAGCGACATCGGCCAGCGACTATTTTACGAACGAGCAGTTGAAACGTCATGAAGCGTACACGAAAAAATCTTCCGATCTGCTGGATCTGATCACGGACAAAAATCAAACTCCGGAAGCCGTAGCCAAAGCGAACAACGACCTCGAGAAGCTGTCCGGCGACTACGACAAGATCGAGAACCTGGAAGGGATGCTGATGAAAGATTATTCGCAGGCGATCGTGACGCAGGAAGGCAACGCCTGGAAAGTGACGGTGCAAAGCGGCAAACTTGAAAAAAGCCAGGGCGTTACGATCGTGGACATGGTCATGAAAGAGCTTGGCGCTGCTCCCGAAAATATTAAGATTCAATACGTCCGTCCATAGATTCTGGCGTCAAACCGCAAAAAATGACGCAATCCGCCGGAAAGGGTCCGCGAAACTGGACTCTTTCCATTTCTTGCGTTTATGGGTATAATACTAACGTTGCGGGTGAAGTAGCCCGCTTTCATAGGTTACGTGCCCGTGTTAAAGGTTCACCAACTTTGAAGGAGTGACTTTAATGTTCAAATTGAGTGAAATCAAAGAGCTGATCAAGCTGGTTGATCAATCCAATTTACAAGAGCTTGAAATCGAAAACGAAGGATCGCGACTTTCGATTCGTAAGCCGAATAAAACGGAATCTGTATTGGTTGCTGCGCCTGTTCAGCATACATACGCGCAAGCGGGACATGCCAGCGTTGTCCACCAGGCGCCTGCGCCTGCCGCCGAGACCGCGTCCGTGCAGTCCGTTCCGGCCGCGAAGCAGAACGACCCGTCCGTTCACACAATTGTGTCCCCGATGGTAGGCACATTTTATCAGGCTGCTTCCCCGGGCGCCGCTCCTTACGTCAGCGTCGGCTCCAAAGTCGTCGACAAAACGGTCGTATGCATCGTGGAAGCGATGAAGCTGATGAACGAGATCGAAGCGGAAATCAAAGGCGAAATCGTTGAAGTGCTCGTCGAAAACGGCCAGCTTGTCGAATACGGCCAACCATTATTTTTGGTCAGACCGGAGTAAGCGCGTTTTGTTCAGGAGGGAAAACCATGAAGTTTCATAAAATCCTTATCGCGAACCGCGGAGAGATCGCCGTTCGTATTATTCGGGCCTGCAGAGAGCTCGGCATCGATACGGTCGCCGTTTATTCGGAAGCCGACCGCGAAGCGCTGCATGTGCGCCTTGCCGACGAAGCTTACTGCATCGGGCCGACCGCGTCCAAAGACAGCTATTTGAATTTCACGAACCTCATGAGCGTAGCTACGCTAACGGAGTGTGACGCTATTCATCCCGGCTACGGATTTTTGGCGGAGAACGCCGATTTTGCGGAGATTTGCGAGAGCTGCAATCTGACGTTCATCGGACCTTCCCCGGATGCGATCAGCCGGATGGGGGACAAGTCCGTCGCCAAGCAGACGATGAAAGAAGCGAGAGTGCCTATCATTCCCGGTTCCGACGGTCTGGTAGAGAACATCGAGGACGCGCTGAGCATCGCCAGAGATATCGGTTATCCGGTCATTATCAAGGCTACGGCCGGCGGCGGCGGCAAAGGCATCCGCATTGCGGAGGACGAGGATACGCTCGTTCAGCAAATTGCGACCGCACAGCAGGAGGCGCAGAACGCTTTCGGCAACTCAGGCGTCTATCTGGAGAAATATTTGACCGGCATGAAGCACGTCGAAATTCAAATTCTTGCGGACAAGCACGGCAACGTCGTGCACTTGGGCGAACGCGACTGCTCGGTGCAGCGCCGCAGGCAGAAGCTGGTCGAAGAAGCGCCATGTCCGATTTTGACCCCGGAAATCCGCAAAGCGATGGGGGAAGCGGCGGTACGCGCAGCGCAGGCCGTGAATTATTCCGGTGCGGGAACGCTGGAGTTTTTGCTTGCTCCGGACGGTCAATTCTACTTCATGGAAATGAATACGAGAATTCAGGTCGAGCATCCGGTTACGGAAATGATCACGGGAATTGATATTATCCAAGAGATGATCAGCATCGCCGAAGGCAATCCGCTGTCGTTCTCCCAGGATGATGTCAAAATCAACGGCTGGGCTATCGAATGCCGTGTCAATGCGGAAGATCCGAACAAGAACTTCATGCCTTCCGCCGGACAAGTAAGATTTTACCTGCCTCCGGGGGGCTTCGGCGTCAGGGTGGACAGCGCGGCATATCCGGGCTATACGATTCCGCCGCACTATGACTCCATGATCGCGAAGCTGATCGTGTGGGGAACCGACCGCAACGACGCGATTGCCCGGATGAAAAGGGCGCTCACGGAGTTCGCCGTCGAAGGCGTGCATACGACAATTCCGTTTCACCAAAAATTGCTGGAGCACAAGAAATTTATCCAGGGCGACCACGACATCAAATTTTTGGAAGAACACGATGTGAACGATCCGGAATCCTAGGAGTCTGCCCAGACAGACTCCCAGACATTTGTTTGTCATATAATCGGCGAAATGGTATAGTATTTTATTATGACAGCTTATCCCAAACACGATAAAATTGATACATGCTGACGAGGCCGGTTATACTTTCGCGCCTGTGCAGCGCAAATGTTTACGAAGCCGGTTTTCTGGCGAAAATTTTTAGGAGGTGCCACAATGACCACAATCGCTCCGGATTACGTCAAGACAGACTTGGGCAGCATCCAAATTGCCCCTGAAGTTATTGAAATCATTGCCGGTCTGGCAACGGTTGAAGTGCAGGGAGTAGCGGGGATGAGCGGCGGTCTGGCAGGCGGAATTGCCGAATTGCTCGGACGCAAGAACTTGTCCAAGGGCGTAAAAGTTGAAGTGGGGCAGCGCGAAGCCGCCATTGACGTCTCCATTATTGTCGAATACGGAAATCGAATCCCGGAAGTGGCCGGCGGAATTCAACAAAATGTCAAGCAGGCGATTGAATCGATGACAGGGTTGAATGTAGTGGAAGTGAACGTACACATCCACGACGTCCATTTCAAATCGAACGACAAACCGGTCGAAGAAGAGTCGCCGGCCGCGCAACGAGTGAAATAAGCGGATCATTTGAAGCCCCCTACAGGTTGCAGGGGGTTTCTTCATAGGAAGGGGACAAGCTCTCGTGGGTAAAATTGCAGACAGGCTTCTGTTATTCCTGTACAGCCTTATCATATTCGCCGTTTCCATCGCCGTTTTATCCGTGGCAAGCAGCTGGATTCCGAAAGAACAGGCCGATGCCGTGCTCAGCAGTTTTTATTTTGATAAAAACTACGCTTACACAGCGATAGCCGTCAGCCTCATCGTGCTGCTCATCAGCATTCGCTTTTTATACATATCGCTGCGCAGAAGCCGCTCCCAATCCCCGTCCATCGATCAGCGTACGGAGGTGGGCGACATTCGGATTTCCATCGAAACGGTGGAGAATCTTTCCTTGAAAGCGGCCGGGCGCACGAGAGGGGTCAAAGATTTGCGGGCCCGCGTCCGGGTCAGCCAATCCGGTCTGGAACTGTTGATCCGCACCGTGGTAGACGGGGAAAGCTCCATTCCCGACCTGACCGAAGAGATGCAGAACAACGTGAAACGGCATATTGAGGAAATTACCGGCATCCCGGTAGCTTCCGTAACCGTATACGTTGCCAACATCGTGCAGTCCGCTCCATCATTTAAAAGCCGTGTCGAATAGAGGTGAACCCACCCATGTGGAATGAGCTGTGGGAGCAGCATAGGGGCAAGACGATCGGAACTGGCTTGGGCGTATTTTTTGGCTTTATTTATTTGTTTTTCGGTTTTTGGAACATGCTCATTTTTGCATGTATCGTACTGCTTGGATTGTATGTCGGCAACAGGCTCGACCGCAGGGAAGGCTTTCCGGTGCTCGAAGACATTTGGCGCTATCTCACGCAAAAATGGAGAATGTTTCGCTAAAATCCTTGGGTTTTCCATGGATTTTTTTGTTTGGATTCATTCACGAATGACGTATACTAGAGGAAAAGCAATGATTCGGATACGATACCCGAATTTTTAGGAGGACATGAATGAAACGCAGGGTCGCAAGGGAAATTGCGCTACAAAGTTTATACCAAATACAGATGAATGAGGCGTCTCCGAAGGAGGCCGTCGAGAACGCCATCCATGAAGCGGAACATGACAACGAAGCGCAGCTCGATGTCGCCGACGAGAAAATTTCGCCGGCCTATATTTATGAGCTGGTCGAGGGGACAACCGTCAACAAGGTCCGGATCGACGAAGTGCTGGAAGAGTATTTGAAAGGCTGGCAAATGGACAGGCTGTCCCGCATCGACCGCGAAGTGCTGCGGCTTGCGGTTTACGAAATGATTTACCGCGAGGATGTGCCGCCGAAAGTCGTCGTGAACGAGGCGATCGAGCTCGCGAAACATTTCGGCACGGAAGAATCCGGGAAGTTTGTCAACGGAGTACTCGGCAAAATGATCAAGGAACTGGCAAACATCAAAAGCAAGCCTGCGCATTGATTGGAAGGCGCTGCGTCTTCATACACATCATCGATTTCGTTGGAGGAGGAGTCCTGCATGTCCGGACAAGTAATTAATGGAAAAGAACTCGTAAGCTCGATTCGTGAGGAAATTAAAGCTGAAGTCGCCGAACTGACCGCCAAAGGCCATCAGCCCGGCCTCGTCGTCGTCATCGTCGGGGAAGACCCGGCTTCGCAAGTATATGTAAGAAACAAAGCGAAGTCCTGCGACGATGTGGGCATTTATTCCGAAGTGCACCGCTTGGCGGAAAGCACGACGCAGGAGCAGTTGATCGACCTGATTCACAAGTTCAATGCGGACAGCCGGATACACGGGATTCTCGTGCAGTCTCCGCTTCCGAAGCATATTGACGAAGAAGCGGTCGTCGATGAAATCGATCCGGCCAAAGACGTCGATTGCTTCCATCCCGTCAACGTCGGCAACCTGATGATCGGCAAAGACGGCATGAAGCCCTGCACGCCGCACGGCGTCATCGAAATATTGAAGCGCACCGGCGTGGAAATCGCCGGCAAACACGCCGTCGTCGTCGGCCGCAGCAATATCGTCGGCAAGCCGATGGCGATGCTGCTGCTGCGCGAGCATGCTACGGTATCGGTCGTTCACTCCCGCACGCCGAATATGGAAGAGATTACGAAGCAGGCGGACATTCTTGTCGTCGCCGTCGGCAAGGCGCATCTGATCAAAGCGTATCACGTCAAACCGGGCGCCGTCGTCATCGACGTCGGGATGAATCGCCCTGCTGACGGCAAGCTGACCGGGGACGTCGATTTTGAAGCGGTGAAAGAGATCGCTTCGGCGATTACGCCGGTTCCCGGCTGCGTCGGCCCGATGACGATCACGATGCTGCTGCGCAACACCGTTGACGCCGCACAGCGCGCCGCTCAAGCGAATGTGAGCGTGTAGCGCGAAGTTATGGCTAAAAACGAGGCGAAAATCTTATCCGTCAAGGATTTGAACCGTTATATCAAAATGGCGCTGGAGGGCGACCCCCGTCTGCAGGACGTGTGGGTGCGCGGCGAAATATCCAACTTTACGCATCATTCCAGCGGGCATATGTATTTTACGCTGAAAGATGCGGACGGACGTCTGAAAAGCATCATGTTCGCTTCGCATAACCAGAAGCTTGCGTTTATGCCGAAGGAAGGCACGCGGGTCATCGCCCGCGGCAACATTTCGGTGTACGAGCGGGACGGAGCGTACCAATTCTATGTGACGGCGATGCAGCCTGACGGCATCGGCAGCTTGTATCTGGCCTTCGAGCAGTTGAAAAAGAAGCTCGAAGCCGAAGGGCTGTTCGCGGCGGAGCGCAAGAAACTGATTCCCCGGTTTCCGCGCGCGATCGGCGTGATCACGTCTCCGACGGGGGCCGCTATCCGCGATATTATCATCACGCTGCAGCGGCGCTACCCGTCGATCCCGATTCTCCTGTACCCGGTGCTTGTACAGGGGGCGCAGGCGGCGCCTTCGATCGTCAAGGCGATCGAAGCGATGAACCGGCTCGGTGAAGCCGAGGTGCTCATCGTCGGCCGCGGCGGCGGCTCGCTCGAGGAGCTGTGGGCGTTCAACGAGGAAGCGGTCGCGCGGGCGATCGTCGGCTCCGCGATTCCCGTCATCTCGGCCGTCGGCCACGAGACGGACTTCACGATCGCGGACTTCGTCGCCGATCTCAGAGCGCCGACGCCTACGGCGGCGGCCGAGCTCGCGGTGCCGCACCACCTCGAGCTGAAGCAGCAGCTGTCGCAGCATGCGCAGAGGCTGCATTACGGGCTGCTCCAGCAGCTGCGCCGCAAGCAGGAACGGCTGGAGCGCGCGAAGCGCTCCCCGTTCCTGACGAACCCGCGCAGGCAGCTGCTGATGCAGCCTGCGCAGCGGCTCGACCGGCTGGCGGAGCAGCTCGGTTACCGCATCCGGCAGCGGCTTGCCCGCGCTGCCGAGCGCCACATGAAGCTGGAGCGCAAGCTGTCCGGCTTCGATCCGCGCGAGCAGGCCGTGTATGCGAAGCGGCGGCTGGTTACAGCCGGCCGGCAGCTGGACACGGCGATGCAGAGCCTCCTGCGCGTCAAAAAGCAGGAGTGGCAGTCCGGCGTCCGCCATCTGGACGCGCTCAGCCCGCTGAAAGTCATGCAGCGCGGCTACAATCTGGCGTACGACGAGAAGGAGCGGACGCTGATCCGTTCCACCCGTCAGGTGCAGATCGGGGACGTTATCAAAATCCGGCTGTCGGACGGCAAGCTGGATTGTCACGTATGGGGTATGGAGGAGATCGAGGATGTCAAATAGCGAAACGGAACTCAGCTTCGAGCAGGCGATCGAGCAGTTGGAACGCATCGTCGGCCAGCTGGAAAGCGGGGACGTTCCTTTGGAAAAAGCGATCGAGCTGTATCAGGAAGGGGTTCGTCTTTCCCACCTGTGCGGCTTGAAGCTGGAGCAGGTCGAGAAGAAAATCGAGATGTTGGTGGAAGGGGAAGCGGGCGTCACCCGCAAGCCTTTCCAACCGGCCTTGGAGGATAAGGGGAATTCGGTTGAATAACATAAGCACGATACGCGACTATATAACCGAAGAAGCGGAAAAAGTGGAGGCGGCGCTCGCTGAGTCGCTGCCTGCCCAGTGGCAAGTCCCCGGTCCGCTGCGGGAATCGATGAATTACTCTTTGATGGCCGGGGGCAAGCGGCTGCGGCCGATTTTCGTCCTGGCAGCGGCAGAGGCGCTTGGAGGTTCGAAGGAAGCGGCGCTTCCGGTCGCCTGCGCTATCGAGATGATTCACACGTATTCCCTGATTCACGACGATTTGCCTGCGATGGACAATGACGATTACCGCCGCGGCAAGCCGACGAACCATAAAGTATACGGCGAAGCGATGGCCGTTCTGGCCGGCGACGCGCTGCTGACGCATGCGTTCTACAGCGTTGCGCAGGCGCGCAAGGTTCACGGCGCGTCGGCCGAGCGCATACTTGCCATTACCGAAGAGCTTTCCATCTTTGCCGGAGCCCGGGGCATGGTTGGCGGACAAGCCGCCGACATGCTGGGCGAGCAGGGCATCACGAAGCTGGAAGAGCTTGAATATATTCATACGCACAAAACGAGCGATTTGATCGTCTTTTCCCTGCGCGCCGGCGGCCACATTGCCGAAGCGTCGGAAGAGCAGCTCGCCGCGCTTAGCCGGTTCGGGCTATGCATCGGCCTCGCTTTCCAAATTCAGGATGATATTCTGGATCTCATCGGGGATGAAGCAAAACTGGGCAAACCGGTTAAAAGCGATGAGAAGCAGGAAAAGGTGACGTACCCGTATTTCATCGGGATCGAAGCTTCGGAGCAAAAAGTGAGACAGCTGACCGCCGAAGGCAAAGAAGCGTTGTTGAAAGCGCAGCTGCCGAATCCCGCCCGTCTGCTGCAGCTGGCGGATTATTTGATGCAAAGGGATCACTAGCGAACGCCGATATAGTACGTCGCGCTCCATTTTATGTTATAATGGTGCAAACTTAGCATTTTGAACATTGAAAGCGAGGAAACAAGCGTGCTGCTCGAACAAATCAATCAGCCTGAGGATTTGAAGCGTTTATCCATAACGGAGCTTGAGACGTTGGCGGATGAGATCCGGCAATTTCTGATCGAGAAGCTGTCCGTTACAGGTGGACATCTGGCCCCCAACTTAGGTGTGGTTGAGCTCACCATAGCGCTGCATACCCTGTTCCACAGCCCGTACGATAAATTGATATTTGACGTGGGCCACCAGGCTTACGTTCATAAAATATTGACAGGCCGCATGGACAAGTTCGATACGCTCCGCAAATACAAGGGCTTGTGCGGTTTTGTCAAACGCTCCGAAAGCGAGCATGACGTCTGGGAGGCCGGCCACAGCAGCACATCGCTGTCAGCGGCGATGGGCATGGCGATGGCGCGGGATTTGCAAGGCGAGCATTACAAAGTTGTCGCCGTTATCGGCGACGGCGCGATTACAGGCGGCATGGCGCTGGAGGCCATGAACCATATCGGCCATGAAAAGAAAAATTTGATTGTCGTGCTCAACGACAACGAAATGTCGATTGCGCCCAACGTCGGGGCGATTCATAACTATTTAAGCAAGATCCGCTCGGACCGCCACTATTTGAAAGCGAAAGAGGAAGTCGAGCATTTACTTAAGAAAATTCCTGCCATCGGCGGAACGCTGGCCAAGACGGCGGAGAAGCTGAAGGACAGTCTCAAATATTTTGTACTGAACGGCGTTTGGTTCGAAGAATTGGGCTTCACCTATATCGGCCCTGTCGACGGACATAATTTGCCGGTGCTTATGGATACGCTCAAACAGGCGGAAAAAGTGGCCGGACCCGTGCTCGTGCACGTCGTAACGACCAAAGGCAAAGGCTACACGCCGGCGGAAAAAGATTCGCTGACCTGGCACGGCGCAGGGCCGTACAAGATCGAATCGGGCCAAATGCTGAAATCCGCAGGCCATCCGATGTATACGGAAGTTTTCGGCAATACGCTGATCGAGCTGGCGGAGAAGGACTCGCGGATCATTGCCGTCACGCCGGCGATGCCGGGAGGATCTGGGCTGCTGAAGTTTGCCAAACAGTTCCCGGATCGGATGATCGACGTAGGCATCGCCGAGCAGCACGCCGCAACGCTGTGCGCGGGACTGGCCAGCGAAGGCTTGAAACCGGTATATGCCGTGTACTCGACATTCCTCCAAAGAGCTTACGATCAAGTCGTTCACGATATTTGCCGGCCGAAGCTGAACGTGACGTTCGCCATCGACCGCGCGGGCTTTGTCGGGCCGGACGGCGAGACGCATCAAGGCGTGTACGATATCGCCTTTCTCCGCTCGCTGCCGAATATGGTGCTGATGATGCCGAAGGATGAGCGGGAACTGCGGGATATGATGCAGACGGCGCTTGAATACGGTGAGGGTCCGATCGCTTACCGTTATCCCCGCATTAACGGGCGGGGCGCGAAGCTTGACGAGGTCCCGAAAGCGATTCCGATCGGCACCTGGGATACGGTGCGGGACGGCGACCATGCGGCCGTGCTGGCCGTCGGTCCGATGGTGGAAATCGCCGAGGAAGCGGCCGAACTGCTGGCGAAAGAGGGCTTCCATCTGCGCGTTGTCAATGCGCGGTTTATTAAGCCGCTGGACGAAGCGTATTTGCTGCAATTGGCGCATGAAGCTCTTCCGGTCGTTACGATGGAAGAAGGATCGATTCAAGGCGGATTCGGCAGCGCGGTGCTGGAATTTTATGCGGCTCGCGGTATTGTGGGGCTGCCCGTCAAGCTGCTCGGCGTGCCCGACTATTTTGTCGAGCACGGTTCGGTGAAGGAGCAGCGCGAGGAAGTCGGCCTGACGCTGCAAAATCTTGTCGCGGAAGTGAAAGCTTTAGTTCCGCGCAAACGCCAGCGGGCGTAAAACCGGCGGGGCGGTGCACGCAGCCGCTTCGCTAACGAAGCTGCGAGACAAGGAGTTCAAACTTTACATGTCGTCGGATAAAGAACGAATTGATATTTTGCTTTTGGAGCATGGATATTTTGAAAGCCGGGAAAAAGCGAAGGCCGCTATTATGGCAGGCCTTGTTTTTGCGGATGAAGAGCCTGTGGACAAAGCAGGCACCAAAATCAGCCGCAAAGCCGCGCTCAAGGTCAAAGGCGCCGTGCATCCTTATGTAAGCAGGGGCGGGCTGAAGCTGGAGAAAGCGCTGAAACTGTTTGACATCGATTTGCAAGGGGCGGTGATGCTCGATATCGGGGCATCGACCGGCGGGTTCACGGACTGTGCCCTGCAAAACGGGGCTTCTTACGTATACGCTGTCGACGTGGGTTACAACCAGCTGGACTGGTCGCTGCGCAACGACGAGCGCGTGAACGTCATGGAGCGGACGAATTTCCGCTTCACCAAAAGGGACGATTTGACGGGACCGCAGCCGACTTTTGCGACGATTGACGTCTCTTTTATATCGCTGCGCATCATTTTGCCGCCGCTGAAAGAGATTTTCCGGGAGCAAGGCGCCGTCATCGCGCTGATCAAGCCGCAATTCGAGGCCGGCCGGGACAAAGTCGGCAAATCCGGCGTCGTTCGCGACCCCGAAGTACACGAAGAAGTGCTGAGGTCCGTGCTTGCCTTTGCCGATGAGCTGGGCTTTCGCTTGCAGGGGCTGACTTTTTCTCCCATTACGGGCGGGGAAGGCAATATTGAGTTTTTGGCGTACTGGACCTGCGGCGGGGAGCATTCTTCGATTGCAGCGGGGGGCATGGAGTCTGCCATTCAGACTACGGTTCGTGAAGCGCAGAAACTGCATGGCAAATAAACTCATCCTGAGCCCGTCCGTGTGACATGAGGGCGCAGAGATGGGTTTTTTGCTGGAAAAAAAGGATTTTCCGGGAACCCCGCGAATAGTAAGGCGAGGTGATGGACATGGAAAAGGGCGATATTACAGTCATTTTGCTAATCCTGATCGTCTTTACGGGCTTTATGATGCTGCGTTTCCAGCGGTGGCTGAATACGCCTGTAAAGAAGCGTTTTCGCGTGCCTGCCGAAGCGGATGTTCCTTATGACGATACTGTGGAACTGCTGGAAGGAGCCGGGTTTGATGTGCTCGCAGGGAAAACCAAGGTTCCCGTCACCATGGTTGTGAATGACAGCGAACAGCTGGAAAGCCGGTATTTTATCGACTATTTTGTGCAAAAGAACGAAGAGTTGTACCTGGTAAAGCTGGCCAAAGACCGCAAGCCTCTCGAAATGACGGGAAGCGCCGTTCGCGATATGCTGCTGCCCTACAGCCTTATTTATCCGGAAGCGTCCGGCGTGTTGTATGTAGATATGGAGCAGCAAAAAATTAAAAAAATTACGTTTCATATAGAGGTGTAAGCAATGAAGGGTCAAAGGCATGTGAAAATAAGGGAAATCATTACGAATCATGAGATTGAAACTCAGGATGAGCTTGTGGAATCGCTGCGCGCCGCCGGTTTTCATGTAACGCAGGCAACCGTTTCCCGGGACATTAAAGAGCTTCATCTGATCAAAGTTCCTTTGGATGACGGCCGCTACAAATATTCGATGCCGGCGGATCAGCGCTACAACCCGATGCAGCGGCTGCGCAGGGCGCTCAGCGATCATTTTGTGAGCATCGATTATACGGACAATCTCGTCGTCATGAAATGCTTGCCGGGAACGGCGAATACGATTTGCGCGCTGCTCGACAACCTGGAGTGGGCGGAAGTGATGGGAACGATCGGCGGGGACGATACGATTCTCGTTATTTGCCGCGGCAAAGATCAAAGCCAATCTTTTGTCAATCAAATCATGTCCTTACTATCCTAATGCCTGGAGGAAAACATGCTGACGGAACTATCGATTCGCAACCTGGCGGTCATTGAACATGTACATATTCGGTTTAAAGAAGGCTTTCATGTATTGACGGGGGAGACAGGCGCAGGGAAATCGATCATTATCGATGCCTTGACACTGATCGCAGGCGGCCGCGGCTCGTCGGAGCTGGTTCGTTACGGCGAAGATAAGGCGGAGATCGAAGCGATGTTCGAGCTGCCTGCCGATCATCCGGTTTGGCAAACGCTTACGAATCTCGGAATAGAAGCCGATGCTAGCGAGCATTTGATCATACGCCGGGAAGTGACGACAGCGGGGAAAAGTTCCAGCCGGATCAACGGGCAACTGGTCAATTTGACGATGCTAAAGGAAGCGGGCGAAAGCCTGGTCAACATTCACGGGCAGCATGAGCACCAGTCTTTGTTAAAAGTGGACGAGCACATTCATTCGCTCGATCTGTTCGGCGAAGCGGAAATCCGCCGGGCGAAGCAAACGTATCAGGAGGCGTACGACCAGTACACCGGTCTGCAAAAGGAACTGCGCGAGCTGCAGGAGACGAGCAAGCAGGCGCTGCAAATGCTCGATTTGTACCGGTTCCAAATCGAGGAGCTGTCCGCGGCGAAGCTGAAGCCGGGCGAAGACGAAACGCTGGCTGAGGAAAAGCGCAAGTTGGCCAATGCCGAAAAGCTGTACCAAAGCGCCTCGGAGTCTTACGATTTGCTTTACGCCTCCAATCGCGGACTGGATGCGGTGCGCAAATCGATCAACCGGCTGCAGGACATCGTCCAGTTGGATTCGGCCAAGCTGAACCCGCTTCTGGAGCAGGCGCAATCCGCTTACTACCAGTTGGAGGACGCGGCTTATCAAATGCGGGATTACCGCGATGAAATCGAATTTAATCCCGAGCGGCTCGATTTTATTGAGGAGCGGCTTGACCTGATTTCCTCTTTGCGCCGCAAATATGGGGAACATATACCGGAAATGCTCGCTTATTTGGATAAAATCATCAAAGAAGTGGACACCATCGAAAATAAAGACGAGCATATCCGCAGGCTGGAGGACCGCTTGGCCGTTCTGGAGCGGCAGCTCGCCGCGGCGGCGGTCGATCTCTCGGACATCCGCAAGCGGCTTGCGGAACAATTGGCCGTGCAAATTGAGGCGGAGCTGCGCGACTTGCAAATGGAACGAACCCAATTCCGGGTGCAAGTCCAGCGTGTACCGGATGAACGCGGAATCGATGTGGACGGCGGCAAAGTCCGTTTCAGCCGGGAAGGCATCGATCAGATCGAGTTCTTGATGGCGCCGAATCCCGGCGAACCGCTGCGCGGGCTGAGCAAAATCGCCTCGGGGGGCGAGCTGTCGCGGATTATGCTGGCGATGAAGGCGATATTCGCCCGCATCGATCAAATTCCCGTGCTCGTTTTTGACGAGGTCGACACGGGGGTAAGCGGCCGGGCCGCGCAGGCGATCGCCGAGAAAATGTCGGTGCTTTCGCGCAGCTGCCAAGTATTTTCGATCACGCATCTGCCGCAGGTGGCTTGCATGGCCGATGTTCATTTTGCCATCCATAAGGAAGTGGACCGCGAGCGTACGTTTACGCGCGTCAACGATTTGCCGGAAGCGGGGCGGACGCAGGAACTGGCGCGAATGCTCGGCGGCGTTGAAGTTACGGATAAAACCTTGCACCATGCGGAAGAAATGCTTACTTTGGCGAATGAAAAGAAATCAAGGATATAAAAGTTTGCACAGCTATCATTTTCAGTTATAAAACCGGGGGAGTGGGGTTAAGTTATAGGTACGCATTTGACGAAGCTGTTCGTCAGGGCTCAGGAAGTGTAAAGGAGCGTGAAATAGTTGCAATCCAGCAAAAGAAAAAGATTGATAGGACTCTTGCTCGTCTTCTTCGTTTGTATGGTTAGTTTGTCCGCGCCTTTCCAAAGCTTTGCCTCATTTCCCGAAGAGCTGCGCTTGTTCAGCGGCCAGAAAAAACAGCTCCAATTGACGATGCCGGTGAGTGCCCAGGTCACGGTCAACAATCCGGATATCGTAAAAGTCAACGGCAATGCCAAGCACTCATTTCAGGTTAATTTGAAAGAGCCTATTTCTTTGCAGTCCGACCGTTCCGGCCAAACGGAAATGAAAGTCAAGCTGTTCGGCGCCATTCCGATCAAAACGGTTAGAGTGAACGTCGTTCCCGATTTGAAAGTGATCCCCGGCGGCCAGACGATAGGCGTAAAAATCAAGTCGGCGGGTATTTTGGTCGTCGGCCACCATCTCGTTTCCGTTGCCCAGGACAAAAAGATTTCCCCCGGAGAAGAAGCCAAAATTCAGGTCGGCGATCTCATTACCAAAATTAACGGCAAAGAATCCAAAGATGTCAGCAAAGTAGCAGATCTCGTTACGAAAGCTGGAGAAAGTAAAGCACCGCTCGATCTGACGATTCGCCGCAATAACGAAGAGATTCTAGTCAAGCTGCAGCCTGCTTACGACATCGTCGATAAATCGTACCGGCTAGGGCTGTATATTCGCGATTCCGCGGCCGGTGTCGGCACCTTGACCTTCTATGCGCCTGATCAGGGCGTATACGGGGCGCTGGGGCATGTGATTACGGATATGGATACGCAGACTCCGATCGTCGTTGGCGCAGGGGACATCGTCTATTCGAACGTAACATCCATCGCCAAAAGCCACAACGGAGAACCCGGTGAGAAACGCGCCACCTTGTACAAAGACAGCAAAGTGATCGGCAATATCGAGAAAAATACCGCCTTCGGTATTTTCGGCAAAATGTACACGGCACCGGATCACAGCCTGGAGAAAGATGCGATCCCCGTTGCTTTTGCGGAAGAAGTGAAAGAAGGTCCAGCCCAAATCTACACGGTTGTGGAAGGTCAAAAAGTCGAGAAATTCGATATTCAAGTCGTCCACGTTTCCAAACAGGACTTCCCGGCCACAAAAGGCATCGTGATCAAAATTACCGACCCGCGGCTCTTGGAGAAAACAGGCGGCATCGTGCAAGGCATGAGCGGCAGCCCCATTATCCAGAACGGCAAAATGATCGGAGCGGTTACGCATGTATTTGTCAACGATCCGACGAGCGGCTATGGCTGTTTCATCGAATGGATGCTGCAGGATTCCGGTATCATTTTGAGACCTTCATCGACAGAATCAAAGGCTAGCTAGAGGCCTTTGATTTTTCTCTTATATGGCCTCTCTTTCTAATATGGTTCAATTTCCAAATAATCATGTCGAAAAATGTTGGAAATAGAAGATAAATATTTAATTATATAAGAAATCGAAAAAAAAGGAAAGAAAAATAATTTTCGACAGGAGGAATTTAAACCAGGGTGTCGAATACCTTAACCTAAGAGAGAAAATTTACCAAATCAACTTGTATTAGTAGCTAAAAGGAGGATTTCAAGTTGCAAAAAATTCAGGTGTTGCTGGCAGATGATAATCGTGAGTTCACTCACTTATTATCAGAGTTTATCGGTGAACAAGAGGACATGGAAATTGCAGGCGTCGCTTACAACGGAAATGAGGTGCTTCGCTTCATTGAACAGCAGCGCGAAGTGCCGGATGTACTGATTCTGGACATCATCATGCCTCATCTGGACGGCCTCGGCGTCCTTGAAAAGCTTCGCGAAATGAATTTGAATCCGCAGCCCAAAATCATCATGCTGACCGCTTTCGGGCAAGAAAACATCACCCAAAAAGCCGTTCAACTGGGAGCTTCTTACTACATACTTAAACCTTTTGATATGGAAGTGCTTACGAATCGAATCCGTCAGCTGGTTGGAGGCAATCAATCTGCGGCCATGACTTCGCCTTCACCCAAAGCGAACGTTGTTCATATGCCAAAAGGTAAAAATTTGGACGCCAACATTACGAGCATCATACATGAAATCGGCGTACCTGCACATATTAAAGGATACCAGTACCTGCGCGAAGCGATTACGATGGTTTACAACAACATCGAGATTCTTGGAGCCATTACCAAAACGCTGTACCCGGCCATTGCCGAAAAATACAAAACAACCCCAAGCCGCGTCGAACGCGCCATCCGCCACGCGATTGAAGTCGCCTGGACCCGCGGCAACATCGACAGCATCAGCTTTATTTTTGGCTACACGATTAATATATCGAAATCGAAACCGACGAATAGCGAATTCATCGCGATGGTGGCGGATAAGCTGAGAATTGAGCATAAGGTGTCGTGAAAGCGGGAATGACGCGGAGTTTGGACGGTTTCCAAAACGCTTGTTCGCGTAAATTTATCGTCCACTTAGCGGTAAGGTTCCGATAAACTTTTACGCAGCAATTGCGATAAACATTTACGATTTTACCTCCGTTTCCCGTTTTGATTTATCGGATATATGTACGCCTCAATCTTAACGCATTTTGCACGTATTTACAAACGTTTGTTCGAGAAACGCGATTATCTGCATTGGCTCGCGAATGAATTACGGAAGGCGGCCGGGCTGGCTGCGGAGTGATTACGAAAAAGGGCGTCGTTTGACCGTTTGATAGCGGTTGGGCGGCGCTCTTTTTTGCGTTTATAACTAGCCAGCGCGTAAGAAACAGTATACAATAGAGGAATATTATGGAAATAAGAGTGGCGTAGAGTTGAAACGAGGTCTATTCGTAATGTTAGCTGCGGCTATAAGCGGTTGCAGTAGCGGAGGGGAAGCGGTTAGAACTGCGGTAACAGTAGTAAGCGCGAGTCCTACGCCTGTACAGACGGCAGCGTCAACCACTAACATAGATGCCGAGTCAAAAGTCGTTGAGGAAGCGGCTGCCAAAACAAAATTGCTAACGTATATGTCGGAAAACTTCGGTGGCGGTATTGATCCGAAAGGAAAAACGTCATGGTATGATTATATAAGGGACTACGAAATCCATAAATCGGAGAATAAGTACACTATCGTAGTAAAAACGGATTTGTATCCAAAAGAGAGTACGAAGGCCGCAGCTAAAAATATATTGACCGCAGTAACGTTCTTCGATGACATAGAGATAGGGGACGTTTCAGTTTTCGCTAACGACGGGCTGACACTACTTGCAGGAAATTAATTCCGGCTTCTTGACGTCACAAAAAATCAGCGAATCTGACGCGGAAATTAAGCGTTAGTTATCGGCATTAGTATATTCGTTCCTTCGCGTAAAAAACGAGCTAATTTAGCGGCTAGATTCGCTCAAATAACGCAAAATACTTACCGTTTAGCCGCGCGGTAGGTTTTCTACGTTTTACAGGCCGCCGAAGTATAACAAAAAGCCTGGCTCAAATGGGAACCAGGACTCTTTTGTACCAACGAGTGCAACCATCGATACAACGCTAGCCGAACAAAGAACGCGCCTAGATATCTCGCGGCGCTCTTCTGTTACGCGGGGTTTATTCGTTCTTAGACAGCCCGAGCGCCTCTTTCAGCCCGTTCTGCAAAATCAGCGAGTAATTAAGCCCCGCATTATCGCCAGCATCGCGCAACCACTTTGGCAGCGTGCAGTTTTTCGTCACCGACTTATTGGCAGCCTCGTCGCGGTAGGGCGGCATATAGACCTCCACGAACACGATCCTGTCAGTAGCGTCCAGCAGTTCTATATGATCGGGAGCGGACGGAGGGGGCGCAGGGGTTCCTTCGGCCTCCAAGTCGAGCAACCGGCTAACTAAGACGTCTTTCGCCTGACGAACGCCTGCGGAAATATCTGCGGCTAATATGGCGGTGCCTGGGAAGTCAGGGA
Source organism: Paenibacillus sp. sgz302164 (assembly GCF_056120505.1). Classification (NCBI taxonomy): domain Bacteria; kingdom Bacillati; phylum Bacillota; class Bacilli; order Caryophanales; family Paenibacillaceae; genus Paenibacillus; species Paenibacillus sp. sgz302164. The sequence continues at coordinate 261,406 of NZ_JBVYOL010000006.1, read as the reverse complement.
AATACATACCGATTCCGCCGTCTTCCGCTCTTTCCGCAACAACGGGGTACATGAAATGCGTTTGTAAACTCATGTCCATTCCTCCTGATTTCAAATAAAGGGAGCGCGATTGTGGGAAAACCGGGGTCAGAATTGAACCCCGGATGAGCGCTCTATGCTTCTTAGTGTTCCTTTCGGTATCGTTTCGCCGCCGCTGTGGCAACTTATGTCCGCAAACCGTGTCGGGTCATCTTTGTGTATGTAGCGGTTGTGGCTCGTTCCCTTACCGTGCGTCGGCGATTTAATGAATCCGGCCTTTTTAAGCGCCTGCAACACTTCTCGAACCGTTTTCTGTTTCCCCATCGCGCTCCCTCCTTTCCTACCTTTATTATAACACGCATTATAACGCGTGTCAACTTATTTATGCGTATAATTATGCGCGTTATATACGATGGGGGTATATCGATCAGATGGCGCAGCTTCTGAGAGGGGCTGTGTCTTTTGGCGGTTAGGCGAAATATGTGACATGGAAGGATTACCCAAAAGGGATCGCGAATACGTTAAGTGGAATAAGTGCAATTACGGAGGTTGTTATCGTGACTGATAAAAAGTTCGAAGACCGCTTTAATGAGAAGCCTCAACGAGTGCCCGGATTGTGGTTTGATGGTAATATACGCCATTGCAAACACTGCGACCGACCGGTAAGGCCCGTCAAGAGGCCGTCATTAATTGTGATCGCTGTGCTTATCGTTCTACTGATCTTCATGACAGTGATCGGCGCAATACTGTCCGGACTATACTTGCTTTACTACGTGTTTTTGCAGCGGAAAGAGTGTCCGATCTGCCGCGGGAACAATTTTAGAATGACAGACAAGCATCGTGAGGACTTAGCGGAGATTAAGCGTAGTTTTACAGGGAAGTAAAATACAAAAGACGGTAGCTTTTCGGATTATTCCGATCGGTCGCCGTCTTTTTCTTCCATTTCGATACCCATCAATTGAAGGAAGGATATATCATTAATTTCTTTGTGTTCCAATTCCTCTACTCTTTTCAGTGTTACTTTCTTACCGTGTATTTTCCCGGCAATTCCAAAAGCAGCTCTAATAAATTTAGCCCTCGAATTTCGCGGATTTTTATAGTCGCCGTGATGCAGCTCTTGAATCCGGGATGCTACTGGACCGTGTTCAAAGTCTATTGATTGTGATACATGGGCAAAGTCATTACGTATTTTACGAATAAGATTTAAGTCTCTTCTTACACTCTTACTTATTAGACCTAGTAAGTAAGCTACTTCAATTCGACTTGAAAATGAGGATAGTCCCCCAGAGCCACTTAGTAAATTATCAGCGGCATTTTCGTCGTCTACCATATAGCATCGTAATAATTCATATAGGAACTCGTCCAAGAATGCGGCAGCCATTAGAGCGCATCCCCTATCCGTCTCGTGAATTAAGGACTGACGAAATTCGAATACTTCATTAGAGATAGGCCTATGTCCTAAACTTTCAACCACAGCGTCAAGGGCTTCGCTCGTAAACTGCGCCAAATACTGTTGATCCTCGGTTGACATTAAATGTTCCTCCTCAATGAAAAGACGCTCAGGCAGCAGGCTTGCTGTTTACGGGGTCTTTTCGTTGTTGTCCGGTACGTATTCGAGAATATCTGAAACGGTACAGTCTAACGCTTTACATAAAGCTTCGAGAGTTTCGAATTTAATACCGTCAGTCTTTTCATTATAGAGCTTCGTTATTCCATTGCGGTGTAGACCGTTTCCCTGCTCTTTAGTCATTCGTTCAATATCCGCAATCTTCAAGCGACGTTCGCCCATGAGCCGGGATAAATGTACCTTTATCATAGATGTAATCGCCTCCTAATGTAATTATATTTCTAAGTGTTAAAAATTTCAATTACAGTGTTGACAATGCACACTATAGGGTGTAATCTGTGAGTAGCGAAATTAACACTTAAATGTGCATAATGTACACTAAAGTGTGAAAAATTATTTTTGGGAGGTTTCACTCACTATGCCAAACGTCCACATCCGCTTTATTACGCACTTATCCGGCACTATCCACACGACAATGTTCAACGGTACCGCCCGCCAGACCATCGCTGTACAGCGCGGCTTCTTTTGCGCGGTCACCGGGGTCGGCCGCGATGCCGTCCTGGGTGCGATAGAGGTTACGCCATTCATCGCGGCCGCTCTCGGCTTCATCGTTCCCGTTGCGGAAAGGAGGGAAGCGATATGACGTACGGAACCTCATTTTATCCGCCGCCACCCGTTCGCCGTCGCCGCATAAGTGGGCGCACGATCGCGAAATTACTCGGCATCGCGCTGGCCGCGCTTGTCCGCGAGCTTTTAACGTAAGGAGGCGGCTACCATCGATAATTACCAGGCTATTGCGTATGCGACTCTTGCGCTGCGTGACCTCGGTTTTGACCGCGAGACTATCGCCAAGGTTCGCGGCAAAATGTTGTACGTATTCGATATGAAATCGGAATCCGAGGCGGAAAAGGCCGCCGATCAATATTTACGGGAAGCCACGCGACGACTGACGGAGGTTTCGTCTGACCGGAAAGGGGGTGATGGCTATTCGCGAGATAACGGTACGAATGAAACATCGGGATGACGTTGCTAATGAAATGTTAGTTTTCGATTTTGGAACGCGTATCTACTGACAGAGGACGTAGCGATGATCCTTGAGCCGGAAGACGAAATCGTTACAATATCCCGCGTCAAGTTGCGGAATGACGGTACGTATTCGCGCACGTCCTCCGGCAGCTTCGAAATTCCGATCGATTTAAAAATGTATGTCCGCATTCAGTCCGCGCCAACGGAACTGCATGCATTAATCGCGGCTCTTGCTGTATGAAGGTGGCCGCTTTCTGACCGGAAATGGAACGTATGTTCTGATAAAATTAAGAAGTACGGATTTGCGAGCCGTGAATGACACGGTCGGGGAATGCGCGCTAACGCACACTTCGGAGCTAGGTACCGTTAATACGAATAGCTCCCGCTTTTTGGGTTAACTTTGTGCGCCAACGCTTCGTTAACCTGCGATTCGGAGGGAGCCAGCGCCAAATGGCTCCGATTCTTCCCCGGTGCCTAGCTACCGTGCTGCCAACGCGATAGCGGGATCGCCACGCCGGGTTTTTCTCCGCCGGTCTTGCGCTAACATTTCCGGTGGCACTTTTTACATCGTTTTTCTTTGCGGGAGTGGGTCGGCGGCAACCGACCGTTTGATACTCCGTTAGGCAACGCAGAGAGTTCAACATAGCGCGCGGGTGAGTGGAATCGTCTGCGCGTTTCTTTCTATACACTATGATACGAACGTGTATTCGATAGGTTTCAGAATTTCAAAAATATTTTTTAGAATGTCCTAAAACGTCGATCGGTGGACGTGTATTATATCCGATACCGTGAAATTTTCTTCGCGGGAAGTGTGCGGACAGGTACAGACCGTAGTATATAACAGTGTACGACATTCACATTTGTCAACGTGTTAGTAAGTATGTAACACAAATTTTTATTGCTCAGATACGTACCAAAAAGTTCAGTTTGGATGTGGGAATATAAATGATAGGGAACGAGTTGGCTAATCACTTTGCGCGGAAGTTGTGCGGTCAGAAAAATAACTTTGTACAATACAGTATAAGCAGAAAGCACTCGTTAAGGAGGCGGCAAAATGTCAACGCCAGCGCAAACGTTACAAACCGATATCCACGTAATTGCCGCAGAAATAAACTCCTACAAGCAAATCGCTGGGCACGCGATATTCGAGATCGGACGGCGGTTGAAGCACGTTAAGGAAAACGACCTGGTGCACGGTCAGTGGGAGCGGTGGTGTACCTCAGATATCGGGATGACACGCCAGCAAGCAGACAAGTTCATTGTCGTATACGAAGAGTTAGGCGGAAATGACAATCCAAATTGTCAAATCGGGATTACTCGATTGTATGAGATTGCGCTCTTCCCCGAAAAAGAGCGCGAGCGCCCGCACAAGGTTCCGTCAACTGGCGCGACAAAAACGGTCGACGAAATGACGGTGCGCGAGCTTCGCGAAGTCAAGGCTGCGCTAAAAGCTGCGGAAGAGGAACGCGACCAGGCGGAAGAAAAAGCGGCAGCTCTGGCGGATACAATCGAGTCGATACGTGCCGCGCCGCCGAAAATTGAGTACGTGCGCGATCCTACCGAGTCCGAGCGGCTAAGCAAAAGTGTACAAAAACGAAAGTAGAGTCGTATGTTACGGGGACGGCTATAGTCGGCGAAATCACTAGATTTTTTTCGCGAAAGTGTGCAAAATGCCTCCGGCCGTACATAAACGGTATGTGAGCGCGAATAAGCGCACCAACAAAACGATAAGGGAGCGATTGGAATATGGTAAACATCAAACATTTGCAAAACGGTAAAAACGCGGTTTACGTTAAAAACGACGAGCACGGTAGGAGACTAATAACGGAATTGCTGGCGTCCGAATGCGGTGCCACGATACGAGTTAGACCGCTATACGCTGGCAGGATCGCGATTTATATTGACAATAATGTGCCTGGACGAGCGCTTATTGCGAAGGTACTAGAATCGTACGAGCCACGCGTAAGCTAATCACAAATCTTACGAAACCTAACGCGGTGGCCGTCGCAATCCACTCGCTGCCGCGCTCTGGTTTTTCTTATGCGAACAATTACGAGGAGGGTATACGATGAAATCGACGACGGAGTTGACCGAAGAAAATCGCCAGCTTAAGCGGGAAATCCGCTGGCTACGTTCGAAACTCGATTTAATACGTAAGCGATGTACGGGCAGTTTTAGTCCTATCGTTCAACGCGACGCGTACATTATCGCCAATAGCGCATATAACACGAGTTTGAAGCGGATGAAAGATATATCCGATTAATTTTATCGGAATTGAAATCCATACTCCCAACGTTATATTTACGTCTATACTTCTTCTTACGGAAAAACGCCGAAAACCCGCGTCATTACTGGATTTTTTGCGCGATTTAGGGAGGTTAATTCCCTAAGTTGTTCCGATTGCGAAGCGGTCTTCTTCGTGATCGGTTGAATTGACGCGGTGATTTCCCGCGGCAAGAAACTGTGCTTAGGCTCGCGACCAGTTTGGAAACTGACCGTTGAGCGTAGTACCGCTATTACACTTCTTGTCCGAGAAACTCACTCGTCCAATTCATACGTCCAAGGCAAAAAGCGCCTTGAACGTGTCCATTATTACATACTCTCGCGATAACGGAGGTAACTATGCCGAACATAACGGTAATCGATAGCGTAATGGGCAGCGGTAAGAGTAGCTGGGCGATTCAATTTATGAGCGATGAAGCTAACGCATCCGAGCGCTTTATCTACGTAACACCGATTAATACCGAAGTTGACCGGATAAAGGAAGCGTGTCCTGGGCGCGCATTCCGTAGTACGAATTTAGATAAGTATAACGGCCGTAAGATGCACGTTGTTAAGGAGTGGCTACAAGATCGCGCTAATATCTGTACGACTCACTCGTTATTCCGTGCTGCTGACGCGGAGTTCTTAGCGTATGTACGCGAGAATAACTATACGTTGATATTAGACGAGGCTATGTCGGTAATCGAATTATCGGACGTTAAAGCGAAGGATATCGAGACGCTTATAGAGGCGAAGAATATCGCGTTTGATTCCGACGGGCGCGTTGTTTGGCTAAAGGATGATTACGACGGACGCTTCGTGGACATTAAAGCGTATGCTAAAGCCGGTACGCTATACCATCTTAGCGGCAAGATGTTCATTAAAGCGTTCCCGTCCGAAGCATTTAACGCGTTTTCAAAAGTATACTGTTTGACTTACCTTTTTAAAGCGCAGCAACAGCGGTGTTATTTCGACTTACACGGGATTGAATACGAAGTTAAAGCGATCAGAAAAATGCGGGAAGGTACTTATGAAATTATTGACCATGACGTAGAAAACGAAAGGCGACCCGGTCTTTATTCGCTTATCGATATCTACGACGGCCCGCTTAATGAAGTTGGCCGGAAGGAGACTGCCTTGTCTTCTTCGTGGTTCGCGCGCTCGACAACGCTAGACGATCGGAAAACGCTACAGCGTGCTACACGTAATTTCTTGCTAAACGTACAGCGAGCACGTACCGCGGATGCGTTGTGGACAACGAAAAAAGGCGCGTTTAAGGTAAAGGATTACGTAAACGCCTTCACACCGATCAACTGTCGCGGAACGAATCAATATTCGGATACGTGGGCGCTGGCATATGCGTTTAACCGTTTCGCTAATCCGGAGGAGAAGATGTTTTTCGGCAAATACGGAATCGTGATTGATCAAGACCTACTAGCCGTTAGCGATCTCTTACAATGGATTTGGCGCTCACGAATCCGAAGAGGAGAGCCCGTTAAACTTTACTTACCGTCAAGCCGAATGCGTTCTCTATTGATCGCGTGGAGTAAGTACGAAATTTAAGGAGGCGATCGTTTGACTGCGGTTCTTGATGTCGGCCAGCCACTAACACATGGCGAATTTAAACGAAGAGTAACGAAATTTAATCGTAATTTAACTGCTACCTATACCGACGTCCAACGTGTGATGGACTCTTATCGCGAAATGATCGATCGTCACACGGATACCGTCGATGTGCGTGATTTAGTGACGCCAGACACACGCAAAATGCCTGGCGATAAAGCAAATCGCGTTTATTCGAGCGAGTTTTGGCAGGCGGTTGGATTCATGTCGGACAAGATCGCGTATGTTTGCGAGAATATCGACCGCCAGCGGAACAAAACGGAGGCCGTGCAGCGGACTCGCAGCGAGTGGGAAACAATCGAACGGTCATATGTCGGCGTGAAACCAATTCCGCCGGAAGGATTTCGCGTATGTGAGGCGTGGAACTGCCATATGACCTATCGCGAAATCGGCAAACGAACATCTAAGTTTTGTAGCGCGGATTGCCGGAAAGAACAGAAAGCTGCAAACCAACGGTTACGGGATAAGGGCACATTCATACCGGTCAAAGTCTACGAGAGTCACCGTTTGGCGTACGTCGAGAAATTGCGGCTTTATACGGAAGTATCACTTCGGGCCGCGTTCGGTCTTGCTACGGATGGCAGGGACTATCGTATTCATCGGAAGAAAACACAAGTAGACCTCCGGCCGGGCGCGGACGAAGCGCGGAAGAAACACGGCGAGATCGTTTGCTTCAATATACAGGACGTTGAGCATACGATAGATGAGGCCGGGCGATATCGTTTCGGTAACGAATGGCGGCGAGTCTCCGCGCAATTTCGTGGAATAATTTTATAGTATAGATATAGGAAGACGTAAGGACTCGGGCGCGCTGTGTCTTTGCGATTTTCTAACGAAATGGGTGTTCCGTGTAAGCGGAGCGCCTTTTTTGTTGTCCGTATGTATAAAAACAATCACAAAGAAGGAGGTTCAATGAGGTGAAACTGAGTCCCGAATCGTTCCGCATTATCCGCGTTGTACATGGGCTGTCACAACGGGAGTTTGCGGATTTGCTCGACTGCTCTGTTTCGACCGTATCTAAAGTCGAAAAGGGCTATCGTAACCTCACGCATGGCATTGAGCGCAAGGTAGTCGAAGAACTTGCGCTGACCGTAGAAAAACTAGCGCGCATTCATACTCTTTACGAGGAAATTAGCGGGGGTGGCCGCCTATGAAAACACAAGAAACGGAAGTACTAGCAATGATCGTAAATCACCGGATTGACGATGGCACGCATGTCGTGATGATATCCCCGCCTGATGCTGACTACGCTTTTCGCGTTGCCCGCTGGCCTGTAGACGAGAAGACTACGTCAGTCGACGCAATTCTCGCGGGATATCACGAGGCATGGGCTTGGAGTGATCGTTTTGACGCAACGGCGGTTTTCGTTTACTCGACCGACACGGAAGCGCTAGGGGAATTTGATCGGCTAATCCACGGAAATGATGAGGAGCCCACCAATGCCTAAGCGCCTAGCGGAAATGACCGCGTTTCTCCTTTGCGACGGCGGCCGGTTCTATCCCGGAACGAAAGGGAAAATTGCCCGGGTTATCACTTCCGATGAGCGGACGCTATTTTATCGCGTTGGCGAGAGCTGCTCGGCGGCCCATGCAGGAGTACTGCTATCGACGCTACTGAACGATCCGAAAGTCAAGCCATTAAAACGGGAGGATTTACTATGAGTGGATATGCGCAAGCAAAAACGTGGTCGGGCGGAGATGCCACAGGCGACATGCTGGATATCGTGCCATTCGAAGGTTACGTAAGGAAGACGGAAGTTAAGCGGGAACGTCCGGCCCGAACGATCAGGCTGACCGGCACGGTTACGAAATGGAATCACGGCCGCGGTTTCGGTTTTATCCGCCCGGACAACGGCGGCCGGGACGTATTTATTCACGTTTCAGAACTACAGCGCGCCGGGATGGACGAACGGCTTACGTATGGGCAGCGAATGACGTATGAATTGCAGATGGATTCGCGCGGGAGAGAGACGGCGATACATGTCGAGGAAGCTCGATGAGGCCGCTATTGCAGATCGTGACGGCTCCGTTTGAGTCCGTACAATTAATCGTGGTTCACGCCTTCGACGATCAAGGCCGCTTCTGCGATCAGATTGTTCGCGAAGATGGCGCTGACGCGATACTCTTCGCGGTGGCCGACTTAATGACCGCACATAGTTTCGAAACGGTCGATATTGAGACAGACGACGAGGGGGCGTTTAAGGCGTTTATCTCGATATCGGGCGTAAATGTGAAGCTCGTATCGATCACGGAATTAACGGCGCTCTACGACGCGCTTACTCCGGCGAACCCGCAGTTCGGCGTTCTTCAAGACCTGTTCGCGCCGAAGTTGAGCGAGCATAAAACGGTAGCAGTCGGAGAGCGGGCGTCCTGGTGGCGGCGTCTATTAACGAAGATAACTAACGGAGGGATACGCGATGATAAAACAGGAACTACGAGAAAAATATAACGTTCAGCACGAGCAATACGGTCTAATTCTTGAGCGCTACCATCAGCACGAGATTGAGGCGGAAACAAGATTGCAAGCCCTGCGCGCGGAACAGGAGCAGCTCATACGAAGGGAGTTTCAAACGGGAGAAGACCTCTCCAGAGAAAAGAAGCTTCTGCGCGGTAAAATTGCCGACGCGGAGGAAGCTCTTGAGGCAGCGGAAACAGAGCACAAACAAGCGTGGGAGTTCGCCCAAGTTGCACAGCAGGATCGGATCACAGTTCGGCAGTTAGTGCTCGATTGGAACGGCCCTTACCGGAGCGCTGTACGTGAAACGGAATTAGCACCGATCGTGGAGCGGATCAAGCGTGCGCGTGAAGAGTACTTGAACGGTATCTTAGACTTTCTTGAATTTAAGTCGGACTACTCTCCGGCATATAGCGATTTACGCGATCTGGCACACGAAGATAATAGGAGCCATCCTGGCAATATGATGTACCCGCATGAAATCGCGGATTACAGCGACTTCCCAAGAATTTCTAATAGCGAGCTTATTGACCTGGAGGCTCGCCGAGAATTACCAAGCGATTTGAGACGAGTAAAAAACGGAGGCAGAAAATAATGACGAACTACAACCTTCTAAAACACAAATTAACTGCGAAAGTGATTGCGGGCGAGAAGATCACGAGAGAAGACGTTACAGCGGCCGCCGATGTAGCGAAAGAAACCGGCTCAATCGAGAATCGCGTGCTTTATGCGACATTGCGGCGGCTGCACGAAGTGAGCGAAAAGGCAGCGGAATAGGTTTCCGTTAGGAAGAATATCGCTTGGGAAGAGGTGAAAGATGGACGTATGGGTTATTGGTGGGAGCGGTTTGCTCGGATGTGTGTGCCCGTGTGTGATAATTTTTTTCAAGGTAAAGGTAACAAGACTATTATCCTAGAGAATATTGCACATTATATAGTTCTTAAAAATCAAGGACCTGGGTCAGTAACGGTCACAACTGGTGATAAATTTAGAGATACAATGGGGCCGATCAAATTAATCGTAGGGGATACGATGATGTTCCGTGTTCCGGCTTTCGACCGCATTAAAATTGAAGCCGGATCGGACACAGCGTACGACGGGCATACAGCGAGAGACCCTGACGAATGGCGGCACTCTGCGGAATATTTATATCGGTAACTTAGCGTAGGAGCTGGCGGGCTCCTTTTTAAAACCAAAACAATAAAAAAAGGGGAAATGAGAACATGGCAAAAACGATCACAACGGACGAATTTTTAACAGCATTCCTAACGACCGACCTCGTACCCGAAAGAGACGTGTATATGAAGCGATTCGGGCTCAATTTTCGGATTAAGGGGCTGGACGGCAAGCAACTCGCAAGGCTGCGTTCTCAGGCGTCTTACCCGACCAAAGGCGGCGGAACAACGGTTGACGAGGAAAAGCTGGCCGCGCTCCTTATCGTGAGCGCTTGCGTTCAGCCTAACTGGTCAGACGCGCAGGTTATCGCACAATTCGGGCCCCTTCCGGAAGATGCGGTACAAAAACGGCTGCTCGCGGGGGAGGCCGCTATGCTGAGCGCAGAAATTCTCGATTTGTCCGGATTTAGTAAGGAGAGCGAGGAAGTCGACCAAGTAAAAAACTAATAAGGGAGGGCGGAATGCCGTATGTGCTTCATGCGGTATTCCAGCGCCACAACCTCCCGCCTGACGAGTTTTACGCGAAGCCTGTAAATGTGCAACGCTTCATTATAGCGTCTACATTGCTGGCGATCGAAGAGGAAGATAGAGCGAAAGGGGAACGTTAACCTTGACGATTGATCAAAAATGGGAACGGTGCGCTCATAAGCGGTCGTTAATGAAAGGATTGATGTAGGATGTTCGACTTAACCGCGCGGCTGCGGCTGATTGACGATTTTAGCCCGAGAATCCGGCGTGTAATCAGCTCCACAAATGCACTCAGCGCGAGCATGAAACTCGGCTCCCTATCGACCGCTATCTTCACGGGTGCGGCGGCGGTTGCTGCAACGAAAATGACGAGCAACGCGCTCAAGCTGGCGTCGGATGCGGAGCAAGCAGGACTTGCCTTTAAGACAATGCTCAAAGACGGTGAGAAAGCGAATCAATTTATCGAGGAAATGACTGATTTCGCCGCGAAGACCCCGTTTGGACTTGCGCAGGTCCGCGACGCTTCGAAGTTGTTGTTAGCGTTTGGGTTCGACGCGAAAAAAGTTATTCCGATGCTGACCGGGATCGGTAACGCGTCCGCGGGGCTGGCGCTAGGCGAGGAAGGAGTAAACCGCATCACAAAAGCGCTAGGGCAAATGAAAGCCAAAACGAAAGTGTCCGCAGACGAAATGCTCCAACTTGTTGAGGCAGGGGTAAACGGCTGGGATATCCTATCGAAGCGTTTAGGCGTATCGACGGCCGAAGTCATGAAGCTGGCGGAAAAGGGACTGATCCCCGCAGACAAAGCGATTAGGATACTAGTCGACGGAATGAACGATCAATTTGGCGGTATGATGGATGAAATGAGTAGGTCGACTAAAGGCCTATACGATCAAATGCATGATACCTTCGATAATCGGATTCTTGTTAGATTTGGTACCGGGATTACGTCCGCACTAAAGCCTCGCTTTGAGAAAATCGTCGATTGGATTAATAAAAACGAAGCGACTATCAATCGTTGGGGCACTAACATTGAAAAAGTGGCGGGATTAGCGGTTGACGCGATTATACGCAAGTTCGAGCAAGCCGGAAACTACGTAAAGACGCATTTTATCGACAATCCGGAGTTTCAGAAGCTGGACACGTTCGAGAGTCAAGTTGACTTCGTCTTCAAAGATATTCAGAGATCGTTTGATAAATGGTATGCAGATACGGGCAACGCGAAATTAAAGAGCATCGCTGCGGACATTTCGTCTACGCTCGCGTCCGGCATTGAGTCTGCCTCAGGGCCGATTACGGATGCTGCGCTTAAGATAGGCGGATCGATCGGAACTGGGTTAATCAACGGACTCAGCGAAACTGTAAAGAATCATCCGATCTTGTCCGGATTAGCTGCCGGGGCGGCCGCGCCTGTTCCCGTACAAGGTAAAGTAGCTGTCGCGTTAGGTGTAGCCGCGCAGGGCTATTCAGACCAAGCCAAATCGGCAATTATGAACAGCGGAATCCCGCAATTTGCTACCGATCTGACCTCCGGCATCCAAAAGATTCCGGGAATGTCCGCTGTTACGAACGCTCTTTCTGAGATGAACCAGAGAATGTCGAGCGATTTAGGTTCGCTATTTGGAGGAAAGGCTACCGAGTCAACGCCGCCGGGCCACGCTGGCGGACTCGATCGCGTTCCTTACGATCGATACCCGATGTACGCGCATAAAGACGAAATGGTGCTCACGCCAGCGGCAGCGGACGACTACCGCTCATCCGGCGGCCGCCGCGGAGGAACTAACGTTAACGTGACGATGAACGGCGTAACGGTGCGCGAGAACGCGGATATTCAACGTATCGCGAAGGCAATTGCCGTAGAACTCGCGGGGAGGTAAGTGGCGATAGCCCCGATATTAGCGATGAGATTAGTGCCAGAGCATTAAAGCGAATGGATAAACGAAAGCAAAGAGGAAATCAGACGGGAAGGGGTGGCGAGGTGTCGGGAACGGCAGACAGACTTAGCCAATGGATTGAAGAAGCAAAGGAACGGAATAGAAAAGCGCGACTAGAACGCGGTCAATTACCGGAGCCTCCGGAAAAGTTCGTGACTTTGCCGCTATCGATCGTATTGGCCGAGCGGTTGAAGCTGTTTTTATTGCCAATCGCAACGAAATACGCGGCCATAATCGCAGAAGATCGGCTGATACCGATTGATACGTCTAAGTTCGAAAGTTATCGCAAAGACATAGAGCTTTTAAACATGTCGATCGGTTTCCATTGCGGATTGATTGCCGTTGGATACCGCATGTTGCTCGGAGTAATGGAAACAGTTAACTCCGCTATTAAAACAGGGATCGAACTTGATACGAATGTTACTCGGAGTCTGCATTTTGCTCTCAAGCTCGCAAGCGGTGATCCGCGGCAAGACGAATACAATCATAAAAGCGATGTACCGCCGTCTGAACAAGCACGCATCATCAGAGCCGAAGTTGATCGACTTAATGCGAATCAAGAAGCATTAGAGACGGAGCTGGCGGCAGCCTGGGCGCACTTTGAAACGATTAAGGACGAGATATAACGGAGGGAATCTGATGACACAACGGAGAAAAGTATTAGAGTCGCAACTAACGCCACAACAACGTAAGGCTGCGCAATTACTCGTTAATAATGAGTGGGCGGAATTGTTAAACGAGAACGGGAAGAAGAAAACGGCGCAAGAACTTGCCGATGAGATTGGAATTGCGCGGTCGACCTTATTCGAATGGAGATCACAGGAGGCATTCGCTGCCTACGTGAATTATCTTACCGATAAGCAGCTCGAAAGTATGCGGTCAGAGGTTAACGTCGCTATTATGAAGCTTATTCGCGGAGGTAGTAACGGTGTGCCGAGCGTAAGAGCACTCGATTTATATATGCGTCGATTCGCGCTATTGACCGATAGAACACTCGTAGAGGACGCACGCGAACACATCGAGACAAGACGGAAGACAGACGAAGAAATTCAAAAGGATATTGCGGCACTGGACGCGATGATAAACGGGGCGTAACCGTACTCTTAACGGGGTGCAGTTGCGCCCCAGTTTTTGCGTTTATTCCTCGTCCAACACCGTATAGGGAATCGGATTAGCTCCGCATATTTTACAGACTAGCGGATACTCGTCGTACTGCAACATTTCTAACTCTTCTTTGTTCACTAAGATAACCTCGGAGTACGGACACTCTTCCGAATATCCTCCCGGATAATCCTCGACCATAAAGCAATCTAATTGTACGCGGAATTGTTTATTAACCGTCATAAAAACACCTCGCTTCCATAGTAGCATTTTCCGAGCAAGTCCGGTAGGGTGAGCGTTGTGCAACCGTCAAAAAACGCTGACATGAGTATGATTGCGCGGGTAGACGTATCCGACAATATCGGACGATAGCGCCGTTTTATCGGGTGGAACTCTCTGGCGGACACGTGCTCTATAACTCAGGGGTCAGCGGTGTATAAACGATGCATACCGTTATGATTACGGATAACGAAGAACCGCATAACGACGGGCTTTTCGCGAGAATGCATATGAGTGTATAACGGGCTGTTTGAGCGTGAAGACGGAGAATGGCGTAGTAGTGCGGATTGCGGGGTTTTTAGCTATTCCGATAAACTACCTATTCGTCGGTTATTCAAGTGTATAAATAGTGCATAAAAACGTAGACCCCCCAAGTGGGGGGCTCTTGTGGCTTCGTTTAGGTGCTCGCAAAATCCGCGCAATATTTTTAATGTCGGGGGTTACGTTTTATTTGAATTTCATTTTACCGCGTTTGCGTTCGTTACCACTATCGATAAGGTTCGCGACAGGACTCGCTTTCTCGTGCTGCTCGTGTAAGTCAGATTTCGTGAACCTAACGTAGACTTGTGTCATTTCAAGCGATGTATGGCCGAGCAATCGTGCTAATGCGATTGGATCGCCGCCAGAACGAAGAAATTTTACCGCGAAGAAATGACGCCAAGTGTGCGGGGATACTCTTGCGTTAATGATGCCGACTTTCTTACCGTACTTTTTCAGCATTTTGCTGAACGAATCCGCGTAATAACGTTCACCGAATTGTGTAAGCCATAAGTAATCGTCTTCATTAACGTTCATGTACGAAATTAATTTTTCCAGCTCTTTAACCGTCTGCTTTGAAATTGGGATGATCCGTGTAGTATTAGTTTTAGTAATTTCGGCACGAACTGTTATTTGGCGTATTTTAAGGTCAACATCCGATATCTTTAGCTGCGTTAACTCGCCGCATCTAAGGCCGGTATCGCAGAGTACGAGCATCATGCATCGATCTCTCAGACCGGTATAAATCCGTGTATTCGGTGCACCTATCAATTTCAATACGTCCTCATCCGTAAATACCTCGAAAGTATCTTTGTCTTCCGTTTGATAATTTACCCCATCCATCGGTGAATATGATATTACACGTTCCCTAACGAGTTGATTGAAAAATATCTTCATATTACGAATGATGTTGTTAACCGATCTAGCAGACAGGCCGACTTCACCGTTAGGGCTGGTCGGATGGTCATCCCATCTCGTCTTTTCGAACGTTAAGTAATGAATATATTCGCGAAGTAAATCCGTGGTTACCGCTTCGTGTTTCTTATCTTCGTACCATTTACGAAATTGATTTAGCGTTTGTTCGTACGCTTGGATCGTTTTAGGTGAACGTTTCTCGATTCGCTTTGCGTAAATATAATCGGATATTGCTTTATTTACGTCAAATTTTACGGGCCTGTCTCGCTTACTAATGAACGTAAATTTCGGATTACTTCTATTAATATTGTGTGACATTTATCGGACGCCTCCATTGCGATAAAGTTTGCGTCATATATTCCGATAAAGTTTATCGCTATTGCGATTGCTGAACGTTTTGTTCCCGTAAATTTTCCGCGCCACTATGCGATTCCTTGACGTATAGTTCCGCTCTGTTCTCGGGACGAATAGCGAATTCATCGCGATGGTGGCGGATAAGCTGAGAATTGAGCATAAGGTGTCGTGAAAGCGGGAATGACGCGGAGTTTGGAAGCTCGCTAAACCACTTGATCGTTCCTTCATGTAACAAACGGGTTAATTTAGCGGCTAGATTTGCTCAGATAACGTAGAAAACCTACCGCGGCTAAACGGTAGGTTTTCTACGTTATTTATTCCGATCGCTTACGCCAAGATACGTTTTAAGCGCATCCTGTAATATATGCGAAAAGTTTACGTGCTGCTCTACTGCGATATCGTCGAGCCATTTCGGAATGGTCAGCGTTTTCTTTACGGACTTGTTCGCCATCTCATCGCGAAAAGGAGTCATCCACACCTCAATGAGTACGATTGCCTGACGCTCATTTTCCTTTTTGATATCAATTACCCGTGCTGGTTCCGGAATATCGTCATTATCACGTTCCATACCGTATAGATGAAGCGCTAAACACTCTTTAGCCATACGCAAGGCTTCATTGTCTGTATCGCCGCAAGTGAATTCTTTAGTGAAGATTGTTATTTGGGTAAGGTTGCCAACATCGGATAAAAGTCCGTAGTCATCACACCCGCTATAACGGCGGGATCTTCTGCGATGAGTTGTGGGACTTGGTCTGCATTTTCAACCTCGATGATGGCGAGCCCGTGAGGATCGTTCGGTTTTCGAATCGGTCCGAAAACCAGAACAATCCCCTGATTCTGTTTATCCGTCCAATAGGCAATGTGTTGGTGCATAACGTTCCGTTCTTCTGCGGTCATATCCTGTGGAAAAGTTGTTCTTGGCGGCGTAGACCATAACATAAAGTGCATTTTTCCCGGATTATTGCTGGTGCTATCCGACATTACGGAAAACCCTCCATTCCATTACCCTAAAATTGTATTTCATACCCATGACGCTCAATGTCAATTATCCCACAAATCCTTTTCGTTATACAAGTAACATAGATGATTCAACGCAAATAGCGTCTGCATTATACAGGCCCGCGTTTTCAGAATGACTCACGGCATACTAGCTAGCATTAACACAGATATGAACGTTACAATACTTGATTTTTCATTGCGAAGATTGCTCCACAAGGTTTATGCTTTTGAGGGGGACTAGCAATTTTGGAACTTGTAAATCGGGCGCATGTGGAAAGTGAGGATTATTTTGAATGGTGGATGAGTACATTTGGGCGATTTTTGTAGCTGAGAATACAGGAGGCTTCCCCAACTTTTATCCGATCGGAATTTACACTTCTCGCGATAAAGCTATCGCTGAACTGGATGCATTACCGAAAAATATGAATTATCATCTCCTCCAGTTGCCCATAAATCGTACGTTTCCTTACTATCATAAGAAGAGCGGCAAACTGATCGGAATGAACGGAATTTACCACGAACATTTTCACTTTAGGGATAATGAGAAGATGTAGCGATTCAGTGACTAAAAAGGCAGGGGAGATACTATGAGGCTAGAAACGGATCGTCTGATAATTAGAGAGTTCTTAATTGAAGATTATAACGCTGTTCATCGTTACGCATCAGATGCCGAGGTTGTTCGATATATGATTTGGGGGCCAAATACTGATGGAACAAAGGGAAATGGCACGATTCATACCAGTATTCGATCTTAGAACATGAATACGTTGGAGGTCGCTCATGAACATTAGAAAGGCCACTGAGAATGACATTGAGTCGTTGATTTTGATGCGGTGGGAATTTACTTTGGAACATCAACCCCATGTACGGGATGATTTCGATCTTTTTGCTGCAAAGTGCCGAGCATTTCTTGAACAAGCTATACTTGGCGAACGCTGGCATATTTGGGTTGCAGAATTGGATGGCATCATAACGTCTCATGTCTATATCCAATTGATCGATAAAGTGCCGCGGCCAGGAAGAAATACATATCCGTTTGCCTACATGACTAACGTCTACACCGACCCAGGCTATCGGTCACGAGGAATCGGTGGTCAACTTCTACATGTGATTCGTGAGTGGGCGACGGCTAGCAAGTTTGAATTCATTATCGTCTGGCCAAGCGAAGAGAGCAGGGAGTTCTATTCAAGGAACGGGTATACGCTATGTAACGATCCCATGGAACTGCATTTGTAACGTACGTGTATTAAGATTAAGGGTCTGTTTCCATTGGTTGAAGGCAAGCATTTCGCGGCTGGAAGATATAAGCGCTCGCATCGGCAAAGGAGCAGTTTTTCTTTAATAAAAGAGGGCTGGCCCTCGCATAACGTTGAAGCGATTGTTTGCACTCGCAAGTGGTTCAATCGACTGCGCTATGACAAGGGCCAGCCCTGCTTTTCATCCATTAATGTTTAACGATTTGTTTCATAAGCGGTGCCGTATTGCGGCGGATTATGATACCCCAACCGCGGAATAAGCATTTTTAACCGCTGTTACTTGACTGGAATTTGCTCCGTACAAGTCGGTTGCCGCCTGGATGGCACTAGCGCGCATAGCTGAGAAATTGGATGTAGGGGTCAGATAGTAAACAAGGGCACGATAATAAATATCTACAGCCGCACTCCGGCCGATTCCGGCTACGGTGACGCCTTTGAACGTACCGCCCTGAGCAAGCAGGTAGAACGCTTTGTTGTTGATTCCGCTGTTCGTATGCACACCGCCGTTGTCAGAGGAACCGGTGTAGCGGTTCGGATAGTAGTCGGGTTGGCCGTACAATGTTGGATTTGACATGGAGCGAAGTGCGTCTCCGGAGACGGAAGGCGTATATACGGCATCGCCGATCAGCCAGTTTTTGGATTCGATCGTATTTCCCATAATATCGGCAATGGATTCGTTTAGCGCCCCGGATTCTCCGTAATAATTTAAATCGGCGGAATACTCGATAACGCCATGGGTTAATTCATGGCCGACTACGTCCAAATCACCGGATAGCGGGATAAAAACAGATCCATCCCCGTCTCCGAACACCATTTGACTGCCGTTCCAAAAGGCATTGTTGTAAGCGGTACTGTAATGAACCGTCGATTTGATCCGCAAGCCGTTGCCGTCCAGGCTGTTCCGGCCGAATTTGGAGGAGTAGAAGTCATATACTTTTTCTGCGTACGTATGCGCGTCTACCGCTGCTCCATCCGTCCAAACATTGTTGGACTTGGTCAGTAAAGTTCCAGGCAGCGAGGTGCCGTTGGAAGCGGTATAAGTTACAATGCCGTTGCCACGGGTGCTATCGAATAATTGGTAAGTCGAACCGGATAAAGTGGTTGTGAACGTTTTGGTGTCGCCCAGTACGCCTGTGCCTGTACCCGTGGCATGCTGCAGCAAGTCGTATTTGAATATAATGCTGCCGTCTTCGGCGCTAATTATATAACGCGTGCGGGTCGGCGTTGGCTCCAGAACGTTGACCTCCGTTATATAGGCGAGCACAGGTTGTCCATCATTTAAGTATACGTTCAGCTCAGCTTTTGGTGTTTTTTGGGGCTCGCCAAGTTTACCGACGATGCTTTCTGTATCTTTCTCGGCAATAGAGATGGCTTGCTGTTCCGTAATTTGGGAAGCGATGCCTTTGGACAACGCTTGATTGTCATCCGGCAGCACACTGCCGAAGAAGGAAGTGACTTTTCCTTCTTTATCAATATGCACCGTCTGCTCCGCGCCATAAACCGGCACGCCTTGAATATACTGCTTTAACCGATAATGCTGTACGCCTGTCTTAGCGTCGGTTTCTTGTTTCACGATTTTAATTTGATCTTTAAGCGCAACGCGTTTGCCAATTTGCAGCTTCTCTTTTTTGCTGTCGAGATACTTCCAAATTTTTTCTTCGCCCGGAGTTCCGTTCGGTGCGCTCCAATTTTCCGCTGTGAACAAGGCAGGAGACCAATCTTTCAGAGCATCAGGCTTGCTCTGCGGAGCCGCTTGTGCGGATTGCACAGCCCCCAGCAAAAATGCACCCGTAATCATAGATACCCATACTTTTCTCATCAATGAATCTCTCCCAACTTAAATGGTTTAGTTTTGTTTTCCCGTTTAAAGGAAACAAATGGTTTGGATACTGCTACTTAAACATCGCCTCCTTTTTTAACCAATGGTCAATATTGGGCTGTACTAGTTTAGTGCGCATCTAAGACTAGCAAGCGCAATGGATAATGATGCAAGATTCTGCATACAAATGCCCATATAAAGGGTTATATGAGAAATAATAACATCATTATGATATATATAGTAACATAAAACTATCAATAATGAAATACATAAAATGGAAATAAATGAGAATTAATTTTGTTGACTATGATTTTAATCACAAGTGGAAGCGATTGCGGCCATTTTTGCTGTGAAAATTAATGTTGCTTTCATGTTCCTTTAATAAAACGGCCGAAAAAAAGGAGTAAGATGGAACTAAGTTCACAATATAGACAAAAGAATAGGAGTGATTATTGTGAAACAAGTTATGAGTTTTTTAAAAGGTTTTCTTTATGCATTTATTGCGATTGGTGCACTGCCGTTTTTGCTGATCCAAAGCTTTCTTGATTTGTAATTCGGTTTTCACATTTTTAAAAAGAATGCCGCTGTTTTATCGGTTTTTAACAACCGGTAAGCAAGCGGCATTTTTTTGATTAAATGGGTCTCATTTTGCTAACCGGGTTAGTTTCCATACATAGGAGTCAAAACGTCCGATTGATTTGAAGGATTCGTGCAAATGCTATGAAGGAAACTAACAGAGGAGTGAGCTAACAATGAAAAAGTTTTATTTGTGCTTATCGGCAGCCGTGTTGTCCATGTCCTTAATAGCCGGATGCACCAGCAACAATATGAGGGCGAGAAGCGTCGATCATTACCGTAATCCTGATATTGCGGCCAGAAATCAAGGCTATGTTCGGCCGCTGGATGTCGGAACGGCGACCCCAAGCCCGACAAATGCTGCCGGCACGGCGCAAAGCATTTTCAGCGATGTTCCAAGCGGACAATGGTATACGGACAACGTCCTCTGGGCAGCCAACTTGGGTTTGGTCAACGGTTACCCGGACGGCACTTTTCTTCCTAATGGAGCGATCACTAGAGCCGAAGTCGTCAAAATTATTCGCTCCCTGGCGGACAAAGGATATATTGTCATACCTTCGGCCACGACAACGCCAGTGCCGACTACGACGCCAACCGCTACGCCTGCAGCAACGGCAACTGGCACTTCGACGCCGACTACAACGCCTGCAGCTACGACAACTGCAACTCCGACCGTGACGCCATAAGCACGCTTAAATAAGCGAATATTCCGCCAAACTGGATACTCCGCATACGTCCATGTTATGATGAATGGTAGTCGGCAGTAGTATATAGGAAAGGTAAACACATCATAATATGGATGAACAAAACAAAAAAAGCGAAAAAAGTTTTCATTTTTTAGCCGTAATTTTAGGCGTAATTGTGGACAATGTAGGGACTTTTTTATCTTCTGCAAGCATAAGCCTCATTTTTTTGTCCACGCAATCTGACAATGAACAAGATCTGATGAAAATTTATTCTTACACGGGATGGCTGGCTGCGTTTTTGGTTATCGGCATGTTTTGGTCTTTCTACGGCGCTTACGTAGCGGCCAAGGTAGCCAAACGGGCCGAGTACTTCAATGCCGGATGCATAGGCGTGATTGGCGCGGCGGTCGGCTTTGATTCTCTGATTTCCAATCCCGGCGTTGCTTTTTGGTACCAAATCATCGGACTGATCGTCATCGTGCCGGTTTCTTTATTGGGCGGCCATGTGGCGTTAAGACGCAAGCATGCGCGGAGCATGAATCGCTAAAAAAAGAGACTCCAGCCTGTAAAGGCGGGTCTCTTTTTAGGTGGTTCAGCCTGCTGGCGCCGGTACGTAGGAAAGCATTGTGTTTTTCACAAGTTCCGTAGTCTGACTCAAGTCCATATTTTCAAATACATGTTCGCATTGCTTGCGGTAGGAAACTTCCTCGATATAGTGGTTCATATAATGATCGATAACGTCCATCGGCGTGCTGCGCGCCAGAAGCCTTTCCATAATCGTCTGCTTGTTTGCATAAATAAAAATTCGGACAGCCCGTTCGCCGAACTCATATTTGAAACGGTTGGCCGCATAGCGGTTGACGATAACGTAAATAGAGCCGTGTTCCTTGAGAGCTTGATCGATGTCCGCACGTTTGATTCCGTAAAAATTTCCGTCGATTTCCGCCGTCTGAAAAAATTCACCGTTAATATCCGCATCGATGAACGCTTTCCGTGAAATGAATTTGTAATCTCTGCCTTCGATTTCTTTAGGTCTTGGAGTTCGTGTTGTGTAAGATGCAACCGATGAGAAGCCGAGCTCTTTGGCAATTTGGTGCGCAATTGTTTTGCGACCGGAACCGCTTGTGCCTGTGAACACAAAGATCAATCCGCCGGTTTGCTGTCCGCCCATAATGAATCCTCCTCCAAATATGAAATTTTGAAAGCGATATCGTGATAGTTTTATTATAGTACGAATATTCGGAAAATTAAAGAGAGAATTCGTGTTTCATAGATTGTGCGGTATAATAGAAACGTCGAAAGGAGCTGTTCCTGCTGAATTTCAAAATATATGTGCAAATGAATCGGGCTTTGTTTTACTTGGTCGGTATGCTTGCGGTCGCGTCAGCGGCTTGTACGGCGCTGCTGCTGGTCCGTATTTACGGGTCGTCGGGCAGTTTTCTGTACAGATGGCTGATTGCGCCGAACTTGATGCTGGCCTGGATTCCGCTGGCGGCGGCGCTGGCCGTTCGTTACTGGTGGCATATGCAGCAAACATTCCGCATCAGACTGCTGATCGGATTGCTGGTATGGCTGCTGTTTTTGCCGAATGCTCCGTATATGTTGACGGATCTGGTGCATTTGACATATTTGAAATCGTCGGTTCCCGTACATTTTGACGTATTGCTGAACGCTTTTACGGCGATTATTGCCCTTTGGGTCGGCTTGTTTGCCTTCTATCTCGTGCACGAAATATGGCAGGGACTGCTTCGCCCGGCCGCAAGCTGGATGTTGGCCGGCGTCTTGCTGCTGCTGTGCAGCGTTGGCGTGTTTTTGGGCCGCTTTTTGCGGTATAATAGCTGGGATTTATTCCGCAAGCCCTGGGCGATCGCGCAAGATTCCTTAAAGCTGCTGGAGCAGCGGGATGCGCTCGTTTTTATCGGCGTGTTTATGCTGGTTCTTAGCTGTTTGTACCTTGTTTTTTACGCTTCTGTCCGGTATCGGGCCGCCGCAAAGAACGTTCGTTAAGAAGGAGAGTTTTCATGCCCAAATACGCAAATCTAAGTATCGAGGCAACGCAATTTTTGCAAAACAGAACAGGCAGCACTCACCTGGAATGCTATACATACATCGATCCGGCGCGGACGGAAGAAAGTTTTTTTGTCGTGCGTACGACAAACAAAGTGATTCATGTCGGCTTTTCCGAAATTGCGTACGATCCGGCCGATTATAAGAGTTTGCTGGAAGGTCTCTACCGCTCTGTCTATGAATAATTGCATAGACAATGCATACGATTGATGATAGGATGATTTTAATTGCATATGGATGGAACCAGGTGCTGAATGATACGTTTCATTCAGTTAAAAGGGAAGTCCGGTGAGAATCCGGCACGGACCCGCCACTGTAACGATCGGGCTTTGGAGCAAAGCCTCTCCTTGGCAGCATGTCACTGGGCAATACCCGGGAAGACGCCGGGAGTATGATCGAAGTCAGGAGACCTGCCCGGTTTGAACGACACTTTTGCCCTACGAGGAATTAGGGTGTGTTAGAGGGCGGTTGCTCCTGTGCTTATTGAAAAGACGTTCAAACCAGGCATTTCTAACATGATGTTGTGTTGGAAATGCTTTTTTATTCGTGCAAAAGGTTTTTAGAAAGGGTGATTGCTATGCCGGGGAAATTGCTCGTCATCGGTTTCGGGCCGGGAAGTTTCGAACATATTACGAAGCGGGCGCGCGAGGCTATTCAAGAAAGTGAAATCATCATCGGCTACAATACATATGTCGATCTTATATCCGGCTTGATTTCGGAACAGCAAATTGTAAGAACCGGAATGACGGAGGAAGTGAGCCGGGCGCAGGAGGCGGTCAGACAAGCGAAGCTGGGGAAAAAGGTAGCGGTTATCTCAAGCGGAGACGCCGGTGTGTACGGGATGGCCGGCCTTATCTACGAAGTGTTGATGGAGCAAGGGTGGACGCAAGCGGACGGCGTCGAAGTTGAAATCATCCCCGGCATCTCGGCCATCAATTCCGCCGCATCCTTGCTGGGCGCGCCTATTATGCACGATGCGTGCACGATCAGCTTGAGCGACCATTTGACGCCGTGGGAGCTTATTGAAAGGCGGGTGGAAGCCGCGGCGCAGGCGGATTTTGTCATTGCGCTGTACAACCCGCGCAGCGGAAGAAGGACGCGTCAAATCGTCGAGACGCAGCGCATTTTGCTTCAGCACCGTTCGCCGCAAACGCCGGTCGGCATCGTCAAGAGCGCATACCGGGATCGGGAGCACGTCGTCGTAACGACGCTGGCCGATATGCTGAATCACGATATCGGGATGCTGACAACGATTATTATCGGCAACTCGGCGACCCAAAATTATGACGGCCTGCTGATAACCCCGCGCGGGTATCAGCGCAAATATACGCTGGGCGCGGAGACGCAGCCGCTCAAGCCGCATCAGCGGCTGCGGGCCGAGGCGGAGCCTTGGGCGCTCGCGCAGGAGGAAGAGGCTCCGGCCGAAGACCGAAGCGAAAGAGCGGGAGCCGCAGCCGGCGGAGAGCCGGCCGTTCGGCAGGCAGCGCAAGCGGCGGCCCAAGCCAGCAGCCCTTTGCAGCTGGCGCTGGAGGCGCTGGAGCTGGTTTCCCGGGGCAGCGGCGGCACTGCGGGGGCTTTGGAGCCGATGGCGTTTGCCGCGACAAAGTCGATCTTTGAATTTGCGGTAAGCCCGGGGATCGCAAATAAACGGCTGAGCGCGGCGCAGTTATGCGCGCTGGGCGAAATCGTCGGCGACCGGGGCGACATCGAATATTCGCCGCACCATCAATTGATCGTCCGCATCCAGACGGACAATCCGCAGGAAATCACTTCCGAGCTGCGCGAGCTCGGCCTCATGCTTTCGCCGATCGGCGACGTTGCGCAGATTAAAGCCTGCGACTTTTGCAATCTGGAAAAAGGGGAATCGATTCCTTATGCGGAGGCGCTGCATCAAAGAATCGGCAACATGGAGGTGCCAAAGGAGCTAAAAATCGGCTTCAACGGCTGCGGCATGGCTTGCTATGGCGCGGTGCAGCAGGATATCGGCATCGTATACCGGAAGGAAAAGTTCGATTTGTTTTTGGGAGGCAAAACCGTCGGCAGAAACGCGCATCCGGCCCAACCGGTAGCGGAAGGCATCGATCCGTCGGAGCTCGTCGAGCAGGTCGTCAGAATTGTCGAGCGGTACAAGCGGGAAGGGCATCCGAACGAGCGGTTCCACAAGTTTTTTAAACGCGTTAAAGAAATAGAAGGCTACCGCCACCAGGAAGCGCAAGGATTCGTCATTGAAAACGCCGTCTGCGGCGATTAGAACGTTATACCAGCATGTTCGTTTTTTATGGATAGAGCACGGTGAAGTTTTGGGAGGGGATAAAGACATGAATGCTGTCTTGTTTGTAGGGCACGGAAGCCGGGATGAGGAAGGCAATGAGGAGGTCCGGCAGTTTATTGCGGAAATTGCCGGGAAGATGGACGGTTTTATCGTAGAGACTTGTTTCCTTGAATTCGTCGAGCCGACCATCGCTCAAGGAATCGATCGCTGTATCGAGCTTGGCGCGGACCGGGTTGTGGTCATACCTATTATTTTATTTGCGGCCGGTCATGCCAAAATTCATATTCCCGCGGCGATTGACGAGGCTAAGCGGAAATACCCGCATATCGGGTTTACATACGGCAGACCGATCGGCGTACACGATCAAATTTTGGACATTTTAACGTCCAGAGTGCAGGATTCCGGCGTTCGGCTGGAGAATGAGCTGGAGGACACGGCGTTTTTGATCGTCGGCCGGGGCAGCAGCGATCCGGATGCCAACAGCGATCTGTTCAAAATTTCCAGGCTGCTTTGGGAACGGCTGAAAGTAAAATGGGTGGAGACGGCTTTTATCGGCGTTACCGCTCCGCTGATGGATGACGGCGTGGAACGATGCATCAAGCTCGGCGCCAAAAAAGTAATTATTTTGCCTTATTTTCTTTTTACAGGCATTTTGATTCAGCGGATGGAGGAAATGGTGGAAGGATACCGCCGGCAGTATCGGGAGCAGGAATTTCATTTGGCTCCTTACTTCGGCTTCCATCCGCTGCTGCAGGAAATTTTGATCGGCCGGGCGCTGGAAGCGGTGCAGGACGAGGTTAAAATGAACTGCGACATGTGCCAATACCGTCTAGAGGCGATGAAGCATATCGATCACCACCATCATCACGACCATGACCATGATCACGGACATCACCATCACCATGATCATGATCACGACCATCATCAACACGATCATCATCATGACCACGACCATGACCACCACGATCACGAGCATGAGCACGAGCACGCGGGAGGAACGAAGCGATGATACTCGTTTTAGCGGGCACAAGCGATGCCAGGGAGCTGGCGCTGCGGATCCGGTCAGCCGGGCATGCCGTGCTGACGACGGTCGTCACGGAGAGCGCCGCCAAAAGCATGGAAGCCGCAGGGCTGCCCGTGCTGACAGGCAGGCTGACAGCCGAGGATATGCGGCGGTTGATTGCCGACAAGGGCGTTCGCGTCGTAGCGGACGCCACGCATCCTTTTGCCGAGGAAGCGTCGAAGAACGCCATGGCCGCGTCGCAAGCGGCGCAAGTTCCGTATGTGCGGTTCGAGCGGCAAAGTCTTGCCTACGAGCAGAGCGCGCTCGTCACGATCGTGGACGACTACAAGCAGGCCGCTGAGGCCGCCGCGCAAAAAAAGGGCTGCATCATGCTGACTACGGGCAGCAAGACGCTGAAAATTTTTGCCGACCGGCTGAACGGTTTGCCTGACACGACACTCGTCGCCCGCATGCTGCCGCGCAAAGACAACATGGAAAAATGCGAGGAGCTCGGCATCGAGCAAAAAAACATCGTCGCCATGCAGGGGCCTTTTTCCAAAGAGCTGAACAAAGCGCTGTATGCACATTACAACGTAACTTTGATGATTACGAAGGAAAGCGGCAAAGTCGGAGCGGTGGACGAAAAGCTCGAAGCGGCGCTGGAGATGGGCATCGAAAGCATCGTCATCGGCAGGCCGGGCATCGAATACGGGACGCTGTTCTCGGATTTTGACGGAGTCGTTCGGCATATCGGGGAGTCGATCAATAAGGAGGCGTAATTCTACGTGGAATTTCATACAGAGTTCAAACCTTTAACCGTACAACCGCAGGAAATTGAGGAAAAAAGCTTCGAGATGATTACGGAGGAGCTTGGCGAGCATCCGTTTACGGACGAGCAGTACCCGGTCGTGCAGCGGGTCATTCACGCTTCGGCGGATTTTGAGCTGGGACGCAGTCTGGTGTTTCATCCGCGGGCGATTCAGGCGGGCGTGGAAGCGATCCGTGCAGGCAAAATTTTGGTGGCCGACGTACAGATGGTGCAGGTCGGCATCAGCAAGCCGCGGATCGAGCAGTTCGGCGGAGAAGTCAAGGTGTACATCTCCGATGCCGACGTAATCGAGGAAGCGAAGCGGTTGAACACGACGCGGGCGATCGTTTCCATCCGCAAAGCGATCAAGGAAGCGGAAGGCGGCATCTTCGCCATCGGCAATGCGCCGACGGCGCTGCTGGAGCTGATCCGCCTCGTCAAGGAAGGCGCGGCCAAGCCGGGCCTCATCGTCGGCGTGCCCGTCGGCTTCGTATCCGCGGCGGAATCGAAGGAGGAGCTCGCGAAGCTGGACGTGCCGTTCATCACGAACATCGGCCGCAAGGGCGGCAGCCCCGTGGCCGTCGCAGCGGTGAACGCGCTGTCGATTCTCGCCGCGCGCAAGGAGTAGCGCGCGTATGGCAGAGGACGCGAAGCCGCTGCGCTACGGCTACACCACCGGCTCCTGCGCCACCGCAGGACCCAAAGCCGCGCTGCTGGCGCTCATCGGGCAGGCGCCGCAAGCGCAAGTGCGCATCCGTATCCCGACCGGGGATACGGTCGCCTTTGACCTGCACAGCTGCGAGTATACGGAGCTGTGGGGCGAAGCCGCGGTGATCAAGGACGGCGGCGACGATCCCGATGCGACGCACGGCGCGAAAATCGTCGTGCGGGTAAGCTGGCGCGATGAGCCGGGCATCGCGATTGACGGCGGCGTCGGCGTCGGACGCGTGACGAAGCCCGGCCTGCCGGTCGAGGTCGGCATGGCGGCGATCAATCCGGTGCCGCGTAAAATGATCCGCGAAACCGTGCAGGAAGTGCTCGACGGCTTCGAAGAAAAGCGCGGCGTCGACGTGACCGTATCCGTGCCGGACGGCGAAGAAATTGCGAAGAAGACGCTCAACGGGCGTCTGGGCATTATCGGCGGCATCTCGATTCTGGGCACTCGCGGAATCGTGGTGCCTTTCTCCACATCGGCCTACAAAGCGAGCGTCGCCCAGGCGATCCGCGTCGCCGTCAAATGCGGCTGCGACCATATCGTTTTGTCCACCGGTGGCCGGACGGAGACTTACGGCATCGGCATGTACCCGGAGCTGCCGGAGGAAGCTTTCGTCGAGATGGGCGATTTTGTCGGCTTCGCGCTCACCCAGTGCCAAAGACAAGGGGTCAGGAAAGTGACGCTTGTCGGGATGATGGGTAAATTTTCCAAAGTGGCCCAGGGCGTCATGATGGTCCATTCCAAAAGCGCCCCGGTCGATTTCGGATTTTTGGCGCAGGTGGCGAAAGAAGCGGGGGTTTCTGAAGCGCTGGCCGCCGAAATCCGCGGAGCCAACACGGCGGCCCAGGTAGGGGACATGATGGCGTCAAACGGCGTCAGCGGCTTTTTTGAAAAGCTGTGCGACCGCTGCTGCCAGGCCGGACTACAAGAGGTCGGCGGCGGGTTAGCGGAAATCGAAACCGTCATCATTTCCATGAAGGCGGAGCTGTTGGGACAAGCGGCCGTGCGGCCGCAACAATTTTGAACAGATAGGATGAAACGGATGAGCAGCACCATCAAAATGATCGGGATCGGCGATAACGGAAAGGCAAGCCTGCTCCCTTTGTATATCAAATGGATCGAAGAGTGCGAAGTGCTCGTGGGCGGCGAGCGGCAGCTGGCGTTTTTTCCCGATTTTCGGGGAGAAAAGATCGTAATTAAGGGAAGCTTGCAGAGCCTTATGGCGCAGCTTCAAAACGAGAGCAGAAGCACGGTCATTCTCGCTTCCGGCGACCCGCTTTTTTACGGGATCGGCGGCTATGCGGCGAAAAAACTGGACGGCGTAAATATTTACCCGAACGTCAGTTCGATTCAGCTCGCTTTTGCCCGTATGGGTGAAAGTTGGCAGGACGCTTTCGTCACGAGCGTGCACGGACGCAGCATGAAAGGTTTGGCGCAGCGCATCGACGGCAAGGACAAAGTGGCGCTGCTTACGGACGACACGAATACGCCTGGGGAGCTGGCGGCTTATTTGCTGTCTTTTGGCATGACGGAGTACCGGGCTTTCGTTGCGGAAAATTTGGACGGCGAGAACGAACGCACCGGATGGTACGAATTGGAGCAGATGCAAGCGGCATCGTTTTCCCCGCTCAATGTTGTTATTTTGAAGCGTCAATCCGCCGGCCCCGAGTGGACGCTTGGCATCGAAGACGAGCAGTTCGCCCAGCGCAAGCCGGATAAAGGGCTGATTACGAAAAAAGAAGTCCGCGTGCTGAGCTTGAGCCAGATGGGCTTGAAGCACGACAGCGTCGTATGGGATATCGGCACGTGCACGGGATCGGTAGCGATTGAAGCCGCCAAAATAGCGAGAAACGGCGAAGTGTACGCCATCGAGAAAAATCCCGACGATTTGCAAAACTGCCTGGACAACAGCCGCAAGTTCCGCGTCGATCTGACGGCTGTGCAGGGGCGGGCGCCGCAAGGGCTGGAAGCTTTTGCCGACCCGGATGCTGTCTTTATCGGCGGCAGCGGCGGCGAGATGGAGGAGCTGCTCAGCATTTGCGCGGCCCGTCTGAAAGAAGGCGGTACGATCGTCCTCAACGCGGCGACGATGGAGACGCTGTACGAGGCGGACAAGACGTTCGCGAAGCTTGGCTTCGTTACTGCGGTTACGCTCGCGCAGGTGTCGAGGAGCAAGCCGATTTTGAACATGAAACGTTTTGAAGCGCTGAACCCGGTCTATATCATTACGGCCAAGCGGCGCGCAGTTTCGGAAGGGGAGGAAAGCAGCGGTGAGTAAGGTTGGAACTTTATACGGGCTGGGCGTCGGACCCGGGGACCCGGAATTGATTACGGTTAAAGCGTTCCGGCTCCTGAAGGAGTGCCCGGTGATCGCCTACCCGCGGAAAATGCGCGGTGCGAAAAGCTATGCGCTGGCGATTACGGAGCTGTACGTCAATACGGAGCAAAAAGAAATGCTCGGACTGACGTTCCCGATGACCCGGGACCGCGACGCGCTGGAAGCGCAGTGGACCAAAACGGTGGAAAGCGTATGGAGCTTTCTCGCGCAAGGAAAAGATGTCGCTTTCGTGACCGAAGGCGATCCGATGATCTACAGCACGTACATCCATCTCATGAGGCTGATGAAGGAGCGGCATCCCGAGGTGCAGGCGATTTCGATTCCCGGCATTTCGTCCGTGAACGCATCCGCATCCAGACTCGGCTTTCCGCTGGCCGACGGTGATGAGCAAATCGCCATCGTGCCGGCTGTGGAGGACTACGACAAAATGCGCCGGGCGATTGAAGATCACGACTGCATCGTGTTTATTAAAGTCGCCAAGGTGATCGACCTGATGCTGGCTGTTTTGCGCGATCTCGGCCTGGTGCACAAAGCTTCCGTCGTGACGAAAGTCACTTCTTCCGAAGAAATGATTTGGCGCAACGTGGAGGAGCTGCAGGGGCGGGAACTGGAATATTTAACGCTGATGGTGGTGAGAAAATAGATGAACGTATATATCGTTGGTGCAGGACCCGGCGATCCGGATCTGATTACGGTCAAAGGGCTCAAGCTGCTGCAGGCAGCCGATGTCGTCATGTACACGGACTCGCTGGTGAATGACGAGTTGATCGCCAAAGCGAAGCCGGGAGCGGAAGTGGTCAAAAGCTCGGGCATGGAGCTTGGCGAGATGGTGCAGCTGATGGTCGACCGCGTCAAGGACGGCAAATTAGTCGTGCGCGTACATACCGGCGATCCGGCGATGTTCGGAGCGACGATGGAGCAGATCGCGCTTTTGCGCAAAGAGGGGATCGGCTGCGAAATCGTGCCGGGCGTCAGCTCGGTGTTCGCGTCGGCGGCGGCGATCGGCGCGGAGTTGACGATTCCTGACTTGACGCAGACCGTCATCCTGACCCGCGCCGAAGGGCGCACACCGGTGCCGGAGCTGGAAAAGCTGCGCGACCTGGCGGCTCACCACTGCACGATTGCCTTGTTCCTCAGCGCGACGCTGACGAAAAAGGTCGTAAGCGAGCTGCTTGAAGCGGGCTGGAGCGAAGAAACGCCTGTCGCGGTCGTGCAGCGCGCGACCTGGCCCGACCAACTGATCGTCCGTACGACTGTCGGCCGATTGGAGGCGGATATGCGCGAGCACGGCATCCGTGCGCATGCGATGATTTTGGCCGGCTGGGCGCTGGACCCGGACATTCACGGCAAAGACGAGTACCGCTCCAAGCTGTACGACAAATCGTTCACGCACCGGTTCCGCAGAGGGGTGAAAGAATGACCATCGCGCTTGAGGAAGGCGTCGTGCCGGCGATCCGACAGCAGGGCGATTACGCGATTGTGGCGATTACGAAGCACGGCGTGGAAACCGCCAGAAGGCTGCATGAGCGCATGAGCGGCACGGACATTTATTACATGGGCAAATTTGCCCGCGGCGATGAAGAGCAGCGGGGGATTCAGCTGTTCGACGGCAGCGTCCGCCTGCTGTTTCCCGCATTATTTCCCGCTTATCAGGGGCTGATCATCATCATTTCGCTCGGCGCGGTCGTACGGATGATCGCACCGCTGCTGCAGGATAAAAAGAAAGATCCCGGCGTCGTCGTGATCGACGATAAAGCCGAGCACGTCATCAGCGTGCTGTCCGGCCATTTGGGCGGAGCCAACGAGCTGACGCTCGAAGTGGCCGCCGCTCTGGGCGCGCGGCCCGTCATTACGACGGCTTCCGATGTGCAAAAGACGATCCCCGTCGATCTGTTCGGCCGCAGGTTCGGCTGGCAGTGGGAGTCGGCCGACAAGCTGACGCCGGTCAGCGCCTCGGTCGTCAACGAGGAGCGGATCGCCGTCATTCAGGAGTCGGGCGAGCCGAATTGGTGGACGCACGATCGTCCGGTGCCGCCGAACATCCGGGTGTTCGACACGATTGAGGGCGCCGGGGCGAGCGAGCCCCAGGCCGTGCTGCTCATCACGCACAGACTGCTGAAGCCGGAAGAGGAGCACATTTTGAGCAATGGCGTGCTGTACCGTCCGAAAGTCGTTGCGCTCGGGATCGGGTGCAATCGCGGCACTTCGGCGGAGGAGATCGAGGCGGTCGTTCGCGAAACGCTGGACGAGCTATGCTTCTCCATGCGCAGCGTAAAAGCGATATGCTCGATCGATCTGAAGCAGGACGAAGAGGGCCTTTTGGAAGTGACCCGCAAATTCGGCTGGGAATTCGTCTGCTATCCGGCGGAGGAATTGAATCGGGTGAACATCGAGGCCCCGTCGGAAACCGTCTTCCGGTTCACCGGAGCTTACGGCGTGAGCGAACCGGCCGTCAAGCTGTACGCCGGCACGGATGAGCTTCCCGTGGTGAAGAAAAAGTCGGGGAATGTGACGATTTCGGTCGGTTTGCTCAAGTTTCCTGCTCCGGCGCAGGCATCGGCAGGAGGCGCATGATGCAGCGGAGAATCGTGATTGCAGGAACAGGCAGCGGAGTCGGGAAAACGACATTGACCATAGCCATCATGGCCGCTCTGCAAAAGAAAGGCTGCACCGTGCAGGGCTTCAAATGCGGCCCCGACTATATCGATCCGACTTATCACACGGCGGTTACGGGCAGGCTTTCGCGCAATTTGGACAGCTGGATGGTCGGACGCGAAGCGGTCCGGGAAATATTCGGGCGCGGCAGCGCCGGCGCGGACATTTCGGTCGTCGAAGGCGTGATGGGGATGTACGACGGCAAAAATCCGCTGTCTGACGAAGGCAGCACCGCGGACATAAGCCGGATCATCGACGCGCCGGTCGTGCTGGTCGTGAACATAGCGAGTATGGCGCGAAGCGCTGCGGCGATTGTAAAAGGTTTCCAGCATTTCGATCAAGCCGGCAAAATCGCCGGGATTATCGCCAACAATGCGGGCAGCGTCGGCCATTACAAGCTGGTCAAGGAAGTGGTCGAGCAGGAATGCGGCATTCCGGTAATCGGCTGGCTGCCCAGGAACACGGACGTTACGCTGCCGGAAAGGCATCTCGGTCTCGTTCCTTCGATTGAAAGAGGGGAGCTCGGCGCTTTTTTCGATCGTTTGGCCGGGCTTGCGGCGGAACATATCGATTTGGACAAGCTGCTTGAACTGTCGGTATGCGAGCCGCTGGAAAGCGTCCCTTACTTGTTTGCCGGACCAGTTTCGGACAAGCAGGTCAAAATCGCAATCGCCAAAGATTCGGCTTTTCACTTTTATTACCCTGAAAATATCGAACTGCTGGAAGCGGGCGGCGCGGAGTGCGTCTACTTTTCCCCGCTTGCGGGCGAAGAGGTTCCGGCGGATGCGGACGGACTTTATATCGGCGGCGGGTTTCCCGAGGAGTTTGCCGCCCGGCTTGCGGCGAACGACGCCGTGAAACAGTCGATCCGGCAGCGGATCGCCGGGGGCATTCCGACGCTGGCCGAATGCGGCGGCTACATGTATCTCACCGGGCAGCTGGCGGATACGGCGGGCAATGCTTACCCGATGGCCGGCATCGTGCCCGGCCAGGTCGTCATGCAGCGGAAGCTGGCGGCGCTGGGCTACCGGGAAGTCGAGGGCACGGAAGGCAACTTCCTCCTCGGACCGGGGGAACAAGCGCGCGGCCACGAGTTCCACTACTCGACGTTTCAGCCGGATGAAGGGGCGGAATACGCGCCCGCATTTCAGTCCAAGGGCCGCTTCGGCACGAAAGCGGAAGGGTTCACGGCGCCGAATGTGGTGGCGGGCTACACGCATCTTCATTTTGGCTCGAACCCGGTTCTCGCGGAGCGCTGGCTGGCTGCGTGCGCGGCTTACCGGCAAAACCGGCTTGCCGATTCGAACGGCGGCTCCGAGCGATGAGCCATCGTCCCGATCCGGCAGCGCGTTAACGATATCGCAGCGGTGAACAAAAAAAGAACCCGTCCATCATCGATGGTCAGGTTCTTTTTTGCCCATGAAAAACAATTATTTTATGTAATGCATGGATTGATCTGCGATACTTTGCTTATAGCGGTCAAGGCAGTTGCACAAGTAGTCCTTGCGGCAAATCGGGCAGGGCTCTTTCATCAATCTATTCAAATTCGTTACTTTACCGATCCCTGTTTCGGGATCTCTTTCGAAGATAAGGCGGCATTGGTTCCGGTCCTTAAGTACGGCAACGACTTCGAAAAGACCGTTTTTTTTGTTGTCACTAACAATTTTGGCATCTACAACCTGCGGATCATAAGCCACATGAATTCCTCCTCAAACTAGCATGACCTCATCTTTGTTAGGAAGGGTGCATTAGTATATTATATTAATAAACGTCATTTTATTCAATAGGAGGCGCGGACGAGTGATTATCGACTATCTGGAGAAGGAGCCGGCCGACGGCGGCAGCCTGCTGGTTCATATCGGACTGCAATTCGAAGACGAGCCGGATTCGCTGTATGTGGCGGAGCTTGAAGTCGGCGGGGACGGGCGGGTCGGCAGCTGGAAGCTGTACTTTAACGGTTTTGATTGCAAGTATGCGTTCAAGCCGGAGGAGCGGGAGCAGTTAAAGCGCTATATGACGGAGCAAGAGATTGCGATAACGGGTGAAATGTAAAAAGGAATCGTCCCCATGTGATTGGTTCCAATTCCCCGTTTTGTGTTTGCGGTTGTGACGAATTAGCGTTTCCTGCAAAGTCGGCGTCGCTCTGGTAACGGGACGTACACCGTTCCAATCCAGACGGTTGGCGGTTGGATCGGATTTTCCTGCGCGGCATAGTTTGCTGCGTTTCTTTTTGGCTGATGATGCGGACATGCGAATCTCCTCTTTTCGAACTGAAGTTATTTTGATTATACATAAACCATACGGGCGGCGGCAAAGGAAAGTTTCATTATACTTATGCGGCTGTTTTCAAGAAAGGTGAGGCTCATGCGCATTCAAGTGCAATTATCCGTGGAGGGCCGTGCGGTCAAGCAGGAAGTTCTGGAAATTGCCGAGCACAAGCTGGGCGAATTGACGGACGAAGAAATCGAGAGCGTGATTGAGATCAATATCCGCTCATGGCTCGACCGCATGCTGCAAGTCGAATGGGAAGTGCTGGAGTAAAGCGGCACAAAAAAGCTCCGAACGGGAACGAACAATCCTGTCCGGAGCTTTGTGCATTATGGGCCTATTGCTAATGCGCGGTGCTGACGCCGGTCTTTTGAAGCGCGTGTTCCCAGCTCGGATAATAATACAAAGCGTTTTTCATCAAGTCAGGATGCTGCTTCTTCACATTTTTTTTGGCTAACGATTCTCCGCTGCTGTGAAGCTGCACAATTTGACTCAGAACTTCGTCTGCACTCATGTTTAGCTCCATCGAATGGGTCCCCTTCTCTTAAAGTTATTAGTCCCAATACTTTCCATTAAAAAGGCAAATTATACATAGAATAATTCGCTGAAGGGCAAAATAAGGCCATGAATACAGAGGCAAAAGAAAGTCGGTGTTCTGCTATGAATTGGCCGTCTCTGTCGTTGTTTTCCGGCAAGCCGCAGCCTGTGTGCAAAGGAAGGGCGAGTGTCGGCGCCATCACGAAAATGCTGCTGCGGGAACTGCCGCCCGGGCGAATTGCGGTGATCCGCCACCGCGATCTGGATGAAATGGCGGCTCAGGAGCTGATTGACCGCAAGGTCAAGGCGGTGATTAACTGCCAGGCGACGATGAGCGGCGAGTTTCCGACGCACGGCCCGCTGCTGCTGCTGCGCCAGGGCATTCCGCTCTGGGAGGCGGAGCCGGGCGATTTTGAAAAGTTCGTTCAGCATGCGGAAATCAGCATTTTTGCAGACGCCGCGGAAACGGCGGGCTGTACGATCCCGTGCCGGGCTTTTACAAAAGAGGAATGGCTGCACAAGCATCAGCTAGCACAGAGCAAGGCCGCGGAGCTAACAGACCGTTTTATCGAAAATACGCTGGTGTTTGCCATGCAGGAAAAAAGCGCGGCGGCCGAGCCGGTGGCTCCGCTCCCGCTGCGAACTGAAATAGAGGGCAGGCATGTGCTTGTCGTAGCCCGCCGGAAGGGGAACAAACAGGAGCTTGAGGCGGCCGGAGCCTATATCCGCCAGGAAAAGCCGGTTTTGATCGGAGTGGACGGCGGGGCGGACACCTTGCTGGAGTGCGGCTACAAGCCGCATCTTATCGTAGGCGATATGGACAGCGTATCCGACCGGGCGTTATGCTGCGGAGCCGAGCTGGTCGTCCACGCCTACCGGGACGGAGAAGCGCCGGGCCTCCGGCGGGTGGAAGCGCTGGGACTCAAAGCGCATGTGTTTCCCTGCATCGGCACGAGCGAGGATGCGGCGCTGCTGCTAGCATACGCTCAGCGGGGCGAGTGGATTGTAACTGCCGGCGCTCACGCCCATATGGCCGATTTTTTGGAAAAAGGCAGACAAGGCATGGGCAGCACGCTGCTCGTCCGGATGAAAATCGGGGACAGGCTGATCGATATTAGGGGGCTCGGCATCCGGTACCGGCAAGCTTCGTCCCGGCTCCAGGATGCGCTTATTTCGATACTGCTGTCGCTGAGCTTCGTTGCGCTGAGCTTGCTGCAGCTGCACTGGATCACCAGGCGGCTCGCGCACGCCGTATGGAAACTGGGGGGGAACGAATGAAACCGGGTTTGTCGATCATCATCCCGGCCTGGAACGAGGAAAGCGCGATCTCGGAAACGCTCCTCCATGTGCTGAACATTGCATGGGAGCTCCATGTCAAACAGCTGGTACCGGACGAAAGGCACGACGACAAGCCGTTACGGGACGGGGGTTTCCGCAAAACGTATGAAATCATCGTCGTGGACGACGGCAGCACAGACCGGACTTACGAGGAAGCGTGGCCGTGGGCCGATCGGCTGGTGAAGCATGCCAGGCGCATGGGCAAAGGCGCCGCTCTGGCCTCGGGTATTGCCCGGGCGAGAGGCGACATTTTTTTGTTCCTGGACGCCGATCTCCGGTCGTCCATCGCCCATGCGCCGCTGCTGCTGGAGCCGATCCGGTCGGCCGGGGCGGATCTGGTCATCGCCAGGCTGCCAAGGCCGGGGCAAAGCGCCGGTTTCGGGCTGGCGAAGGGGCTGGCGCGCGAGGGCATCTACCGCCTCAGCGGCTACAGAACGGCAGCTCCCTTGTCCGGACAGCGCGCGATTCGCGCCGACCGTTTGCGGGAACTGGGGGCGCTGGCCCGCGGCTTCGGTGTCGAAGTCGCGATGACGATCGATGCGGCGCGGCGCGGCCTGCGCATCGCGGAGATCGACGTGCCATTCACGCACCGCGAGACGGGGCGGGATTGGCACGGGTTCCTTCACCGCGGCAGGCAGTTTGCCGCGGTGGGGCGCGCGCTGCTGACTCGCTGGAAGGAGAGGAAGCCGGCATGGACATCGGATCGATCCTCGATCTGATCGGGCTTTTTGCGGCAGGGCTGTGGCTGCTGCCGCACGTTCGCCGCTTCCTGGAGGCGCATGGCCGCCTGGAAGCGAACTATTTGGGCCGCCCGGTTCCGTGCGGGCTGGGGGTAGTGCTTTGGCTGCTCATCTGGCTGCAGGAAGGGATGCTGCAGGCGCGATTGCAGCTTGCGGCCGCCGGGCTGGCGGTCGAAGGCGGACATGTTGCCGCGCTTGCGCTGCGGGAGGCGGATTTTCGCGCGTTCGTGCTGGCCGCCACGGTCGTCTTTCTCGCCGGTTGGACGGATGACCTTATCGGCAGCAAAACGGTAAAAGGGCTTCGCGGTCACTACCGGTATTGGCGGCAGACGCGAACCTTCAGCATGGGGGCCGTGAAGGCGGCCGCCGTTTTTGGCGCGGGCGCATGGCTGCTGCTTGCGACTGCCGGGGACGCCCGAATTCCCATCTGGCAAATGGGGATTCGGTTGCTGCTGTTGCTGCTGCTGACAAACACGCTCAATTTGCTGGACGTTCGTCCCGGAAGAGCATTGAAAGCCTTTTTGCCGGGCTGTCTCTTTCTGCTCCTGATTGTCGGCCCTTCGGCCGGTCTGCTGCCGCTGCTTCCCGCTGCCGCCGGAGGTCTGCTGCTTTTTTATCAGGATGTACAGGGGAAGGGCATGCTGGGGGACGCGGGGGCGAACTTACTCGGCTTTACGCTGGGATACGGCGTCGTCATGACGTGCCCGCCGGTCGGGCAAATCGGGCTGATCGCCGTCCTGGCTTACGTTCATCTGCTGGCCGAGACGAGCTCGCTGACGCTGCTGATCGAGCGGAACCGCATACTGAACTGGATTGACCGCTGGGGCCGGACATAGAGCAGCACTAGTGCCCTGAGTCCATCCGCCCTTTCCTGGATGGGTTGTGGAGCTGAAGTGGGGGGACAAGGAGGCTTGGCAGGGAAAAAACCTGCGAAAGTGCAGTTTTTTTCGTAGAAATGGTTCATTTTGGCGAAAAGCCTGCGAAAGTGCAGGAATTTTCGCTGAAAATGAGTCTGAGCCCATGTTCGCGGTGAAAAGCCTGCACAATTGCAGGAATATTTCTTGACCAGCCTATCAACCGAGAAAAAGATGTATCATTGCAGGTTTTCTTCGCGAAGCAGGTAGATTGGGCGACCGGGCCTGGCGCGTGGGTTTATGGGCAGCACATATACCAGGATATCCCTGTGTGCGCAGCGCTGCCAAGTAAATGTGCACGCTCTGACGGACTGCCTGAGCTTTATATGTGGCGACGTCCATGGCGTCATGAGTTCTTTCGGAACTTCGTGGGCCTGCGAACTGTATCCCGCGCAGTTGCGCCGTTTTCGGACGGCGGCGTCACGCATTCCATGAGCCCTTATGCGCCGCTGTAACGATGTATGGCATCGTTGTAATCGAGTATACCCGCGTCCATGACGCTGAAATAGTTTTCGGCCGGACCGCCTAATGTGCGAATGGCTGCTACGTCTACATGCTTTCCGATAAGGAGACTGCCGCAATGCGAGCTCCCGCCTCGGTTGGACCGATTGCTATGAAGGGGGCGACCGGCCGCCCCGATGGAAGAAGCAGCGATGTCCGCATCAAAAAAAGATCGCGCTCCAGCTTGCCGGGAAGCAAGCGGGGAGAAGCGATCTTTTTATTCGATCGGCCTGGCCGCGGAGATTGCGAGTGCCGTCCGCTCCGCGGCCCCGGAGGCCAAATTCCCGGGGGCATGTAGGGGTTTATTTTTGCCGTTTGGCTTTAAATCTCGGAGCGACGTAGTTGCGTTTGCGGTCGCGGAAAAAGGTCCATCCGCCGATGAAAGCGACGCCGAGCAGAAAAAGAATCAGTCCGAGCGCAAATTTGCCCCACAGCATATGTCCGTCGTCGCTGTTGAATTGCGCAAAAAAAGCGTCCTTCATGGCGAGAAAGCCATAGGTCGCGGCAAGGCCGGGAATCACGAGCAAAAGAATCGCGATAAATCGATAAAATGGCGCTTTCATAAAGGCTCCTTACGTTGTTTTCTATCATCATACTCCGAATCGGTTTCCCTGTCTAATTCACAAATTAGACTATGATTCTCATACGAAAAAAGAGTAATATAGTAGAGATAAGCGTACAACCGTTACCAGGAATTGGATCATGCTCTTGCGAGCGAGGAGGAATCGAAATGAGCGAATATAGATATGATGTCGTCGTGCTTGGCGGGGGCATTGGAGGATATACGGCGGCGATTCGGGCGGCACAGCTCGGCAAAACGGTCGCGGTCGTCGAGCGGGACAAGATGGGCGGCACCTGCCTGCATCAGGGCTGCATCCCGAGCAAAGCTTTGCTGCGCAGCGCGGAGGTATTTCAGGCGATGCGGCACAGCGAAGAATACGGAATCGCGGCGGCGTCCGTAGAGCTGAATTTTGGCCGGGTGCAAGAACGCAAGCAGAAGATTGTGGATCAGATGCACCAGGGTTTGCAATTTTTGATGAAAAAAAATAAAATTACGGTCCATCACGGCAACGGCCGCATCATCGGCCCTTCGATCTTTTCGCCGCGCAGCGGGGCGGTTTCCGTCGAGCGGGAGGATGGCGAAATCGAGATGCTGCTCTCGCAAAATCTGATTGTCGCGACCGGCTCCAGACCACGCGATTTGCCGGGTCTTACGGTCGACGGGCAGTATATTTTGTCCAGCGAAGAGGCTTTGCGTTTGGACCGGCTGCCGGAGTCGATTATCATTGTCGGCGGCGGCGTGATCGGGGTCGAATGGGCGTCGATGCTGAGCGATTTTGGCGTCAGTGTGACGATTGTCGAGTTGGACAAGCATTTGGTCAGCCAGGAGGATGCGGATATTTCCAAAGAGCTGGAGCGTTTGTTTAAAAAGCGCGGCATTCGCATTGTTACGGGCGCAAAAGTGCTGCCCGAGACCGTCACGATCGCTGACGGCAAAGTGACGCTGCAGGCCGACCTGCAGGGCGAAACTATCCCGCTTACAGCGGACAAAGTGCTCGTATCGGTCGGACGCATCGCCAACACGGAAGGCATCGGGCTGGAAAATACGGATATTAAAATCGAGCGGGGCTTCATCAGCGTCAACCGCTTTATGCAAACGACGGAATCGCATATTTACGCAGTGGGCGACGTTGCAGGCGGCTTGATGCTGGCGCATGCGGCCGGTCATGAAGGCATATTGGCGGCCGAACATATCGCCGGTCGAACGCCGCACGAATTGGCGGCGCATTTGGTGCCGAAGTGCACGTATACAAGACCGGAGATTGCCAGCGTCGGCTGGACGGAAGTGCAGGCTGTGGAGCGCGGGCATCGCATTAAGACGGGCAAGTTCAGCTTCAAGGCGGTCGGCAAGGCGCTTGTATACGGGGCGGCGGACGGCTTCGTCAAAGTTGTGGCCGATGCCGATTCGAACGACATTCTCGGCGTGCATATGATCGGTCCGCAGGTTACGAACAGCATAACGGAAGCGGCTTTGGCGCAGGTGCTCAATGCGACACCGTGGGAAGTCGGCCAAACGATTCACCCGCACCCGACGTTGTCGGAAGCGCTTGGGGAAGCGATGCTGGCGGTTGACGGCGTGGCGATAAACGGATAACTCATTTTGCGGATTAGAAATTGTAATCGGAAGCAAATGCGTTTATAATAAGCTTATAGAGTCAAGTCTTAGGACCAGGTAATAAATATGTTTATTTTAAGGAGGCAACCTCCATGTCAATCGGTCAGCTTTATAAGCATAGAAGTTTGGGGCTTTCGGACGAAGATGCCGTTCGGATGTATACGATCATGTCGCTCACCAATAAGTACGATGAACGCGGCCTTATGCTGCAGCGCGCCGGTAAAGTTCCGTTCCATATCGGCGGAAGCGGGCAGTATGCAGGACAAGTGGGGATGGCTTTTGCGCTGCAGGCGAATAAAGATTATTTTCTGCCTTATTACCGGGATTTTGCTTTCGTGCTGGCGATCGGCATGACGCTTAAAGATCTGATGCTGTCGCTGTTTTGCAAAGCGGAAGACGTGAGCAGCGGGGGACGGCAGATGCCCGGACATTTCGGCGACAAGAAAAACAATATCGTGACGGGCTCGTCTCCGGTTACGACGCAAGTGCCGCATGCTGTAGGCATCGCGCTGGCAGCCAAGATGAAAAAGCAGGATTTTGTCACGTTCGTATCCTTCGGGGAAGGCTCCAGCAACCAGGGGGATTTCCATGAAGGCTGCAATTTTGCGGGCGTTCACAAGCTTCCGGTTATTTTTGTATGTGAAAACAATCAGTATGCGATTTCCGTACCGCTTCACAAGCAGGTATCCGGCAAAATCGCGGACAGGGCGATCGGGTACGGATTCCCGGGCTACCAGGTTGACGGAAGCGATGCGCTGGAAATGTACCGGGTCATGAAGGAAGCCAGGGAAAGAGCGCTTCGCGGCGAAGGCCCGACATTGATCGAAATGATGTCTTACCGTCTGATGCCGCATTCGACTTCGGATGACGACATGCTTTACCGGACTAAAGAAGAGGTTGAAGCGAACCGCCAAAAGGATGGCATCATTAAATTTAAAGAGTATTTGATGGAATGCGGTTTGTGGAGCGAGGAGCAGGACCGCGAGCTGCAGGACAAGCAAAAGCAGGAAGTTAACGAGGCTACGAAGTATGCGGATTTGGCTCCGTTTCCGAAACCGGATGATACGCTCCTCCACGTTTATGCGGAAGGAGATGGCGTATAACATATGGCAGTGATCACATATTTGGAAGCGATCCGTTCTGCGATGCAGGAGGAAATGCATCAGGACGACAACGTCTTCGTGCTCGGCGAAGACGTGGGCAAGGGTGGTGTCCTGAACACCACCAAAGGGCTGCGCGATCAGTTCGGCGAAGATCGCGTGCTCGACACCCCGCTGGCGGAGTCCGCCATTGTCGGGGTGGCGATCGGAGCGGCGATGTACGGCATGAAGCCGATCGCCGAAATCCAGTTTGCCGATTTCATCTTCCCGGCAACGAACCAAATCATCAGCGAAGCGGCCAAAATCCGCTACCGCTCGAACAACGACTGGAGCTGCCCGGTCGTCATCCGTGCGCCTTACGGGGCAACCGGCGCCAGCGCCTTGTACCATTCCCAGTGCCCGGAATCGGTGTTTTTCGGCACGCCGGGGCTGAAAATCGTAGCGCCTTCGAATCCTTACGATGCCAAGGGGCTGCTGAAGGCGGCGATCCGCGACCCTGACCCTGTGCTGTTCTTCGAGCACAAGAAGTGCTATTTGGCGCTTTCCGCAGACGTGCCGGAGCACGATTTCATCGTGCCGATCGGCAAAGCCGACGTCAAGCGCCAAGGGACGGACATCACGGTAATCGCCTACGGGATCGCCGTTCATTATGCGCTGATCGCCGCCGAGGAGCTTGCGAAGGAAGGGATCAGCGCGCATGTGCTGGATCTGCGCTCGCTGCAGCCGCTCGATAAGGAAGCGATTCTTGAAGCGGCGTCCAAGACTGGCAAGGTGCTTATCGCGCACGAGGACAACAAGACCGGCGGCGTCGGCGCCGAAGTTTCGGCGATCATCGCCGAGGAGCTGCTTTTCGAGCTTGACGCGCCGATCGCCAGGCTGTGCGGTCCTGACGTTCCGGCTGTCGGCAACAATCCGCCGATGGAGAAGTTTTTCCTGCTCAGCCCGGATAAGCTGAAGGACGCGATGCGCAAGCTCGCCATGTTCTAAGAGAAGGCTTGATAACGGAGCTTGGCAGGTTGGATGGGGCCGTGTTCCGTTTTGAGCTGCCGGTTTGTACGGATTGGAACGGCTGTTTGCGGCCGGTTTTGCAATTATAAATTGTT
This sequence comes from Paenibacillus sp. sgz302164, assembly GCF_056120505.1. Taxonomy (NCBI): domain Bacteria; kingdom Bacillati; phylum Bacillota; class Bacilli; order Caryophanales; family Paenibacillaceae; genus Paenibacillus; species Paenibacillus sp. sgz302164. The sequence continues at coordinate 218,101 of NZ_JBVYOL010000006.1, read as the reverse complement.
ATTATTTAGGGCGCCGCTGTCGAGAATGCGGAAAAGTTTTGCAGCTTTTCCGCATTGTGCGGGGGCCTGATTAGGAGGTACCTACATGAACGGTACAAACAGCCGGATCGCGGAGGTCACGATTCCGCACCTGGCGGAAAGCCTTGTGTCCGCAACCGTTGGAAAATGGCTCAAGCAGCCCGGCGACTATGTCGAGCAATACGACGTCATTTGCGAGTTGTTTACGGAAAAAGTAAATACGGAGATGCCTTCGCCGATTGAAGGCAAAATTGTTAAAATATTGGTCGGCGAAGGGGAAACCGCCGCTGTCGGCGAGGCGATCTGCCTGCTGGAGCTGCCTGCTGAGGATGGCGCAAGCGAGCCGCAGCAGGGCTTCGGGGCGCAAGGCGGAGCGGTTTCGCCTGCCGCCGGGGCTGCGCTGGCCGCAGGCGGCGATCAAAGCATGCGGGGCCGGTTCTCGCCGGCTGTCCATCGGTTGGCGATGGACAATAACGTCGATCTGTCCCGGGTAACGGGCACAGGTCTCGGCGGCCGCATCACCCGCAAGGATGTGGAGCAGTTCATCGCCTCCGGCGGAACTGCTGCGCCGGCCGGGCAGCCGGCTGCTTTGGCGGCTGCGCCTGCGGCAAGTGCGGTGCCCGTCCCTCCGGCTGCGCCTGCGGCTGCGGCAGATTTGACGCAAACCGCCGCCAAAATGCCGGTGCGCAGCTCTGGCATTCATCTGTCGGCGAATCCGCCTACGCCGCTGATCGAGGTGGAAGGCCAAACATCGGATGCGCGCAACGAATATTTCATCGATGTTACGCCGATCCGCAACGCGATTGCGACCCGGATGCGCCAGAGCGTAACGGAAATTCCGCACGCCTGGACGATGATCGAGGTGGACGTGACGAATCTCGTCGTACTGCGGAACAAAGTGAAGGACGAGTTCATGCGCCGGGAAGGCATCAATTTGACATATTTGGCGTTTATGCTTAAAGCGGTCGTCAACGCCATTAAAGATTATCCGATCATCAACTCCGTATGGGCCGTCGATAAAATTATCGTCAAGCGCGACATCAACATCTCACTGTCCGTCGGAACGGAAGATTCGGTATTGACGCCGGTCATCAAAAAAGCGGATCAGAAAAACATCGCCGGACTGGCCCGGGAAATCGACGAGCTGACGAAAAAGACAAGAGCGGGGAAACTGGCGCTGAACGACATGGTGGGCGGCACGTTCACGGTCAACAATACAGGCTCCTTCGGCTCGATTTTGTCGTATCCGATCATTAACTACCCGCAGGCGGCGATCGTGACGTTCGAATCGATTGTGAAGAAGCCTGTCGTAATCCAGGATATGATTGCCGTGCGTTCCATGGTCAATCTGTGCCTGTCGCTTGATCACAGGATTCTGGATGGCGTAATTTGCGGAAGGTTCCTGCAGCGGGTGAAGGAAAATCTTGAGGGATATAATTCCGAAACGAAAATATACTAAGCTTGTTACAACCGCCCTGCCGAACTTGCTTACAGGAAGTAGCTGAAAGAAAGCAAAAGGCTGGACAACACCATCGTAATCAACATTACGTATATGACGATTTTGAAAACGAGCTTGTTTTGGAACATGCGGTTCACCCCTTTTATCCCGGATCGCCGGGAGATTTTACAGCTTGTACCTACTTATTGTAACTCATTGCATGTATCGGAGGAAAGTCCATGATCCAGGAGAAACGTTTGGTCCAAGAGTTTATCTCGCTCGTGCAGGTGGACAGCGAAACGAGATTCGAGCAAGAAATCAGCAAGGTGCTCAAAGAAAAATTCGCCAGCCTCGGCCTTCAAGTAGCCGAAGACGATTCTGCGGCCAAAAGCGGGCACGGCTCGGGCAATCTGATCTGCACGCTGGAGGCGACGGACGCGAATCCGGCAATTCCGGTCATCTTCTTCACTTCGCATATGGACACGGTCGCGCCCGGCAAAGGCATCAAGCCGCAAATCGGCGAAGACGGCTATATCCGCAGCGACGGAACGACGATTCTGGGCAGCGACGATAAAGCGGGAATTGCGGCGATGCTCGAAGGAATCCGCGTTTTGAAGGAACAGAATATTCCGCATGGCCGCATTCAATTCGTCATTACCGCTGGGGAAGAGAGCGGGCTCAAAGGCGCCCGGGCGATGGACGCCAAATGGATGGAAGCAAAATTCGGCTATGCCCTGGATTCTAACGGCAGCATCGGCGATATCGCTACAGCCGCTCCAGGCCGCGCGGAAATCGAAATTATTTTCCACGGCAGATCGGCGCATGCCGGCGTCAATCCCGAAGACGGAATCAGCGCCATTCAAGTGGCGAGCAAAGCGGTTGCGCGCATGCAGCTCGGGCGCATCGACAGCGAGACGACGGCGAACATCGGCAGCTTTTCCGGCGTCGGCCCGCTGAACGTCGTATGCGACCGCGTCAAGATGGAAGCGGAAGCGCGGAGCATCGTGCAGCCGAAGCTGGAAGCGCAAATCGCTTCCATGCGCGAAGCTTGCGAATCGGCCGCTGCAGATGCCGGGACGACCTGCGAATTCAATGCAGAAATCGTGTACGCATCCTATATGCATGCCGACGACGCGCCGGTCGTGCAGCTCGCTGCAAGAGCTCTGTCTACGCTCGGTTTGCAAGCTCATACGTTCCACACCGGTGGGGGCAGCGACGCCAACATTTTTAACGGTATGGGCATCCCGACGGTCAACCTGGCTGTCGGCTACCAAGAAATTCATACGACCAAAGAGCATATCGCCGTCAGCGATCTCGTAAAAACGGCGGAACTGCTCGTCGCGCTTGTGAAAGAAGCGGCAAAAAGCTAAAAGTCTGTCCGATGAACTCAGTAGACGTGGGAAATGACGGATGCTGTGCAGCGTTAGCGTATATATGCAAGTAACTCCTAACATGATGGACCCGCTCGGCGTCAATAAAAAACCACCCTTTGCTCAGCCGAATGGCTGGCAGAGGGTGGTTTGTTTTTGTGGCGTCCAGCAGCCCGCACACCCGCAAAACCTGCACAAGAGCACACAAGTGCAGGTTTTGCGACGCAAGCGGTTCATTTTGAGAGATAGTCAAAATGTTGATAAAGCAACGGGGGAGAGGAACCAAAGGGGGCAGCCGCCCTCAACATATGTCTCTCCTGCACGAGTTGCGGAGCTAAAGCGGGGGCACTAGTCGGCTTGGTGAGGGAAAAACCTGCGATAGTGCAGGTTTTTCCTCTGAAATTGGCTTATTTTGGCGAAAAGCCTGCAAAAGTACAGGAATTTTCGATGAAAATGAATCTGAGCCCCTGTTCGCGGCGAAAAGCCTGCACATATGCAGGAATTTGTCGTAGCCGGCGTAACCATCGAGCAAAAACTGTACTTTTGCAGGTTTTCTTCGCGCAACCCGGCAGATGTGGACCGGCTCTAGCGTGTGGGTTCCTCGCCAGCCTGGATTGTACAGGTTTTTTCGATAAAAACGGGCCCGAACTCATGTATTCGCGAAAAAGCCTCCCACATTTGCAGGAATGTTTCACGAAAAGCACATCGACGAGCAAAACACTGCACTATTGCAGGCTTTCCTCTCGCTGCCAAGCAGAAGCGGGATCTCCCGGCGTGGCGGTTTTTTCAACTGTCACGCCATAGCAGGCTTTCCGCTTGTTTATTTCACCTTGAATTGCGAAGCCGAGTTGGCTAGCTCATTGGTCAAGCTGTCGATGCTTTCCACCATAGCCGCGAGCTTTTGAATCAGTGCCGACTGTTCCTGGATTGTGGCGCTCACTTCTTCCACTGAAGCCGATACTTGTTCTCCCGAAGCGGACAAGTTTTGGGACGATCCGACGACTTCGTCTTTAACGACTTCCATCAGATCCACTTCGTCGGCCATGGATTTAATTTGCCCGATGATGTCCGTAACGTGCTCGATAATCGTTTCGAACGATTGCCGCGTTTTTTCGACGAATTCGTTCGCTTGGACTGCGATCGCGTGGATTTCGCTCACGCTTTGGTTGTTTTCATCCACTTGTTCTAGCGTCTGCTGAATGATCTCGTTGATAACGCCGGATTGCTGCGAGGATTGCTCGGCCAATTTGCGGATTTCCTCGGCTACGACGGCAAAGCCTTTTCCGTGCTCGCCCGCTCTGGCTGCCTCGATGGAAGCGTTCAACGCCAGCAGGTTGGTCTGTTTGGCGATATTGCCGATCGCCCCGGTTATATTGCGGATATGGTTGGAGCTTTCCACAAGCTGCGCCGTACTCGAAGAAATTTTTTGCACTTCCTGCTCGTTTTTGCCGTTGACTTCGATCAGGCTTTCTATAATTTCCCTGTTCTCATGGAATACCACGATGATCGCTTCGGATCGTTCCTTGATGAATTGTGTCCTGCTGTTCAAATGCGCGATTTTTTCACCAAGATCATAAAATTTGGAAGCGATTTGTTCGGTCTCCCGAGATTGAGACTCCATGGCTGTGGCGATTTCCGTCGTTGTGACGGATGTTTCATTAATCGATTGGGACGCATTTTTCGACGTTTGTTCCAATTCGTTCGTGCTTTCGTTCAGCACTTCGATGGAGCTGTTCATACCGGCGATCAACAGTTTATTTTTTTCCGCCATAACATTAAAGTTAGCCGCCAGTTGTCCGAATTCGCTCGTAAACTTGCCCTCGGCCTGTACCGTTAAGTCCCCTTCGGACAGTTTTTTGAACAAGTCCGTCAATTTGACGATCGGCGATGTGATGGTTCTCGATAAAAGCAGGCCGGCCGCTATCGCGATGACGAAGGCGATGAGTGCCGCGATCACGATATCTTTGAACAGATCGTCCAAAGGTTTGTTAATATCCGCATATTCGTCGGCAACGACTACCGTCCAGTCGGACTTCGGAATTTTGACGTAGCGGAAATAAGTATCTTTGCTGGCGATGTTGCCTTGCAGCATTCCGTCCGTTGGATTTGGTTTCAGCACTTCCGCATACATATCGGCATCAAGCTTTTGTCCGACCATGTCCGGAACTGCGGAATGATAGATGATCGTTCCTTGACGGCTGGCGACGAACACTCTCCCGTCCCGGTTGATTTTAACATTTTTTAAGTTTTCGACGAATAAAGATGTGTTGATTGTGCCTATATATACGCCTAGAACTTTGCCGTCCTCATCTTTTACGGGCTGGGCGAACACCGTTACTAAGATATTTTGCGTTTTCGAATAGAGCGCATCGCTTATGGTGAATTTTCCCTGGAGAGCTTCTTTTAAATATTCCCGATCCGAAAGATCCACTTTCACACTGCCCGGATTGCTGCTGGCTACGGTAAGCCCTTGAGTATCAACCAGCGACAGTGTTTGCATGCCGGGAGATCCTTTAAGGCTTTGAGCGAGAATGGCGTTCGTTTTTGCCTGAAGGTCGTTTTTTGCGGAAAAGAAATCCGTGTCGGACAGCTTCTTTTGGTTTCTGAGCTTAAGCAGATCCTTGGATGTGTCCTGAACGGAGGTAAGGTAGGAGCTTTGCTCCTCCAGCTTCATGATCGAATACAGATTTTCCCCGATCCGCTCTGCGTTCATATCGATCTCGCCGCTGCTTTTGGCCAGCAGCAATTTTGATGCAAACATGTAGGAAAAGATGCTCGTACCTGCAAGAACAAGAATTACCAAAATGCTGATCCATATGGGCAGTTTCACCCGCAGGGATACTTGAGAAAATGTCTTTCGCTGTTTGTTGGCTGTTGATGTCGTCATTTTGGCTCCTCTTTCTGTTTTAAAAATGCAACTTGATTGCTCATTCATATATATCGGCGAATGCTTTTGAACTTTGAACCGCATATCGCCCAGATTGCTCATTTATTTTTGATTCGAACAGAATAGGGGATAACGCATGATTTTTTGGAAAAAAGGGGTTGTTGCGGAATGTTTGTCCGCTCGGAGCGGGATGCAAACCGTCATCGTGGCGGCGGCGGACGGGAGCAGGCAGCGGGCGGTTCATGACACATCCGTATTTCGGCTGCTGGAAGAAGGGGATGAAGTGCTGCTCAACGCAACGGCGGTCGAGCTTGGGCTGGGAACGGGAGGGGTCCATTTCGTAGCGGCGCCGCTCGGCGATGCGTCGTATCCGGCTGCGCAGTCATCTGAGGGCCATATCGTCAAGCTTAGATATACGCCACTGCAGCGGGTTGTCCGGTCCGTGGAGGAGGCGGGAAGTCCTTTTCACGATCTGTTTGACGGGGAAAAGACGCTGGAGGGAATGCCTGTGCTGCTTGGCGATCTGCACAGCATGCTGCCTGCCGCCGTTAGCTGGATTCGCTACCGGGAACGATGCGCTCCGCTGCGGAGAAAGCTGCGCATCGCTTATGTAATGACCGACGGGGCAGCGCTGCCGCTGGCGTGGAGCGAGCATGTGCCGAGGCTGGAGAGCCTCGGCTGGCTGGATGCGACCGTTACGTACGGTCACGCTTATGGGGGGAACTTGGAGGCGGTCAACAAGTTCAGCGCACTGCTAGCGGCCAGGCACGCGGCCGGAGCGGATCTGTGCATTGCCGCGATGGGGCCGGGCATCGTCGGCACAGGCACCCGCTACGGCCACTCGGGGCTGGAAGTCGGCGAGCTGTGCAGCGCGGTTGCCGTCCTCGGCGGGACGGCCGTCGTGATGCCGCGCCTCAGCTTTGCCGATCCGCGGGAGCGCCACCGCGGGATGAGCCATCATACGCTCACGGCTTTGCAGGTGGCCGCGAGCGGCGCATACGTCCCTGTTCCCGCTTTGGCGGAGGAACAGCGGCAGTTGATCGAGGCGCAGTGGAACAGCGCCTCTTTGCAGAGGCACCGGCTTGTCCGGGCGGCCGGTCCGACGCTGCTAGCCGCGGCGGAGGCGCTGGGCGCCTACCCGGTTCCGATTACTTCGATGGGAAGGGGACTATCCGAAGATCCTGCGTTTTTTTGTGCCGTTTGCGCGGCTGCGGATTGGGCGTTCGATTTATGTAGTCGATCAATTTGACGTCTTTACCGGCGGTTTGCGCCATCCGCTGCAAGCAGTGGCGGATTTCCCAAGCTTTGCCTACAAGGCGGATTTGCCGGTCATCGATATAGCTTTTCATCGCGAGTCCCCCATCTTCTTCGAAAGATTTGATATAATAATCTTTATGCGGAGGCCGGACAAGCTATGTCAGCCTTTTGCCGGATGAGATATTCAATTAGGAGGAAAAGCAATTATGACCAATCCACATAAGAAGTTTGAGGAAATTACACTGCGGACCGAGCCTATCTTTACCGGGAAAATCATTTCGCTGCAGGTCGACCACGTGCAGCTGCCGAACGGGGAGACGGCTACGCGGGAAATCGTGAAGCATCCCGGCGCGGTTGCCGTTCTGGCGCTTGTCGACGATAAAATGATCGTCGTCGAACAGTACCGGAAGCCGCTTGAGAAAAGCCAGGTGGAAATACCCGCGGGCAAGCTCGACGCCGGCGAAGATCCGGCCAAGGCGGCGCTGCGCGAGCTGGAAGAGGAAACCGGGTACCGCAGCGAGCATATCCGGCACGTCAGTTCCTTTTATACATCGCCGGGGTTTGCCGACGAAATTCTTCATTTATACGTAGCGGAAAACTTGGTCAAAGGCGAAGCGCGTCCGGACGAGGACGAGTTCCTGGAGTGCGAAGCGATCACGTTGGAAGAGGCTCAGCAGTATATCCGCGAACAGCGCATCAGCGATGCCAAAACGATCATGGCCGTATACGCCTGGCAGCTGTATAAGCTGACCGGGAGCATTTAACAATGAATTTCTATTACGCTGATCTTCATATTCATATCGGGCGTACGGAAAAAGGGAGCGCGGTCAAAATCAGCGCCGCGGGCGATCTGACATTTTTCAATATCGCGCGCGAAGCTTCCGGGCGCAAAGGGATGCAGATGATCGGCATCATCGACTGCCACTCCCCGACTGTGCAAGAGGAGATCATGATGTATTTGGACCGCGGAGACATGCTGGAGCAGGACGGCGGCGGAATCCGTTACCAGGAATCGGTCATCATGCTGGGCAGCGAAATCGAAGTGCGCGACCCGGGCATGGGCCCGGCGCATCTGCTCGCGTATATGCCGGATTTGGCCACGATGCAAGATTTCACCCGGTTTATGCAAAAGCATATGAAAAATCCGGAGCTCAGCTCCCAGCGCATCTACGTGCCGGCCAAAACGCTGCAAGAGGAAGTGCTCGGGCGGGGCGGGATTCTCATTCCCGCGCACATTTTCACGCCGCACAAAAGCGTGTACGGCAGCAGTTCGACCCGCATGGAGCATCTGCTTGATCTGGACGGCATTGCGGCCGTCGAGCTGGGGCTTAGCGCGGATACGGAGATGGCGGGCCTGCTCTCGGAACTGGACCGGTATGCGTTTGTGACGAACTCGGACGCGCATTCCCTGGGCAAAATCGGGCGCGAGTACAACGAGATCAAGCTCGCCGCACCGAATTTTCAAGAACTGGTAAAAGCTTTGCGCGGGGAGGAAGGACGTGGTATTGCCGCGAACTACGGTTTAAATCCGAGGCTCGGGAAATATCACCGCACTTACTGCGGCGATTGCGAATCGATTCTTGACGAGAGCGTCACAACTGTGGAACGCTGCCTGTACTGCGGAAGCGGCAAAATTGTGCGCGGCGTCATGGACCGGATACTCGCCTTGGCCGACCGGGAGCAGCCGTATGTGCCGGCCAGCCGGCCGCCGTACCGCTACCAGGTCCCGCTGGAGTTCATCCCGGGGCTCGGCCCCAAGAAGCTGGATCAACTGCTGCACGCTTTCGGCACGGAAATGAACGTCCTGCACCGGACGAGCAGCGACAAGCTTGCCGCCGTCGTCGGCGAAGAAATCGCCGCCTGCATCGTCCAGGCCCGGGAAGGCCGGCTTGAGCTGGAAGTGGGCGGGGGAGGCAAGTACGGCAAAGTAAGCAAAAATTATTCATAGATTCCCGCTCCCCTTCATAAGCTTGTCTTTGTAAAGGTTGTTTGATGAAGGAAGGGGCAGCGGGATGAACAGAAACCTGTCGATGAAGCAGTATTTGAGAGACAACGTGCCTCTCTTTGTATTTGTTTCCGTGCTGTTTGTGATTGGCGTCGTATTCGGGTCTGTGATGGTGGGCGCGCTGTCGCTTGAGCAGAAGCAGGAGATGTCCCGGTATCTCGGCAGTTTTTTTCACGAAATGACGGGCGGGGCCGAGATTGACGGCAGGCAATCGTTCGTGCAATCATTCGGCATGCATATGAAATGGATATTGCTCATTTGGCTGTTCGGTTTGTCTGTGATCGGACTGCCGCTTATATGGGTGCTCGATTTTCTGAAAGGCGTGCTGATCGGTTTCACGGTCGGGTATTTGGTCGGGCAAATGTCGTGGAAAGGGATGCTGTTCGCGCTCGTTTCCGTAGCGCCGCAAAACCTGATCGTCGTTCCGGCCATCCTGTTTTGCAGCGTTGCCGCCTCATCTTTTTCCATTTTTATGATCCGCAACCGGTTTATCGGGCGTAAAGGAACGATCTACCAGCCGTTCATGAGGTATACGTCCATTACGCTGCTGATGGGTATATTCATGATCGGCGCGGCGCTGTGGGAAGGTTATATGTCCCAGAGCATGATGAAATGGGTAACCCCGATGCTGGAAGGGTTGTATTGATTTGCTTCCTGACATCTTATGTTTGACTTTGCCAGTATGCTCCCCCTATAATGAAGAAAGTGGCTGAATACGGGCGTCTTTGCCCACCGGACCGAGGGGGAGGAGTATGGAAGCAAGAATCGAGAAGATCAAGCAGCAGCTGCAATCCCAAGGGTACAAGCTGACCCCTCAACGGGAAGCGACAGTGCGGGTATTGCTCGAGAACGAAGAAGATCATCTGAGCGCTGAAGAAGTATTCATGCTCGTTAAGGATAAAGCGCCTGAGATCGGTTTGGCGACCGTATATAGAACGCTTGAACTGTTAAGCGAGCTTCATGTGCTGGAGAAAATGAACTTCGGCGACGGCGTGGCCCGGTATGACTTGAGAAACGACAACACCCGTCATCATCACCATCATTTAATTTGCGTGCAGTGCGGCGCGGTCGATGAAATTATGGAAGATTGGCTGGGACCTCTCGAGGAGCGTCTGGAGAAGGAATTTCAATTTCATGTGCTCGATCATCGGCTTGATTTTCAAGGCATTTGCCATCGCTGCATCGATACAGTAAATCAGGACTCACCAGATAAACCGAAATAAGAATGCTTGTGTTCGCTGCGGCGAGCGCAGGCATTTTTTTGCATGATCAGCGGCCGCCTCACATAAACTTGCTGCAGGCATGGGTACATTATGAGGTATACTTCGGAATGGAAGAAGGTAGGGAATATGGCGTCCAGCCCATTTGTCATTGGAGTGCCCAAGGAAATTAAAAATAACGAAAACCGGGTTGCGCTTACGCCGGCCGGAGCGGGAATGCTGCACGCGGCCGGGCATCGGGTGCTGGTGGAGAGCGGTGCGGGAGCGGGCAGCGGATTTCCGGACGAAGATTACGTCAAGGAAGGAGCGGCCATTTTGCCGGAAGCCGCGGAAGTTTGGGCGCAGAGCGACATGGTCATGAAGGTGAAGGAACCGCTTCCATCGGAGTACGTTTTTTTTCGCGAGGGGCTTATTCTGTTTACGTACTTGCATTTGGCCGCGGCGGGACAATTGGCGGAGCAGCTTGCGAACAGTGGAGTGACCGGCATCGCCTACGAAACGATTCAACTGCCGGGCGGAGGGCTTCCGCTCCTGACACCGATGAGCGAAGTCGCCGGCAGAATGTCCGTGCAAATCGGCGCGCATTTTTTGGAGAAATATTACGGCGGCAGGGGCATTCTGCTTGGCGGCGTTCCAGGGGTGCCGCCGGCGGACGTGATCATTCTCGGCGGCGGCATCGTCGGCACGAACGCGGCCAAGATGGCGCTTGGGCTCGGGGCCAACGTCGTCATTATCGAGCGGAGCGCCGACCGGATGCGCGCGCTGGATGACATTTTCGGCGGCCGCATCCGCACGCTGATGTCCAATCCCTACAATATCGCCAATGCGGTGCAAAAGGCCGATCTGCTGATCGGCGCCGTCCTCATCCCCGGGGCGCGGGCGCCGAGGCTCGTCTCCGAAGCGATGGTCCGGCAGATGAAGCCGGGCGCGGTCATCGTCGACGTCGCGGTCGATCAGGGCGGCTCCATCGAGACGATTGACCGCGTAACGACGCACAGCGACCCGACGTACGAGAAGCACGGGGTTATCCACTACGCCGTGGCGAACATGCCCGGGGCCGTGCCGCGCACGTCCACCCTTGCGCTGACGAATGTGACGATCGCCTACGCGCTTGAGCTCGCCGCCAAAGGGTTTGCGCAAGCGGTCGCGGACAACTCGTCCCTGCTGGCGGGCGTGAACACATACCGCGGGAAAATTACGCATCCTGCCGTTGCGCAGGCGCTCGGACAGCCGTGGGTGAAGTTGTCCGAAATGGCATAAATGCGCGGGAACGATCATATCCTGTCCCTAAAAGGAAGCGGGAAAAGGGGACAGGACTATGATCTTTTCGTATCGGAAGCTGCTAGCCCGTTTGCGGTTCGCGGTGCTTTTTATCGTGCTGACGCTCGCTCTTTACCAGGTTATGGCCATGGTTTCCGGCTGGATACAGCCGGCGAACAAATACAAGCCGCCTGCCGGCAGAGCGGAGAAAGTATTTCAGCCGCACCAGCATGCGTCACTTCCGGAGTCGGGAACGATGAGCGACAGGCTGCGTTTGTTTTATTGGTACGGCGAATAACCGTAAAAAAGAGGAAAATGGGAGCGAATCGTGGAATGCTTACTTTAGCTTCAAGGAAATTTGGCGAGGGGGGCATACCGGCATGATGATCAATGACCTTCAGGCCTTCATCCGCTTTTTGTCGGCGGAACGGGGATTATCCCGGAATACGCTCGAATCCTATGAGAGGGATTTGCAGCAGTTTGCAGCTTATCTGCAAGAGCAAGGCCTTACAGCCTGGAGGGATTCGGGCAAGACGCACGTTGCCGGTTATTTGGCCAAGCTCAAGCAGCTTGGAAGAGCTTCCGCTACGCTGTCCCGCAGCATCGTTTCCATTCGGGCGCTGTACCAGTATTTGGTTCGCGAACGTCTGGCGGATTCGGATCCTACTATTTATATAGAAGCGCCCAAGCCGGAGAAAAAGCTGCCCAAAGTGCTTTCGGTCAAAGAAGTAAGCACGCTGCTGGAGGCTCCCCGCGAAGATACGGCGAACGGCTCGCGGGACAAGGCGATGCTGGAGCTGCTGTATGCGACGGGCATTCGCGTTTCCGAATTGATCTCGCTGAACGTTGACGACGTCAACATCTATATGGGTTTTATCCGCTGCGTCGGCAAGGCGAACAAGGAGCGCAACATTCCGATCGGCACGCTTGCGATCCGCTGTCTGCAAGCTTACTTGACCAAGCACCGGACGAAGCTGGCCAAGCAGACGGACCAAGGGGCGCTGTTCGTCGGACATTTAGGCACGCGCATGACGCGCCAGGGCTTTTGGAAAATTTTGAAGCGATATGCCGAAGAAGTGAACATTACCCGCGATATTACTCCGCATACGCTGCGCCATTCTTTCGCCGCCCACCTGATTGAAAACGGAGCGGATTTGCGGTCCGTTCAAGAAATGCTGGGACATGCCGATATTTCCACAACGCATATGTATACGCAAGTCACCAAGCTGAAAATGAAAGAAGTGTACGACCGTGCCCATCCCCGGGCCCATATGTAAACGCAGGAGCGGCTGTCTCGGAGCAGGAGGGCCGTTTTTTTGCATTCATTCCAGGGAAATGAGATAATATAGGGTGGTTATTGAAGCTTTATTTGGAGGGAAGCATATGCGTTTTGAACGGATTAGTGTAATCGTCCTTGACAGCGTCGGCATCGGCGAATTGCCGGATGCGCAGCGCTTCGGCGACTTGGGTTCGCACACGCTGGGCCACATTGCGCAGCGAGTGGAAGGCTTCGCACTGCCGAATTTGCAGAAAATGGGTCTTGGCAGCATCGCCGAACTGAAAGGCATACCTGCAGCAGACGCGCCCGAAGGCTATTATGGCAAAATGGCCGAAGTATCCGTCGGCAAAGATACGATGACCGGTCACTGGGAGCTGATGGGACTCCGCGTGACGATTCCTTTCAACGTGTATCCGGACGGATTTCCGGAGAAGCTCATTCGTCAATTTGAAGAGGAAACCGGACGCAAAGTCATTGGCAACAAGCCGGCGTCCGGTACGGAAATATTGGACGAGCTCGGCGAAGAGCAGATGAAAACGGGCGCGTGGATCGTTTATACGTCCGCAGACAGCGTATTTCAGCTAGCCGCGCACGAGGAAGTCATCCCGCTGGAAGAGCTCTACCGGGCATGCAAAATCGCCAGAAAACTTACGCTTCAAGAGGAATTTGCAGTCGGACGGGTCATTGCCAGACCGTATGTCGGGCAACCGAGCGCTTTCAAAAGAACCCCTAACCGTCATGATTATGCGGTGAAGCCGCCTGCGCCGACCGTGATGAACCACCTCAAGGATGCGGGGTTTGACGTCATCGCAATCGGCAAAATCAACGATATTTTCGACGGCGAGGGCGTGACGCAGACGACTTCGACGAAGAGCAATCTGGACGGCATTCAAAAAACGATCGAGGCCATCCGCACTCCTTTTAAAGGGCTAGCCTTCACTAATCTGGTCGATTTCGATTCGCTTTACGGCCACCGGCGCGATCCCGTCGGGTATGCGCGGGCGCTGGAGGAATTCGACGCCCATTTGCCGGAATTGAAAGCGGGAATAGGCCCGAACGATCTGCTGATCATTACGGCCGACCACGGAAATGACCCGATTCACGCAGGAACGGATCATACGCGGGAGTACGTTCCCGTTTTGATCTACAGCCCCAGCTTGCAGTCGCCCGCCTCAATCGGCGTCCGCGCTACGTTTGCCGACCTGGGAGCGACGATCGCCGACAATTTTGGCGTTCCGACCGCCGGAAACGGCGAAAGCTTTTTATCGCTGCTGAAATAATCATTTATTGGGAGGGATTTGCATGTCAGAAATGTCGATGATGCAACAAATTCAGGAAGCGGCAGCTTACATTAGCAAGGAAACGGGGATCAAGCCGCAAATCGGCCTGATTCTCGGGTCAGGGCTCGGCGTGCTGGCCGATTTGATCGAGCAGCCGATCGTTGTGGATTACGCCAACATTCCGCATTTTCCCGTATCGACGGTGGAAGGCCATGCGGGCGAATTGGTCGTAGGCTCGATTCAAGGCAAGCAGGTGCTCGTCATGAAAGGCCGTTTTCATGCTTATGAAGGCTACGGCGCGCAAACCGTATCGTTTCCCGTCAGAGTGATGAAGGAGCTTGGCGTGCAAACCCTGATCGTTACGAACGCGGCCGGAGGGATCAACACTTCGTACCAGGTTGGCGATCTGATGGTCATCAGCGATCACCTGAACCTGACGTACCGCAACCCGCTGATCGGTCCGAACGACAACGCCCTGGGCGTCCGCTTTCCGGATATGTCCGAAGCCTACAGCAAGCGTCTGCGCAAGCTGGCGCACGATGTCGCTGCGTCGCAGGACTTCTCCCTGCAGGAAGGCGTATATGTGGGCTTGCTCGGCCCCAACTACGAAACGCCTGCGGAAATCCGCATGTTCCGCACGCTCGGCGGGGATGCGGTAGGGATGTCGACGGTGCCTGAAGTTATCGTTGCCCGTCATGCGGGTATTGAAGTGCTCGGCTTCTCCTGCATTTCGAACATGGCCGCCGGCATTCTGGATCAACCGCTCTCGCACCATGAAGTTATGGAGACGACGGAAAAAGTGAAACCGAGATTCCTTAAGCTCGTTCTTGGCATCATTGCAGCTCTTTAATAGGACTAGGAGGACTTACTTGTGGAATTGACCTACATAGAGCAAATTCAGGAAGCCGCCGCATACATTGCGGGCCGTCTGGGCGGCGTGAAGCCCGCCATCGGGCTTGTGCTCGGTTCCGGTCTGGGAGACATGGCTCACCAGGTGGAGAATCCGGTCGCCATCGATTACAGCGACATTCCGCATTTTCCGGTATCGACCGTAGAAGGCCATGAGGGCCGTTTTGTCGCCGGCACGCTGGAAGGCAAGCAGGTCATCGTGATGCAGGGCCGCTTTCATTATTACGAAGGCTATTCGATGAAAAAGGTCGTGTTCCCCGTCTATGTGATGAAAGCGCTGGGCGTCGAGGCCGTCGTGATGACCAATGCGGCCGGCGGCATGAACCGCGGCTTCCGGGCCGGGGATTTGATGGTCATCAGCGACCATCTGAATATGACCGGCGACAACCCCCTGATCGGGCCGAATCACGCCGAGCTTGGCGTCCGTTTTCCGGATATGTCCGAAGCCTATAACCGCGAGTACCGCGCGCTTGCTCACCGGCTGGCGGCATCCATCGTCGACGAGAACGGCGCAGCGCTGAAGCTGCAGGAAGGCGTGTACGCCGGTATTACCGGACCGACTTACATGACGCCGTCCGAGCTGACGATGCTGGCTAGGGTAGGCGGGGACGCTATCGGCATGTCTACCGTCGGCGAAGTAATCGCCGCCCGCCATGCAGGGCTCAAGGTGCTGGGCATTTCCTGCATTACCGACATGGCGATCGGGGAAGAGCTTGAACCTTTGACGCACGAGCAGGTTGTAGCTGTGGCGAATCGGACCAAGCCCAAGTTCATCGCGCTCGTAAAAGGATTTGTGCGGGAAGTCAAGCTGGGCTGAGAGGCATATATTTTTTCGGACCAACTGCTTTAGACCTATTAAATGCGGGGGAATCATGCTACAATATGGTTACTTGGAACTAGGTGTCTGTCCGATGAGGTCCGTGGAATGTATACACAAAAGTAACTCCGTCGGACAGACTCCTATGTGAAATGGCCTGATCCCGGTTAGGCCCATCTCCGATACAAGGATGTGATGGAGCATGTCAACCCCGCAATTAATGGTCGCCAACTGCCCGCGCTGCGGCAAAGTATTTCAGAAAAACTTGAGAAATCAATGTTCCGATTGTTCCCGGAGCATGGATACGGCGCTTAACGGCTGTCTGGATTATTTGCGCAAACATTATAAATCGACTTGCCATGAGGTTAGCCTGAAGACAGGCGTTTCCACTCATCAGCTGTACGCCTGGATGAAAGAAGGCAAGCTGCTGCTCGCCGACTATCCGAACCTGTCGTATCCGTGCGAAACTTGCGCTGCGCCGATCCGCAAGCACAAAATGTGCCCGGATTGCCTGGTGCGGCTGAACCGAGATATTCAGGCTCTGCAATTGAAGGAACGTCCCGGCCCGCACAGGGGCGCAGCGCTTGGAACGGCGGGCGCTTTTCAGATCAGCGGCAGAATCGGCCGCGTCTAATATTTTGTATTTTGGGCAATAGTAAAAGTACTTCCTCCGCAAGGAGGATATTTTTTCGAACGGCATTTTCACATTTTTGTCACAAAACCGTCAACATTTTGCCACCATATCCGTATGGGATTGTTTGGAGTTGTTAGGTAAAATAGATGAAGCGATCACATTATGGGGGGATATTGCATGCAAAAATGGATTTTCTTCGTGTTATTTATTGCTGCGGGCGCACTGGGGCTGGGAGTCCTTTTTCAAGATATTTCCGCACGCCAGCAGGAACGGGAAGCGGACGCTGCAGCCAGCAAAGGACAGCAATTGAAAATCGTAGCATCGAACTGGCAGTTTGACGCGGCCGACTACACAGTCAAGAAAGGCGAGCCGACGAAAGTGTCCATGTCTTTGAAAGAAGGCATTCATGCGGTCGATATTAAAGGGGACGGCTTCGAAATCAAGCTGACTAAAGAAAATCCTTCCCAGCAGTTCACGTTTGACAAACCGGGTACATATGACATTGAGTGCGTGCTTCCTTGCGGAGAAGGCCATGCAAAAATGAAATCGAAATTAATCGTTCAATAAAAAATGACACGACAGAGGGAGCGCCGAGCGCCTCCCTTTTTTCATCTGACAGGAGGAATATGTCCATGAGAATGGTAGATTTGATCCATAAAAAACGGGCGGGCGGCGAGCTGAGCCAACCTGAAATAGAGCATATCGTCAGCGGCTATACGAAAGGCGATATTCCGGATTATCAAATATCCGCGCTGCTGATGGCGATATTTTTTAACGGCATGACCAGCGAAGAGACGTCGGCGTTGACGATGGCGATGGCCGGGTCCGGAGATATGATCGATTTGTCGGCGATCGCGGGCGTAAAAGTCGATAAGCATTCCACTGGGGGAGTGGGCGATAAAATCAGTCTGATCGTCGGGCCGATCGTCGCTTCCCTCGGAGTTCCGGTGGCCAAAATGTCTGGGCGCGGACTCGGCCACACCGGCGGAACGGTGGATAAGCTGGAAGCGATCCCGGGATTTCAAATCGAATTGACGAACGAGGCGTTCATTGAGGCGGTCAACCGCAACAAAATCGCGATCGTCGGACAGAGCGGCAACCTTGCCCCTGCGGATAAAAAGCTGTACGCGCTGCGCGATGTGACGTCTACCGTCGACTCGATTCCGCTGATCGCCAGCTCGATCATGAGCAAAAAGATCGCTTCCGGGGCGGACGCCATCGTGCTGGATGTAAAAATCGGTTCCGGTGCGTTCATGAAAACCGCCGAGGAAGCGGGAGTGCTGGCCCGCACGATGGTCGACATCGGCCAAAGCTTGAACCGCAACACGATTGCGATGATTACGGATATGGAGCAGCCGCTCGGCCGGCAAATCGGCAACGCCAACGAAATCCGCGAATCCATCGAAGTGCTACGCGGAGCGGGCGAGCACGATTTGACCGAGGTGGCTGTCTCGGTCGCCGCTTACATGGCCGTGCTCGGCAAAGCATTCGGCACGTTCGAGGAGGCGCAGGCCGCGGTGCGCGATATTATCGCGAACGGCAAAGCCATCGACACGCTGAAACGTTTTATAGCGAGCCAGGGCGGCAATGCCGACATCGTTGACCGGCCGGAATTGCTGCCGGCAGCAGCGTACCGGATGGAGGTGCTTGCACCTGCGTCCGGTTATGTGAACCGGATCGAGGCGGAGCAAATCGGCATCGCCGCGATGCTGCTAGGCGCCGGCCGCGCGAAAAAAGAGGATCAGATCGATTATTCCGTCGGCCTGACGCTGAACAAAAAAATCGGCGACGCCGTATCGGCCGGCGAATCGATCGTGACGATCCATGCGAATCGTCAAGACGTGCGGGAGGTCGAAACGATGATTTTGCAAGCTTACACCATTGAAGACCGGCAGCCTCCCGCCACCCGGTTGATTTACGATGTGATCGTTTAAGCGAACTGTTGTTCTCGCAGAGAGAGGACAATTGCCGAGTACGAACAAAAAGCACCTTCAAAACCGTTGAGGTTGAAGGTGTTTTTTTTATTGCTTGGGAAATATTAGGTGCCCAGAAGCCTACAGGTGTCCACTTGCTAGAGCCGGTCGCACCATCTTGCCTTGTTGCGCGAAAAAAAACTGCAAAAATACAGTTTTTGCTCGATGGATGCGTTAGCCACGACAAATTCCTGCAATTGTGCAGGTATTTCGCCGCGAACATGGGCTCTGGTTCATTTGCATCGAAAATTCCTGTACAATTGCAGGCTTTTCGCGAAAATGAGCCGTTTTTATGGGAAAAACCTGCACTTTTGCAGGGTTTCCCAGTGCCGAGCCGTCCTTGCGCCATCCCGCTTCAGCGACGCAACCCGTGCTGGAGAGGCGTGGGTCGTGGGGCGGCCGCTGCCGCTTTGCGGCTGTCAAGTTTCCGCCATACCGGCGGCTGCCGTATAGGCGGTTTCTTTTTCGGCATTTTTCCCGATCTGGAATATTTTGTGGGCAAAACGTCAAGACTGATTAGCAGTACTTCAAGCTGCAATTTGCGGTCTTTGCTTCATACATTTCCAGGAGGGGTAGAATGACTATGCTTAAAAAAGGGCTTGTGAGTTTGATGTGTTGGCAGCTGCTCGCGCTGCTGCTGATGCCGGCGGCTTTTGCCGAAGAAAAGAAGGCGGAGCCGCTCGATTTGGCGCCGAACGCGCAATCCGCCGTACTGATGGACGCAGACACGGGTACGGTCATCGTCGATAAAAATAAGGATGCCAAGCTGCCTCCGGCGAGCATTACGAAAATTATGACCATGCTGCTGATCATGGAGGCGCTCGATCAAGGCAAAATCAAAATCGATGAAAAAGTCCGGGCTTCCGAATATGCGGCTTCCATGGGCGGATCGCAAATTTTTTTGGAGCCGGGCGAGGAAATGACGGTCCAGGAAATGCTCAAAGGCATTGCGATGGCTTCCGGCAATGACGCTTCCGTTGCAATGGCCGAGAAAATCGCCGGCTCGGAGCCAAATTTTGTACAAATGATGAATGAACGCGCACAGCAGCTTGGAATGAAAAATACGCATTTTTCAAATTGCAACGGGCTGCCTGTGGATAACCACTATACAAGCGCCCAAGACATCGCGACGATGTCGAGGGAACTGCTCAAGCACGATGAGATTACGAAATTTACCGGGGTATATCAGGACTATTTGCGCAAGGATACGGCCCATCCTTTTTGGCTGGTGAATACGAACAAGCTGGTTCGGTTTTACACGGGCGCGGACGGCCTGAAAACCGGCTATACGAGCGAAGCCAAGTTCTGCCTGTCGGCGACGGCCAAGCGGGACAATCTACGCGTCATTGCGGTCGTGATGGGCGAACCGAACACGAAGACGCGCAACGCCGAGGTTACGAAGCTGTTCGATTTCGCTTTTGCCCAGTACACCAATTATCCGCTGTTCAAATCCGGCGACGACCTGGGCAGCTTTAGAATCAGCAAAGGCGAAGTCACATCCCTGCCTCTCGTAGCGAAGCAAAACTACAGCATTTTGATGAAAAAAGGAGAGCCTTCGCAAAATATCCGGCACGAGCTGCAGATCAACCCTAATCTGAAGGCGCCGATCCGGGCGGGGCAGTCTATCGGCAAAATCGTCGTATACAACGGCGAAACCGTGATGGCCGAGTATCCGCTGGAATCGCCGCTTGCCGTCAATAAAGCGTCCTGGTGGAAGCTGTTCAAACGGACGACTTCCAACCTGTTCCATACGAATTAACGGCCGGAATCACGAATAAACTCGCTTTTTTACTAGTTTTAGCGCTTTTCTTCTAGTTTTGTCGGGTGGCAGGAACTTCCACTTCCTTTGTAGAAATCTAGTCTTCATGACTGGGAAGGAGTGAGCAAGGTTGAGCCTGCAAATTGAATTCGAGCAAGGCCGAAGAGCGCTGATTGTCAGATTGAAAGGCGAGCTGGATCATCATACGGCAGACGGCGTGAAAGCGAGGATGGAGGAAGCGATCGCCAAGGAAGATACGCGCCATGTCATTCTGAGCCTGAAGGAGCTCTCCTTTATGGACAGCTCGGGCTTGGGCGTCATTCTCGGCCGTTATAAGCAAATAACGGGCAAGGGCGGCAAAATGGTCGTATGCGACGTAACCCCCGCTGTATATCGCCTGTTCGAACTGTCCGGTTTATTCAAGATCGTATCGATACAGGACAACGAAAGATCTGCGATCTCCAGTCTGGAGGTTGCGCTATGAGCGATAAAAACTTTATGACGCTGCAATTTTCCAGCCGTTCCGAGAATGAGGCTTTCGCCCGGGTAGCGGTGGCTGCGTTCGTCTCGCAGCTGGACCCGACGCTCAACGAGCTGACCGACATTAAGACGGTCGTCTCCGAGGCGGTGACGAATTCGATTATTCACGGCTATGACAACCGGCGCGACGGGGTCATCACGATTACGACCCAGATCGAGGACGACATCGTGCATATTACCGTCGAGGACAGCGGTTCGGGCATCGAGGATCTGGAGCAGGCGAAGCAGCCGTTGTACACCTCCAAGCCGGAGCTGGAGCGGTCCGGAATGGGCTTTACGATTATGGAAAATTTCATGGACGAAGTGGAAGTTGTGACGGCTGTCGGAATCGGAACCAAAATTAAAATGATGAAGCGAATTGAATCTAAAAAAGCTTTATACAATTAGGGGTTTGATATATGGACGTCGATTTGAAACACGCCTCTCACAGTTATTTGGACGACAGTGAAGTCAAACGGTTAATCGCGCTCAGCCAATCCGGAGACGGGCTTGCCCGAGAGACACTTGTTAGCTGTAACATCCGACTGGTTTGGTCTGTAGTTCAACGGTTTTTGAACAGAGGATACGAAGCCGAGGATTTGTTTCAAATCGGTTGTATCGGACTGCTGAAGTCGGTCGATAAATTCGATTTATCGTATGACGTTAAATTTTCCACCTATGCCGTGCCGATGATTATCGGGGAAATTCAACGGTTTCTTCGCGATGACGGAACGCTGAAAGTGAGCCGTTCGCTGAAGGAGCTGGCGAATAAAATCAGGAAGACGAAGGATGAGCTGTCCAAACGGCTCGGCAGGCTTCCGACGATCAAGGAAGTGGCCGAAGAGCTGATGATTACGGCGGAGGAAGTCGTCTTCGCCCAGGAAGCGAACAAGCCGCTGTCGTCGATTCATGAGACGGTATTCGAGAACGACGGGGACCCGATCACGCTGATGGATCAGATTTCCGACGATTCCGGGGAAAAGTGGTTCGAGAAGCTGGCGCTCAATGAAGCGATAGGCACGCTTTCAGAGCGGGAGCGACTCATCGTCTACCTGCGGTATTACCGCGACCAGACGCAATCGGAAGTGGCAAGCAGGCTGGGTATTTCCCAAGTGCAGGTGTCGCGGCTCGAAAAGAAAATTTTACAATCGATCAAAGATCAGATTGCTCAATAACCGCCGAAAACGTTCTCCTTTGCGAGGGCGTTTTTTTTGTGCGCGGATGCGTAGTTTACCTGCGGCACAATCCGCCACAATTCGTCAATTGTTTGGGTTTGTTTGGGTATGGATTCCTGATTTTTAGGTCAATTGCCTTGCTCATTAGAAATCAAGTAAGATCTTGCTTACATAGTGCCGTTTCCGTATAATTTAACTTGCATAATCCAAAAAAAGTAAAGTAGGTGCCGAATGAGTGACGTAAAAATGAGTATGTATCCGAGCACCCAAGTATTGGACGAAAGCGCGGTTTTAGCAGCAATGGAGAGGTCACTGGCCATGATCGAATTCGACACTCAAGGAAAAGTGCTGTGGGCCAATGATAATTTTGCTCGGGCAATGGGATATGATGCAGCCGAAATGCCCGGATTGATGCATCGGCAATTTTGCACACCGGCGTTTGCAAACAGCTCGGAATACACGGCGTTTTGGAGAAGTTTGAACAGCGGGCATCCCGTTCAGGAAAAAATATTGAGGGTCGACAAAGAGGGGCGTCTTCTCTGGTTTGAGGCTACGTATACTCCGGTTTTTGATACGGAAGGCAAGGTGCAGGCCGTCATAAAAGTGGCTACGGATATTACGGCCCGGGAAAATGCCGCCACCCAAGTGACAAGCGACCTGAGGCAAATGGCCGAAGATCTCTTGAACCGCGCGGAAGCGGGGATTTCCCGAAGCCATGAAATTGCAGCGGCCATTGAACGGGTCGTTAAGGAATCCATTGAAAATACGCAGGCGCTGCAAGTGCTGGAAAAGAGAGCCGATGAGGTTCGCGGCATTTTGAAGACGATCCGCGATATCGCATCGCAGACGAATTTGCTTGCCTTGAATGCCGCGATCGAAGCCGCCCACGCCGGAGAGCACGGGCGCGGCTTTAACGTGGTAGCCGATGAAGTTCGGAAGTTGGCCAAGCAGACGGAAGATGCGGTGAAGGAAGTGAATGCCAATCTGGAAGGCATCGCCGCCCAGGTTGGCGAAATCGCCAAGGGGACGAAACGTTCGCAAACGGTCATCGCCGACAGCCGTCAGCGCATCGAGCAGGCCGTCGGCGAATTTACCGGCATCGGGCAAGCCGCGCGCCAGCTTGACCATCAAGCGAAGGCGTTGGCGGATATGCTGCAATGACACGAAGCAAGCTGAACTATCACCACGCCTGAATGTTATGGGAGTTCCGTAAATAAAATTTAAAATGCACGTAAAGAAAATGTCCCCGAATACAAAAAGGGGACATTTTTATTTAAATAAGACATGAATAACGAACTAGACAAAAAATGACAAATTACGAGCTTGTCCAACATTTGACAAAACAATAGGTAAATAGTAACAACTTTAGACTAATTTTGTTAACAAATAAATGACTTGACCGAAAACAATTCTCTGGGATAACATGGAAATGTCAGAAAATACCTAATACCCAATAATAAAGGAGAGAGCAAATGAGCAAGAAATCTTACAACATATTGGACGTAATAGCATCATATTAGTTGCAATGGAATTATTTATGAATTATCGTTTGTCATTTGCAATGGGTGTGGAATTGGCGATTGTGTGAGCAAAGCCGGCCTCAGGGCGCAGGTTTTTAAAATATTTTCGGAAGAACGGTTCGAACAACGATTCACATGGAAAAGGAGGATACCGATTTTCATTGGCGGTTCTGGAATTCCTGCGGCCGAATATGAAATATAGAATGCAGGCGCAAGCGAAATCATAGCACTATCATAGCACTGGAGGGAATTTATACACTTATCGTTGCGGTTTCGGGTAAAAGCGGATATGGAACATATTTATTGTGCGTTAGTACTGGGATGAGTCTGTCTATTTAACCGGACAGCATCATCCTGAAAAAAAAGAATAGGGGAGTGTTCCATGAATTTGTTTTCACAACTGAATTCCTGGGTTTTTCATGCCAATCCGCAGTCGAATGCAGATATGCGATTGTTTTGTCTGCCTTATGCCGGCGGAGGCGCATCGCTGTACAGAGCTTGGGGCAGAACATGGCCCCGGAACATTGATGTTTGCCCGATTCAGCTCCCGGGCCGCGAGAATCGCGGGTTGGAGGAGCCTTTGGCGGATCTCAAACATGTCGTGCAAACGTTAGCCGGAGTGCTTCAGCCGCTGCTGAACAAGCCGTTTGCGCTGTTCGGGCACAGCATGGGCGCTTTACTCTGCTATGAACTTGCACAGGAGGTGAACAAGCGTTACGGCGTAAGCCCTGAGCGGCTATTCGTTTCGGCCTGCACGGCTCCGCAACTTCGTGTAGAGGAGAAAGAGGTGCATCTGCTGCCGGAAAAGGAGTTCAAGGAAGAGCTTCGCGTCTTGAACGGGACGCCCGACGAACTGCTGCAAAACGACGAGCTGATGGAAATTTTGCTGCCACGACTGCGGGCCGACTTTGCCATCTGCGAAACTTACCGTTACAAGGCCGAGCTGCCGGTTTCTTGTCCGGTAACCGTGTTCGGCGGTTTGAAGGATACCGGCGTTAGCCGGACGGGTTTGGAAGGATGGAAAGAGCGGGTAAGCGGTCCGTTTGCTCTGCATATGTTCGAGGGAGACCATTTCTTTATTCACGAAGAACTCGAATCTCTCAAAGCTTACATGCTGAGGGACCTGGCGGAAACCCGGGTTTTGGTTCCCGCAACCGGGCGGGAAGCTGTTTTACACAAAATTTAGACACGCTTGCTTCACGATATGATAGTATCTATTTGTATTAAATCCCATAATATCAAAAATATTACTTCTAAGATGCGACATGGATGAATGCGTCAAAAAACAATTGAAACCAGCGGAGGGTGCGGTGAAATGAGTATTTTTGAACAATTGGAGTCCAATGTAAGATCGTATTGCAGAACTTTTCCAGTGACATTCGACCGGGCAAAGGGGGATTTGTTATATTCGGATAACGGGCGCGCCTATATTGATTTTTTCGCCGGCGCGGGCGCTTTAAACTATGGGCATAATAACGATTTTATAAAAGACAAAATGATTGACTATTTGCAAAAAGACCGCATCATGCACGGTTTGGATATGTACACGAAAGCGAAGGAGGAATTTATCCTATCTTTCTCCGAGCGCGTACTCCAGCCACAGCATTTGAACTACAAGCTTCAATTTTGCGGCCCGACCGGTACGAACGCGGTGGAGGCGGCGCTGAAGCTGGCGCGGAAGGTGACGAAAAGAACGGGAATTTTCGCATTCATGGGAGCTTTCCACGGCATGTCTCTCGGCAGCTTGTCGGCCACGAGCAATAAATCGCTGCGGGCCGGTGCGGGTATGCCGCTCGATCAGGTCACGTTCATCCCGCATCCCGGCAACCCATACGGAAGCGTGGATTCCCTGGCGTATATGGAGGAAATTTTGCTCGATTCGCATTCCGGCATTGATAAGCCGGCAGCCGTTATCATCGAAACGATCCAGGCGGAGGGCGGTGTCAACCCGGTAAGCCCGGACTGGTTGAGAAGCCTTCGGGAGCTGTGCAGCAGACACGATATATTGCTGATCATCGATGATATCCAGGTGGGATGCGGCCGAACGGGCTCGTTCTTCTCTTTTGAACATGCAGGAATCGTTCCGGACATGGTTACATTGTCCAAATCGATTAGCGGTTACGGGCTTCCGATGTCGCTGCTGCTGCTTAAACCGGAATTGGACGAGTGGGGGCCCGGCGAGCATAACGGAACATTTCGCGGGAACCAGCTTGCGTTTGTCGCCGCCCAGGCAGCGCTGGAATTCCGGGACCTGGTTCAACTGGACGAGCAAGTGAAGAAGAAGGAAATGTTCGTAAAATCGTTTCTTGAGAATGAAATCAAACCTTTAAATCAAACTATTTCCATTAGAGGACAAGGATTAATTTGGGGCATTGACGTTTCCGGCTTTGCGGACGAAGCGACGGCGAAGCTTATGACCAACTTGTGCTTCGAGGACGGTCTTATTATCGAGCGCGCCGGTAGACAGGATACCGTAATCAAGCTCCTTCCACCGCTAACCATTTCGATGGAAAACTTGAAAACCGGCTGCGAAATTATTAAACACGCCATGCAGCGGGCAGTCGGCAAACTTGAGTTCGTAAACAGTTAATTGTGTGAATAAGGTATTTTCAGTGATCGGGGGAGTACCACTTTGACCAAACGCATACCGGTATTTCGCAGATTAATACGTTATGTCAAACCGTATTCTTTCTGGGTCGCAGTTACGGTAGTTGCATCGCTTATTTTGGCTGCATTAGACATTGTGCTGGGCAAGTATATCGAACGAATGGTTGACGGGACGGTCGGTTCACTAACTGAAATTGTATTCTTGATCTCAGGAATGATTGTGATCGGTCTGCCTTTCAGGTATCTCATCAAATACGCTTCGGCCAGATTCAGCGTGAAGGCGCTGCGCGACTTGCGGAGTGAATTGGTGGGCAGAATCAGCCGCCTGCCGGTTGAAACCGTTGAACGC
This sequence comes from Paenibacillus sp. sgz302164, assembly GCF_056120505.1. NCBI lineage: Bacteria > Bacillati > Bacillota > Bacilli > Caryophanales > Paenibacillaceae > Paenibacillus > Paenibacillus sp. sgz302164. The sequence continues at coordinate 191,825 of NZ_JBVYOL010000006.1, read as the reverse complement.
AATTTATCCGGCGATCTGGTCTCCAGATTGACGAACGATACGGGAGTGCTGCAAAACTTTTTTATTCAGCATTTTGCGAATTTGTTTTACTTGCCGATCGTTTTTGCCGGGGCGTTGGTCATGCTGCTGCTCACAAGCTGGAAGCTGGTGCTTTCCACGCTCATCCTGCTTCCGGTCGGCATGGCGATCGCCGCCTTGTTGACGAATTCCATGCGCTCTTTTTCCGAGAAAGTGCAGCAAAATATGGGTCAGCTCAATGCGCTGGCCCAAGATGCGGTCTCAGGCCTTGCCGTCATCAAGGCGTTTCAGGCGCAAGCGTATTTTTTTCAAAAATACAGCAACCTGATGAGGGACACCGTCCAAATGAGCTTGCGTCTGGAAAAAAGGTATGCCGCTCTCGGCCCGATAGCGATCTTCTTTCTTGCTGCTCCTTTCGTATTTGTTATCGTATACGGCGGCCGTTTGATCGCGCAGGGCGAGCTGGATGCCGGCGGCATCATTTTGTTCCTGTACCTGCTCGGTTTTATTTTGCAGCCGGTCAGTATGGCTCCGACCATGCTGGGGCAAATTCAGGAGGCCTTGGGTGCCGCCCGCCGTTTGTTCGAAGCTTTGGACTGGCCCGTGGAGACGGATGGGACGCCGGTGCAGGAGGCCGATCTAACGGGCGATCCGGTCGTTTTCGACAACGTATCCTTTAGCTATGACGGGCAGACGAACGTGCTGAACAAGGTGAGCTTCCGGCTGCGGCAGGGGGAAACATTGGCGGTCGTCGGTGCGAGCGGAGGCGGCAAGAGTACGATTTTCAAGCTCCTTTGCCGTTTTTACGAACCGGAACAAGCCGGCAGTGTGAAATTGTTTGGCCGCCCGCTTTCCGACTGGAAGCTGTCCGAACTCCGTTCCTGCCTGTCGGTTGTCGCACAGGACACGTATTTGTTCCCGGTCACGGTGGCCGAGAACATCGGTTACGGTCGGCCGGACGCCACGCGGGAGGATATCATTGCCGCAGCGAAAGCGGCGAACGCGCATGAGTTCATTATGCAGCTGCCAAACGGCTATGACACGCTTCTTGGCGAGCGGGGCGGCGGCTTGTCGGGAGGGCAAAGGCAGCGCGTCGCCATCGCGAGAGCGTTTTTGAAAAAAGCGCAGCTGCTGCTGCTGGACGAGCCCACATCCGCGCTCGATACGATGTCCGAAGCATTAGTCCAGCAAGCTTTGAAGCAGTTGATGACGAACACGTCGGTTATCGTCATCGCGCACCGCCTTTCGACGGTGAAGCAGGCTGACCGCATTGTGGTTCTCGATCAAGGGACGATTGCGGAGAGCGGAACGCACGACCAACTGCTTGAGTTTAACGGCGTGTATAAAAAGCTCTATTTGCATCAGCTTTCCCTTACGGAAACGGAGCCGGAAGGCGAAGATAAGTCTCGAGAAAGGGGGGCTGCTTATGCCGTTCCGTCAGGCCTTCGCTGATTTTCGCCAACTGATGTCATTTATGAAACCTCAACGAAACATGTATGTTACAGGGCTTGTCGGGGACAGTTTCGTGAATGCGAGTCTGACGATTGTGATGTCCTTCGTCATCCAGCATTTGCTTAATTATGCGCAATCCGGCCGAACGGACGAGCTTACGCGGGCGGTGCTGCTCGTTAGCGTGTCCGTGGCGGCGCTAAGTCTTTTGTCGCCCCTGTTCAGCTATTTATTTCTCCGCAGTATCAAAATAACGCTTGGTCAAATCCGCACGAGGCTGTTCGGACACATTGGAGAGCTTTCCTACCCGGCTGCGGAGCGCCGTCATTCAGGGGACCTCCTTTCCCGTTTAACCAATGACGTGCAGACGATCGAGCAGACCTACAACGAGCATTTGAAATCGATCGTATCCCAAATCATTACTTTTGCAGGCTCAATCATGGTGCTGATCGTTGTCGATTGGCGCTTCGCTTCGGTGCTGATCGTGCTCAGCCTGTTCACCGTGCTTTTCAATACGCAGTATGCAAAGCCGATGCGCAAAATCAGCGATAAGCTGCAGCTTCAAATGAGCGCATTTACGGAGCGGATGGGCGACTTGATCGCCGGATTGCAGGTCGTCAAACTGTTCGGTTTGTCAAACAGGGTGGGACGGCGCTGCGAAGAGATGAGCGAAGACATCTGCGAGTCAGGCATCAAGCAGGGGCACCAGTCCGGGCTGCTTGAGGCGGGCAACTTCCTAATCCAGTTTCTGAGCATGGGCGGCATGTTGTTCATCGGATTGTTCCTCGTATCCAAACAGCAGTTGGAGCTGGGTGTGCTTGGTCAAATCGTTCATTTGCAAAGCAACATTTCGCGTACGTTTTTTCAGCTCGGAGCGGCTGTAGCGTTGATACAGAACTCTTTTGCCGGCGCTGCGCGAGTCACGGAAATTTTGCAGGAACCGACAGAAGGGGAGCATGCGAGGAGGCAGGTTCTGCCTGCCGATCCGGATAAAGGTTCGATTGCCGATGTGACGGGCGGAGAGCCGGCGGCTATTGAGCTGAGCGGCATTTCGTTCGGCTATGAGGCCGAGCGGCCCGTGCTTCGCGATTTGACTTTGAGCGTGCATGAAGGCTCCGTAACAGCGCTCGTCGGTCCGAGCGGGGGCGGCAAAAGCACCATAATGAAAGTATTGCTGGGGCTGTATCCGCCGAGCGGAGGCATGCTGAAAATAAACGGGAAGCCGGCGGCGCAGTATTCGCTCGAAGAGATCAGAGGGCGGATCGCCTATGTGCCTCAGGAGGCGTTCCTGTTTCACGGCACGATTGCCGAAAACATACGCATCGGCCGGTTGGATGCCGGCGACGATGAAGTGGAGCGGGCGGCCAGGGCGGCCAACGCGCATTCGTTTATTGCCGAGCTCCCAGACGGCTATAACGCTGTCGTCGGCGAGCGGGGAGCCAATCTGTCCGGCGGCCAGCGTCAGCGGATCGCCATCGCCAGAGCGCTGCTGAAAGATTCGCCGATTTTATTGCTGGACGAAGCGACCGCTGCTTTGGATCCGGTGTCGGAGCACGAAGTCCAGCTCGCGCTGGAGACGCTCATGGCGAACCGAACGACGCTTGTGATCGCTCATCGGCTGAAGACGATCGAAAAGGCGGATTCAATTTGCGTAATTGCCGGCGGCCAATTGGAAGAACAGGGCACACATCAAGAACTGCTGGATAAGGACGGCTTGTACGCCGAACTTTACAACCTGCAATTTCATTCGCATTTAGAGAAAGAGCCGGCCTAGGAGTCTGTCCGACGGGTTGCTTTTGTGCAAACCTTCTACGGAGTTCCTCGGACAGACTCCTCACACATAGAAGGGGCTGTCCCTGGATTCCATCTTTATAATTTGACAGGAGTGTGCGTGCGTATCATGAGTCGTGAATTAACTAGCAAAAAGCGTGTCAGTCCCAAATCGCGTCAAACATTTGCATTAACACAACCGCAGCAGCGCATCTGGTACATGGATATTATGAATCCCGGCACAAGCATCTCGACGGTGACGGTGACGGTCCGCATTCGAGGCCGCTTCGACGCCGATGCGTTGACTCGCGCCATTCATGAAGTGATCCGGCAAAACGATGCATTCCGCATCCGGATTACTACCGTTAACGACAATCCGCAGCAGTATATGGAGCCGTTTTCGCCCAAGGAGATTCCCTGGGTCGATTTCTCCGGCGAGGACGACAGCGCTCAGTCCGCCTTAGCGTGGGTATCCCGGCACATTCGGCAGCCGATGGAAATGATGGAAGCGGATTTGTACGAGTTCGTCATTTTGAAAATCAGCGATGACGAGCATTGGTATAACATCAAAACGCACCATATCGCAACAGACGGCGTCTCGACGAATGCGGCGGTCAATTGGATCACGCAGTTTTATTTGGAATATTTAAAAGGGGTAGAGCCTAGCGGTGACAAGCGTCCGGCGTATATAGACTTTTTACAAACGGAACAGGACTACGAAGCATCGGAGCGTTATCAAAAAGATAAAGATTACTGGTTCGAAAAATTTCGGACTTTGCCGGAGGCGCTCGGATTAAAGCTGTACAATCCCGTTGCTATGAGCACGGAAGCGGTCAGAGCGACAGTGCAAATGTCCGATGACATGTTTCAAAATGTCAAAGACTTTTGCGCAAACAACAATGTGAGCTTGTTTACGTTCTTCCTTGGTGCGTTTTACATTTATATGCACAAAGCAACCAATCTGCAGGATATTGCGATCGGAACCGCATACGCCAACCGGACAACGAAGAAAGAAAAAGAAACGCTGGGTATGTACGTCAGTACGGTCGCCACACGCGCATATGTCGAGCCGGCGGCCAAGCTGACGGCTTTCCTGCAAACCTTAAGCAAGGAACAGGCGGCGATTCTTCGCCATCAGCGCTATCCGTACAACAAGCTGATTCAGGACTTGCGGGAAATTCACAACTATCAAGATATTCAGCGGCTTTTTGGCGTCAGCGTTCAATACCGGACACTCAGCTGGCTGGAGAACGAAGAGATCAGCTATCAAGTGGACACCCCGTTCGCCGGGCATACCGGCAATGACTTCGATGTCCATATCGTGGAAATGCTCGACGATCAGCAGTTTCTTTTGCATATCGACTATAGAACGCAGTTGTTTGACGAGGACGAAATCGCACAAATTTTCAAACAGTATTTGACGATTGTCGAACAAATCACGCAGCAGCCGGAGAGCGCAATCGAGCAGTTGTCCCTGATCGGCAAAGAGGAAGCGGACACGGTACTTACTGTGTTCAACCGGGCCGACGTGCCGTACGCCAAAGACAAAACGATTCACCAATGGTTCGAAGAACAAGCGGAACGCACGCCGGATCATGCGGCCGTCGTCTTCGAGAACGAGCGTTTGACGTACCGGGAATTGAACGAGCGGGCCAACAGGCTGGCCAGGACGCTGCGGGCCGAAGGCGTCGGACCGGACCGGTTGGTCGGACTTATGACGGACCGGTCCCTGGAAATGATCGTCGGTATTTTGGGGATTTTGAAAGCGGGAGGCGCCTATATCCCGATCGATCCCGAATATCCGGAAGAACGGATCCGCTACATGCTGGAAGATTCGGGAGCCGGGCTGCTGCTTATCAAGGAGCATTTGCGGAATCAGGCGGCTTTCGGCGGGAAGATTCTTTCCCTGGACGACGTCGGCGTGTACCATCATGACGGTTCGAATTTGCAGCACATTGTACAATCGGACCATTTAGCCTATGTCATCTATACATCCGGAACGACCGGCAGGCCGAAAGGGGTTATGGTCGAGCATCACGGGCTCGGCAATTTGAGAACTTTTTTCGAACAGGACCTGCGTATCGATGCGAGCGACCGGATTATCCAATTCGCCAGCTTTTCATTCGATGCTGCGAGCTGGGAAACTTATATGGCTTTATTTTTCGGCGCTACGTTATACCTGCCTTCGTCTTCGGTCATCTTTAACTACCGCTTGTTTGAAAATTATATGACCGAGCATGGAATTACCGTTGCGACATTGCCGCCGACCTATGCGGTTTATTTGGAGCCTGAGCGTTTGCCAAGCTTGAAGAAGCTCATTACGGCCGGTTCGGCTCCTTCCGCAGAACTTGTTCAAGCATGGAAAGATCATGTAGAGTATTTCAACGCCTACGGTCCGACGGAAGATTCGATTTGTTCAACCGTTTGGGCTTATCAGGAGGAGCTGAGCAGCCAGAAGTTCGTTTCAATCGGCCGGCCGATATGCAATCACCAGGTTTACATCGTCGATGCGAACCATCATCTGCTGCCTGTCGGCGTGGCGGGCGAGCTGTGCATCGGAGGCGAAGGGCTCGCCAGAGGGTATCTCCACCGTCCGGAGTTGACCGAAGAGAAGTTTGTGCGGAACCCGTTTGTGCAAGGCGGGCGCATGTACAAAACCGGAGATTTGGCCAGATGGCTGCCTGACGGCAATATTGAATATTTGGGACGGATCGACCATCAGGTCAAAATTCGCGGATACCGCATCGAACTGAGCGAGATCGAAGCGCAATTGATGAAAGGAAGCTCCATGCAGGAGGCTGTTGTTGTCGCTTTGGACGACGAACACGGCCAGAAGCAGCTGGCGGCTTATTTTGTCGCGGGCACTCAGGTGCCGTCCGGCGAATTGCGCGCGCTGCTGGCGCAGGAACTTCCCGCTTACATGATTCCGTCTTACTTCGTGCAGTTGGAACAAATGCCGCTTACGCCAAACGGAAAAATCGACCGCAAAGCGCTGCCGTCGCCGCAGGAAAGCGCGCAAACCGGTACCGAGTACGCTGCGCCCCGCACGCCGATCGAGGAAATGCTCGTTTCGATGTGGCAAAAGGTACTGGGTGCGGCATCGGTGGGCATTTACGATAACTTCTTTGAGCTTGGCGGCGACTCGATCAAGTCGATACAAGTGTCTTCCCGCTTGTTCCAGGAAGGATACAAGCTGGAGACAAGAGATTTCTTCCAGCATCCGACGATTGCGGAACTGAGCCCGAGGGTGCAATCCGTGCACCGGACGGCCGACCAGAGCGAAGTCACAGGCGAAGTCAGGCTGAGTCCGATCCAGCGGTGGTTCTTTGAGCATCAAACGAGCGATACGCATCATTTTAATCAAGCGCTGATGCTGCTGCGCAAGCAAGGTTTTGATGCAGCCGTCCTGCGTAAAACGGTGCAAAAGATCGCCGAGCACCACGACGCGCTGCGCCTAGTTTTCCGCCAAGGGGCTGGCGGCGAATACGAAGCGCGGAAACGCAGCTTGAACGAAGGCGTGCTGTTCAGCCTGGACGAGTACGATTTTCGCGACGCAGCGGACTGCGGTTCGCAAATTGAAGCCATAGCAAACGAGCTGCAAGGCAGCTTCGATTTGAGCGAAGGCCCGTTAATGAAACTGGGCTTGTTCCACTGTGCAGACGGAGACCATCTGCTGGTCGTTATTCACCATACGGCGGTTGACGGCGTATCGTGGCGCATCTTGATGGAAGATCTGGCCAACGGCTATGAACAGGCGGCCAAAGGAGAGGAGCTGCGGCTTCCGCTTAAGTCGGATTCGTTCCAATTGTGGAGCGAGCGCCTGGCCGAGTATGCGAACGGTCCGGACATGGAATCCGAACTGGCCTACTGGAACGGCAAGCTTCAAACGGGCATGCCGCCGATTCCGAAGGACAGGGACGAGGAACACAACGCTGTCAGCGACAGCGCTACCGTGACCGTGGAATGGACAGAGCAGGAAACGGAGCAGCTGCTGAAACACGTCCATCGCGCCTATCGCACGGATGTGAACGATTTGCTGCTGACGGCTCTCGCCTCGGCGGTACAAGCCTGGTCGGGCTTGGAGCGAATCGCCGTCAATCTGGAAGGGCACGGCAGAGAGGATCTTTTTGCGGATCTTGACGTATCGCGGACGGTAGGCTGGTTTACGAGCCAATATCCGGTCGTGATTGACATGGATCCGGGCCAGGATGTGACGAAGCGGATCAAGAACGTCAAGGAAGAGCTGCGCCGCATTCCCCGCAAAGGCATCGGCTACGGCATGCTGCGTTACTTGAGGGGGAATGGCGAACTTTCGCTTTCGGCAGGCCAGCAGCGTCAGCCGGAGATCGGATTCAACTACCTGGGCCAGTTTGATCAGGATTTGAGCAGCAGCGGCCTGGAATTTTCGCCTTACTCCGTAGGAGCTTCCGTCGGCGGGCAAGCCAAACGGCATGCTGCGCTCGATTGGAACGGCATGATTTCCAAAAGCGTGCTGACCTTTACCGTCAGCTATAGCATAAAGCAGTATGAGCGCGCAACGGTCGAGCGTTTGGCCGGACTGTTCCGCGAAAGTCTTCGCGTTATCATCGCCCATTGCCTGTCGCAAGAGCGCACGGAGCTGACGCCAAGCGATGTCACGCTGCAAGGCTTGACGATCGAAGAGCTGGAACGGTTTACCGAGGTGAGCCGTCCTGCCGGAGAAGTGGAAGATCTTTATCCGCTTTCCCCGATGCAGAAAGGGATGCTGTTCCATTCGCTGATGAACCCGCAATCGGGATCTTATTTCGAACAAGCTTCTTTCGATTTGCACGGCGCATTCCATACGGAAATATTCGAGCAAAGCCTGGATTCGTTGATCGGGCGGCATCCGATTCTGCGGACGAATTTTAACAACAGTTGGAAAGATCAGCCTGTACAGGTCGTATTTAAACATAAAAAGGTGCAATTCCGCGTCGAAGATTTGCGCGAGCATGAGGAAGGACAGCGCCGGGCGCTCCAAATGGCAGCCATCGAGCAAGATAAGCGTCAAGGCTTCGATCTGACGAAAGATACGCTCATGCGCGTCACCGTGCTCAGAACGGGCGACGAAAATTATTATGTGCTCTGGAGCTTCCATCACATTATTATGGACGGCTGGTGCTTGCCTTTAATGGTGAAGGAAGTGTTCGATACGTACTTCGCCATATTGGAGCGCAGGCAGCCTGTACTTCCGGAGGTCGCGCCTTACAGCACCTACATTTCGTGGCTGCAAACGCAGGATAGCTTCGAAGCGGCCGACTACTGGCGCGCCTATCTGGAAGGATATGAGCAGCAGGCTGTGCTGCCCAAGTCCGATTTGGTCCATCGCGAAGAAGGTTATGCTGCCGTTAAACGCACATACACGATAGGCCGTGAGCTTACCGGACGAATGAACCGGACGGCGAGAGGGCAGCAGGTGACGATCAATACTTTGCTGCAAACCGTTTGGGGCGTTATGCTGCAAAAATACAGCAACAGCCGGGATGTCGTCTTCGGCAGCGTCGTGTCGGGCAGATCGGCGGATATCGCCGGCATCGAAACGATGATCGGGTTGTTTATCAATACGGTGCCGGTGCGCATACGCTGCGAAGCGGAGACATTATTCGCCGACCTGCTGAAATGGAACAATGAACAAACGCTGGATGCGCGCGAATTCGAAACGTTCCCGCTTTATGAGATTCAAGCTTTAACGGAGCTCAGGCAGGACCTCATCAACCATATCATGGTGTTCGAGAATTATCCGGTCGAGCTGAATATGGAACAGTCCGGCAGCAGCGGTGAAGCCGGCTTTACGATTGCCAACGCCGCAATGAGCGAGCAAACGAATTACGATTTCAATCTTTGCGTTACCCCGGGTGAAGATATCCGAATTGACTATGAATTCAATGCATTGGCTTTTGATGAAGCGAGCATTGCGCGCATTCATGGGCATTTGCTTTACATGCTGGAGCAAATTGTCGACAATCCGGCACTCCCTGTGTGCGAGCTGAAGCTTGTGAACGCGCAGGAGATGGCGGTGGTCGTAGACGCGTTCAGCGGCAAGGGCGCCGAGGGAGATGAGCTGCTGCTTGAAAAACCGTTCTGCGCCTACGTCGAAGAGCAGGCGCAAAAAGCTCCCGGGCATATCGCCGTCATCTATGCCGGCAAGCAGCTGACTTACCGCGAATTGAACGAGCGGGCGAACCGTCTGGCCGGCGAATTGCGCGATTTGGGCGTCGGACGTGAGACTGTAGTAGGCATTCTCGCAGACCGCTGCGCGGAGTTGGTCGTTGCCTGTCTGGCTGTCTGGAAAGCGGGCGGGGCTTACGTTCCGCTGGATCCGGACTATCCTGCCGACCGCATTCAATTTATGTTGGAAGACAGCGCTGCGGCTGTGCTTTTGACGCAAACGCATTTGCTGCATGTGGCGCAGCCCGGGCAGTCCGGCCAGTCCGGCGAGCAGCAGGCTTCGCGCGCGGTTCTATGCCTCGACGATGAAGCGAGTTATACCGGCGACCCGGCTGACCGGCCTTCCGTCAATGAGCCGCACGATTTGGCTTATGTGATCTACACTTCGGGTACGACGGGGCGTCCGAAAGGAGTTATGATCGAGCACCGCAGCTTCGTGAATACGGCGGTTGCCTACCGCAGGGACTACCGGTTAACCGAGTTCCCGGTCCGTCTTTTGCAGCTCGCCAGCTTCTCCTTTGACGTATTTACCGGCGATATCGCCCGGACGCTTTTGAACGGCGGGACGATGGTCATCTGTCCGAAGGAGGACAGAATCGATCCGGAACGTTTATACGGGTATTTGCGCGATCACCAGATTACGGTTTTCGAATCGACGCCTGCACTGATCGTGCCGTTTATGGAATATATTGCAAATAACAATCTGGATATTTCTTCCATGAAATTGCTGATTACAAGCTCGGACAGCTGCAGCGTGCTGGATTACCGGAAGCTTCAGGAGCGTTTCGGCGGGCACATGCGCATTATTAACAGCTATGGCGTAACCGAAGCGGCCATCGATTCCAGCTTCTACGACGAGCCATTGGCGAAGCTGCCTGCATCCGGCAGCGTGCCGATCGGCAAGGCGCTGCTGAACGCCCGCTTTTACATTCTCGACGCGCATCTGAATCCGGTGCCGGTCGGCGTGGACGGCGAGCTGTGCATCGGCGGTCCTGGCGTCGCCCGCGGTTATTTAAACCGTCCGGAGCTTTCGGCCGACAAGTTTGTCGCCAATCCGTACAAGCCTGGAGAAAAGCTGTACCGCACGGGGGATTTGGCGCGTTGGATGGCGGACGGCAATGTGGACTTTATCGGCCGGATCGACCATCAGGTGAAAATTCGCGGATACCGCATTGAGCTCGGCGAAATTGAGTCGGCCATGCTCCGCTGTCCGGGCGTCCGTCAAGCCGTAGTGACCGATCTGACGGATGAACGCGGAAACAAATATTTGTGCGGCTACGCCGTGCCTGAGCAAGATGGCGATCTCGCTTCGCTGCAAGCGCATCTTCAGCAGGTGCTTCCGCCTCATATGGTGCCGGCGCGCCTGATGCTGCTGGAGCAAATTCCTTTGACGCCGAACGGCAAAGTGAACCGCAAGGCGCTGCCGGTTCCGGAGGAGCCGGTTCATGCCGGCGGCAGCTACGAGGCTCCGCGTACAGCCGTGGAACAGACGCTTGCCGCGATTTGGCAAGACGTGCTGGGCGTGCGGGCTGTAGGCATCCGCGACAATTTCTTTGAGCTTGGCGGCGACTCCATCAAAGCGCTGCAAGTTTCTTCCAGGCTGCTGCAAGCCGGCTACAAGCTGGAGATGAAGGATTTGTTCCAATATCCGGCGGTGGCGGAGCTGAGCCCGCGCATTCGTCTGGCCGGCCGCATCGCCGATCAAGGCGAAGTAACCGGAAGCGTAGCCGCTACGCCGATTTTGCGGGCGTTTTTCGAACAGCAGCATGGCGATGCGCACCATTACAATCAGGCCATGATGTTTTACCGCCGGGAAGGCTTTGACGAAAAGGCTTTGCGCCGGGTAATGGCAAGCATTACCCGACATCACGACGCCCTGCGGATGGTGGTGCGGGTAAATGAACAAGGCCATGAGCTTTTGAACCGCAGCGTTCGCGAAGGGGAATTGTTCACTTTAGATACGTTTGATCTGAAGCATGAAACGGGAACGGATACCGCCGCAAAAATAGAAGCGTTGGCTAACCGAATTCAATCCGGCATTCAGCTGGAAGCGGGACCTCTTGTCAAGCTGGGGCTTTTCCACTGTGCGGAAGGGGATCATTTGCTGATGGTCATCCATCACGCGGTTGTCGACGGCGTTTCGTGGCGGATTATTATCGAAGATCTCGCAGCGGGCTACGATCAAGCCATTAACGGAGAGGCGATCCGCCTGCCGCAAAAGACGGATTCCTTCCAACTTTGGTCGGCAAAACTGCTCGACTATGCCAACAGCTTAGCCATCGAGAGCGAGCGGGCGTACTGGGAGGGGGTCAGCCAAACCGAGGCTGCTCCGCTGCCTAAAGACAAGGAATGTCCCGTTACGCTGCTCAAGGACAGCGAACTGCTGATTGTCGAGTGGAGCGAGCTGGAGACGGAGCAGCTCTTGAAGCCTGTTCATCGCGCGTACAACACGGATATGAACGATCTGCTGCTTACGGCGCTCGGTATGGCTGTTAAGGATTGGAGCGGAATCGGTCGCCTTCTGGTAAATCTGGAAGGACACGGAAGAGAATCGATTATGCCTGACATCGATATCGCCCGTACGGTCGGATGGTTTACGAGCATGTTCCCGGTTGTCATCGATGTGGCAGGCACCGGGCAGCTTTCGGAATCGATCAAGCAAGTCAAGGAAGGGCTGCGTCAAATTCCGCATAAGGGAATCGGCTACGGCATTTTGAAATATTTGAGCGGCCAAGGTTCCGCGCGCGAAGCCGGACTGTCCGCGAAACCGGAAATCAGCTTCAACTACATGGGGCAGTTCGATCAGGATTTCGCGCACAGCGGCCTGATGAAGTCGCCGTTCGCCGAGGGCGATCACGTTAGCGGCAATGCGTTTTTGGAGCATAACCTGGATATTAACGGCATTGTGACGGGCGGCGTCCTGCAAATCATCATTCGTTACAGCAAAGGACAATACGAAGCCGGGACGATGGAACGTTTTGCGCAATCGTTAAAAGCGAGCGTCCGGCAGCTGATCGAACACTGCTTGTCCAAAACGTCGGCAGAGCTGACCCCTAGCGACGTGTCGTTCAAAGGTCTGACGATCCAAGAGCTGGACAAGCTGCAAAAGCAAACGTCCCGCCTCGGTGAGGTCGAAAATGTATATGCGCTGACGCCGATGCAAAAAGGCATGCTGTTCCACAGTTTGATGGACCCGCAGCTTGGCGCGTATTTCGAACAGGCAACCTTTGATTTGTCCGGGAGTTTTGATGCCGAAGCTTTCCGGCAAAGCCTGGATATGCTGGTGCAAAGGCATGAAGCGCTGCGCACGAACGTTTATAGAGATTTCGCCGAAGAGCCGGTGCAGGTCGTTTTCCGCAGCCGCAAAGGAGCCCTTCATGTGGAAGACCTGCGCGGGCTGGAGGAAGCGGAGCTTCCCGCTTATTTGGAGGCGTTCGCCAAGAAAGACCGCGAGCTGGGCTTTAATTTGGAGCAGGACACGCTGATGCGGGTAGCGATACTGCGCACGGGCGAAGAGCGCTACAAATTCGTCTGGAGCTTCCATCATATGCTGATGGACGGCTGGTGCATGTCCTTGATGACGAAGGAAGTGTTTGACAGCTACTTTGCCATTTGCGGCGGCGCGAAGCTGCAGCTTCCGCCTGCGGTTTCTTACAGCCGGTATATCGAGTGGCTTGTCGAACAAGACCGCGACCAGGCGGCCGCGTATTGGAGCGAATATTTGCGGGATTGCGAAAGCCGCACGGCGCTGCCTGCCTCACTGCCTGTATCGGCTTCAGCGGAAGGCTACGAAGCGGCGAGACTCGATTTCAGTCTCGGACGCGAATTGACGGGCCGGATCGAACGGCTGGCGAGAGGGCAGCAGGTGACGGTCAATACGCTGATTCAAACCGTCTGGGGCATTGTTTTGCAGCGCTACAACCATCACCGGGATGTCGTGTTCGGCAGCGTCGTTGCCGGAAGACCTGCGGAGATTCCGGGCGTGGAAAGCATGATCGGCTTGTTTATCAATACGATTCCGGTGCGGATTCGCTCGGAGGCAGGCGAAGAACTGCCGGCGCTGCTCAGACGCGTTCAGGAGCAGGCGATTGCGTCCAACCGGTATGAAACGACGCCTTTGTATGAGATCCAGCATTTGTCCGAGCTGAAACAGGAGCTGATCGGCCATATCGTCGCGTTCGAAAACTATCCTGTCGAGCAGGAAGTCGAACAAGTCGGAAAAGATAGCGCACACCGCTTCTTCATCGCGAACGTGCAGTCGACCGAGCAAACGAATTATGACTTCAATCTGATCGTTATGCCTGGCGAAGACATTCTTATGCGGATATCCTATAACGCTTTGCGCTTTGACGAGGCGGATATTCAGCGGATTCGCGGCCATATCGCGCAGGCGATGGAGCAGATCGTCATCAATCCGAATGTCCGGGTGGATGAGCTGGAAGTCGTCACTCCGCAGGAGAAAGCGCAACTCGTGGGCGGGTTTAACCGTGCGCCATCGGCATATCCGCGCGAACGAACGCTTCATTCGTTGTTCGAGGAGCAGGCGCTCAGGCATCCGGACCGTACAGCCGTCGTTTTCGGCGCGGAACAGCTTACTTACGCCGAGCTGAACGCAAGAGCGAACCGCCTGGCCAGAACGCTGCGGGCGTCGGGCGTGCAGACGGAAGACTTCGTCGGTTTAATGACCGAACGGTCTTTGGAGATGATTGTCGGCATCCTCGCCGTTTTGAAGGCCGGAGCGGCATACGTCCCGATCGATCCCGAATACCCGGAAGAGCGGATCCGCTTCTTGCTGGAGGATTCCGGCGCCAAAGTGCTGCTGCTGCAATCCCGCTTGCTGGAACAAGCGGCGTTTGAAGGCAAGCTCGTTCTGCTCGACGACGCATCGTCCTATGAGGAGGACGGCACGAATCTGAATGCGGCCGATGACGCCGGCAGTCTGGCCTATGTCATCTACACGTCGGGTACGACGGGCAAGCCAAAAGGAAACTTGACCACGCACCGCAACATTGTTCGCGTCGTCAAGCAGACCAACTATATCGAAATCTCCGAAGAGGATATCGTGCTGCAGCTGTCCAGCTACGCGTTTGACGGTTCGACCTTTGACATCTTCGGCGCATTGCTTAACGGCGCGAAGCTTGTGCTCGTTTCCAAAGAACATTTCCTGGAAATGGAAAAGCTTTCGGATTTGATCGAACACGAGCAAATATCGGTCATGTTCATCACGACGGCGCTGTTTAACGTCTTGGTAGACGTGAATATTCAAGCGCTGCGGACGGTTCGCAAAGTGCTGTTCGGCGGCGAACGGGCATCCGTCAATCACGTGCGCAAAGCGCTGGACTTCCTCGGCGCAGGCAAATTGCTCCACGTGTACGGACCGACCGAAACGACCGTATTCGCAACGTTTTATCCGGTAGACCATGTTAACGAGCATGCATTGAGCCTGCCGATCGGCAAACCGATCAGCCACACCTCCGCTTATATCGTCAGCCCGGGCGGCACACTGTGCCCTGTCGGGGCAGCGGGCGAGCTGCTCATTGCCGGCGACGGCGTGGCCAGAGGGTATTTGAACCGGCCTGACGTGACGGCCGACAAGTTCATAGACAACCCGTTCGTTCCCGGCGAGCGGATGTACCGGACGGGCGACCTTGCAAAATGGCTGCCTGACGGCAGTATCGATTTTGTGGGACGGATTGACGCTCAGGTGAAAATTCGCGGCTACAGGATCGAACTCGGCGAAATAGAAGCGCGGCTGTTAAATATAGCGGCAGTTCAAGACGCTATTGTTCTCGCGAGGGAAGATGCAGGCGGACAAAAATACATCTGCGCTTACTTCGTGGCCGATAGCGAGCTGGGTGCCGGCGAGCTGCGCAATGAAATGGCCAAAGATTTGCCGGCTTACATGGTACCGGCGCATTTCGTGCGGATGGACGAATTCCCGCTCACCGTCAACGGCAAAGTAGACCGCAAAGCGCTGCCGGCCCCCGAAGAAGGGCTGGAAGGCGGAGCGGACTACGCGGCACCGCGTACGGCTGAGGAGCAAACGCTGGCCGCTGTATGGCAATCCGTTCTCGGACTCAAACAGATTGGCATTCATGATAATTTCTTCCATCTCGGCGGGGATTCGATCAAATCGATCCAAGTATCCTCGCGCCTGCTGCAGGCCGGCTACAAGCTGCAAATCAAAGACCTGTTCCAGCATCCGACCATTGCGGAGCTCGGCCACCTGGTTGCCCGCGCCGGAAGCGACGTCTTCCAGGGGGATGCGGCAGGCCGTGTCGAGCTGACGCCGATCCTGCGCTGGTTCTTTGAGCAAGAGCAGGCGGAGCCGCACCATTTCAACCAGGCCGTCATGCTTTACCGGGAAGCGGGCTTTGAAGAAACGGCGCTGCACCGGTCGATCGCGAAGATCGTGGAGCACCACGATGCGCTGAGGCTCGTTTTCCGCAGCGCGGATCAAGGCATCGAGGCTTGGAACCGCAGCTCGGCGGACGGCGAACTGTACACGCTGGACGTATTCGACTGCAGAACGGATGCGGATTGCGCTTCCTTTATAGAAGCTCGGGCGAGCGAGATCCAGAGGGGCATGAACCTTGCTTCGGGGCCGCTCGTGAGGCTCGGACTGTTCCAATGCGCGGACGGCGACCATTTGCTCATAGCCATTCACCATCTGGCTGTGGACGGCGTGTCTTGGCGGATCTTGTTCGAGGATTTGGCCGCAGGCTACGAGCAAGCCGAGCAAGGGCAGGAGATACGTCTGCCGGCCAAGACGGAATCGTTCCAAACATGGGCGAAGCGGTTGAACGAATATGCGGGCAGTCAGGCTATAGAAGAAGAGTTCGCCTATTGGCGGCAAACAGGCGCCGCTGCGCCGCACGATACGCTGCCGAAAGACACGGCTAACCCCGGCGCTCTCGAGGTTCGCGACACCGGACTCCTGGCCGTTCAGTGGACGGAAGAGGAAACGAGACAGCTGCTGCAACAAGCGAATCGCGCCTACAAGACGGAAATCAACGACTTGCTGCTGACCGCGCTCGGCATGGCGATTCGCGAATGGACGGGAATGGAACGCATCTATGTGAATCTGGAAGGCCATGGCCGCGAAGATGTGACCGGCGTCACCGATATTTCGCGGACGGTCGGATGGTTTACGAGCCAATTCCCGATCGTGCTGGATTTGGGCGAAGGCAGAACCGAAGCGCAGCATATCAAAACGGTCAAAGAGAGCCTGCGCCGCATTCCGAACAAAGGCATCGGCTACGGCATCATCCGCTATTTGTCCGCTTCCGAAGACAAGCCGGCCCTCCTGCAGGAACCGGAAATCAGCTTCAACTACCTGGGCCAGTTCGATCAGGATTTGCAGCACAGCGGCATGAAATTTTCGCCGTATTCCATCGGTTCCGTCGTCAGCGAGCGGACCAAAGTACAGCATCAGCTCGACGTCAGCGGCATGATCAGCGGCGGCGTTCTGGAGCTTGAGATCAGATATAACGGCCTTGCCTATCACAGGCAAACCATGGAGCGGTTCGCAGGTCTGCTGCAGGAAAGCTTGCGCCAAGTATTGACGCATTGCGTATCAAAGGAATATCCGAGCCTGACGCCGAGCGATGTGCTGCTCAAAGGCATCGAGCAGTACCAACTGGAGCAGATTGAAGACCAGACGCGGGCGATCGGCGAGATCGAAACCGTGTACGCGCTCACGCCGCTGCAAAAAGGGATGCTGTTCCACAGCATGATGGAGCCGCTGTCCGGCGCCTATTTTGAGCAGGCGACCTTTGATCTGGAAGGCGTCTTCCAAGTGGAAGCGTTCAGGAAAAGTTTGGATTTGCTCGTGCAAAGACACGCGATTTTGCGCTCCAATTTCTATGCAGGTCTTGGAGAGCAGCCGTTCCAGGTTGTATTCCGCGATCGGGCGGCCGGCTTCGCGTATGAGGATTTGCGCGCCATGGAGCGGTCCGAGCGGTTCGCTTATGCGGAAGCTTTTGCCGCCAGGGATAAGGAACGCGGCTTCGATTTGGGCGGAGAAGCGCTGATGCGCGTTGCGATTTTGCAAATCGACGATCGGGCGTACCGGTTCATATGGAGCTTCCATCATATTTTGATGGACGGCTGGTGCTTGTCGCTGATGACAGGGGAAGTATTCGGCAGCTATTTTGAATTTGCCGCTCAAAAGCAGCCTTCGCTGCCTCCGGTAACGCCATTCAGCACTTATGTGCAGTGGCTGGAGAGCCGGAACGCCGAAGAGGCTTCCCACTATTGGTCCGCCTATTTGTCCGGCTACGAGCAGCAAACGCTGCTGCCGAAATCGAATGTGTCTGGCGAGGAACGGCCTTACGCCGCCGAGAAACTGGTTTGCATGCTCGGCGCGGAGCTGACCGACAGCCTGAACGAGACGGCGAAACAGCAGCAGGTCACCATCAATACGCTGATGCAGACGGCTTGGGCGATTGCACTGCAAAATTACAACAACAGCAATGACGTTGTGTTCGGCAGCGTCGTATCGGGACGCCCGGCCGAGATTCAAGGCGTAGAGAACATGATCGGCCTGTTCATCAATACGATTCCGGTCCGCATGCAGAGCGAGCCCGGCGAAACGGCCGCAGGCGTCATGCAGCGCATGCAGAAGCAGGCGCTGGAATCAAGCGCGTTCGATACGCATCCGTTGTTTGAGATTCAAGGCTTGACGAGCCAAAAGCAGGATTTGATCTGTCATTTGATGATCTTTGAAAATTATCCGGTGGAGCAGCAGGTGGAACAGCTTGGAGGCGGAAGCAAGGACGGCGGCTTTGCCATTAGGAACGCAGCTTTGTCCGAGCAAACGACTTACGATTTCAACCTGATCGTCATGCCGGGACGGGAGATTCGCGTCGATTTCGAATATAACGCGAGCGTGTACGATGCGCACGTCATCGAGCGGATACGATCGCACTATGTTCATCTTCTGGAGCAGCTTGCAGCGAACCCGTACGCAAAAGTGAACGAACTGGAGCTGATCGCTCCGGCGGAAAAAACGCTGATCATGCAGCAGTTCAACGACACGGCGGCGGCGTATCCGAACGATACGACGATCCACGCGATGTTCGAGGAGCACGCTGTGCGTACGCCGGAGAAGATCGCGGTGCGTTTCGAAGACGCCGTGATGACTTACGGCGAGCTGGACGAGCGGGCGAACCGGCTGGCCCGCAAGCTGCGCGCCGCAGGTGTGAGGCCGGACGGCAAGGTCGGCATCCTGGCCGAGCGGTCGATGGAGATGATCGTCGGCATCTACGCGATTCTGAAAGCCGGAGGCGCCTACGTGCCGATCGACCCCGAGTATCCCGAGGAGCGGATTCGCTACATCCTCGAAGATTCCGGCGCACAGGTGCTGCTCAGCCAGCGGCATGTGCTCGATCGTCTGCCGGCCATCGCTGCGGAAGCGGCCGGGCTGATCGATCTGAACGACAGCGGCGCGTACACGCACGACGGCTCGCCTCTGGAGCCGCTCGCCGGGCCTCGCGACGTTGCTTATGTAATCTACACGTCGGGTTCGACGGGCAAGCCGAAGGGCGTTATGATCGAGCACCACTCGGTCATCAACCGGATTTTGTGGATGCATGAGCGGTATCCGATCGGCGAGAGCGACGTTATTTTGCAAAAAACGGCGTTCACGTTCGACGTGTCGGTGTGGGAGCTGTTCTGGTGGGCGATGGTCGGCTCCAGCATGTGCTTGCTGTCCGTCGGGGGCGAGAAGAGCCCCGAGCGGATTTTGGAAACGATCGAGCGCAGCGGCGTGACGACGATGCACTTCGTGCCTGCGATGCTGCACGCGTTCCTCGATTACGCGGAACAGCAGCCGGGAGCGAAGCTGGCCGGGCAGTTGGGAACGCTGCGCCAAGTATTCGCCAGCGGCGAAGCATTGCCGCCGCAGCACGTGACCCGGTTCCAGCAGGCGGTAGCGTGGGTGAACCGCGCGCGGCTGATCAACCTGTACGGACCGACGGAAGCGACGGTGGACGTGTCGTACTTCGACTGCGAGCCGGATGTGCATTATCCGGTCATCCCGATCGGCAAGCCGATCCACAATACGCGGCTGTACATCGTGAAAGAAGGCACGCTGCAATTGCAGCCTGTGGGTGTGGCCGGGGAGCTGTGCATCGGCGGCGTCGGCGTGGCGCGGGGCTACCTGAACCGTGCGGAGCTGACGGCGGAGAAATTCGTGGCCGATCCGTTCGCGGACGGGGGCCGGATGTACCGGACCGGGGACTTGGCGCGCTGGCTGCCGGACGGCAATATCGAATACCTGGGCCGGATCGACCACCAGGTAAAAATCCGCGGCTACCGGATCGAGCTGGGCGAAGTGGAGTCGCAGCTGCTGAACGTGGAGCACGTGGATGAAGCGGTCGTCGTCGCCCGTACGGACGGTCAAGGGCAAAAACAGCTGTGCGCTTACTTTGTCGCGGACCGAGAGCTGTCCGCCGACCGGCTTCGCGCAGCGTTGTCGCAGGAGCTGCCGGGCTACATGGTGCCGTCGTTCTTCGTGCAGCTTGCCAAGATGCCGCTCAGCCCGAACGGCAAAATCGACCGCAAACAGCTGCCGGAGCCGCATGCCGGCATCCGCAGCGGAGCGGAATACGCCGCACCGCGCACGCACGTGGAGCGGACGCTTTGCGCGATTTGGCAAACCGTTTTGGGCGTCGGTGCGGTAGGCATTTTAGACAATTTCTTCGATCTGGGCGGAGATTCGATTAAATCCATTCAAGTATCGTCCCGATTGCTGCAGGCGGGCTACAAGCTGGACATGAAGGACTTGTTCAAGTACCCGACCATAGCGGCTCTGGGCCCTTATATCAAGACGCTGACGCGCATTGCCGACCAAGGGGAAGTTACGGGCGCGGCCGAGCTAACGCCGGTGCAGCGCTGGTTCTTTGAGCATCATCAGACGGATGCGCACCATTTTAACCAATCGGTCATGCTGTACCGGCCGGAGCGGTTCCATGAAGGCGCGCTGCGCGCCGCCATGAAGAAAATTGCCGAGCATCACGACGCGCTGCGGATGGTGTTCCCGACGGACGGCGGCGTTCATGAGGCGCGATACCGGAGCGCAAGCGAGGGAGAGCTGTTCGAACTCGTTGTCGCCGATCTGCAGCACGAACCCGACTGCACAGCAATCGTCGAGTCCAAGTCGACCGACATTCAAGGTTCGATGAAGCTTGGCGAAGGACCGCTTTTGAAACTCGGATTGTTCCGCTGCACGGATGGCGACCACTTGCTGATCGCTGTGCACCATTTGGCCATAGACGCCGTATCCTGGCGCATTTTGTTCGAAGATCTCGCTGCGGCTTACGGGCAGTTCCTGCAAGGCGAAACGATTCGTCTGCCTCTTAAAACGGATTCGTTCCAAGCCTGGGCGCAGCGGCTTTCCAGCTATGCGGCAAGCGAGGCGCTGGAGCGTGAGCGGGCGTACTGGGAGCGGGTCGAACAGACGGTTTATAGTCCGCTGCCCAAAGATTTCGCGCACGAGCGGCCGCTTCAGCTCGACAGCGAACTGATTACGGTCGCATGGACGAAGCGGGAAACCGAGCTGCTGCTCAAAAAAGCCCACCGCGCTTACGGCACGGAAGTGAACGAGCTGCTGCTGACCGCAGTCGGCGGCGCCCTTTACGACTGGGCGGGCGTGGAGCAGGCCGTCATCAATCTGGAAGGACACGGACGGGAGGCGATCGTTCCGGATATCGACATTACCCGTACGGTCGGGTGGTTTACGAGCATATATCCGGTTGTGCTGACGTCTTTGCCGGACCGCAGCTTGTCCGGCCGGATCAAGCAGACGAAAGAGCAGCTGCGCGGCATTCCGCAAAAAGGGATCGGCTACGGCATTCTTCGGTATATGCCGGAAGCTGCCGCAAGCGGCGAAAGAAGCGGCTTCACGCTGAACCCTGAGATCAGCTTCAACTATTTGGGGCAGCTGGATCAGGACATGCAGGAGCAGGACATCCGCCTGTCGCCGTATGCCGGCGGAGAATCGTCGAGTGCGAACGCGGAGCTGCGCTATACGCTCGATTTGAACGGCATGATTGCGGATGGCGAGCTGCAGCTTACGATTCGTTACAGCGGCAAGCAATACCGCAAAGAGACGATGGAACGGCTGGCAGCGGCGCTGCAAAGCAATCTGCACGATGTGATTGAACACTGCGCCGCCCAAACAGAGCCGGAGCTGACGCCAAGCGATGTGTCGTACAAAGGGCTTTCCATCGAAGAGCTGGATAAGCTCGTGGCGCAAACCGCGTCCATCGGCCGGCTCGAGAACGTATACGCGCTCACGCCGATGCAAAAAGGCATTTTGTTCCACAGCATGATGGACCCGAACTCGGGCGCTTACTTCGAGCAGTCGTCGTTCGACCTGGAAGGCCGCTTCGATGTCGAAGCTTTTGCGAGAAGCTTTGATCTGCTCGTAACGCGCCATGAGGCGCTGCGGACAAGCTTCGTGACGGGCTGGAAGGCAGAGCCGGTGCAAATCGTGCTCCGCAACAAACCGGGCAAGCTTTTCTATGCGGATATTACGGACATGAGTCCGGCGGAGCGCGAGGCGTATATCGATCAATTCACAGCTGCGGACAAAGCGCAAGGGTTTGATCTCTATAGCGATTCTTTGCTCCGGGTGTCCATACTGCGCACGGAAGAACAGAAATACCGCTTCATTTGGAGCTTCCATCATATCGTGATGGACGGCTGGTGCCTCTCTTTGGTCGCCGAAGAAGTGTTCGAAGCGTATTTCGCGATTGTCGGCGGTCTGGAACCGAAGCTGTCCGAAGTACAGCCGTACAGTCAATATATCGAATGGCTGGAGCGGCAGGATCAAGGGGCGGCGGCAGCTTATTGGGAGCGGTATTTGGCCGGCTACGAGCAGCAGACTGTCGTGCCGAGCGGCAAGCCGCAGCAGCTGAAAAGCGCAGGCTACGTATCGGAGCGAATGGATGTCGAGCTGGGCGCAGAGCTGACGGAAAGCATCCATCGGGCTGCGAAAACGCATCAAGTAACCGTCAATACGCTCGTTCAAGCGGTCTGGGGCATTTTGCTTCAGCGCTATAACGGCAGCGATGACGCTGTATTCGGCAGCGTCGTGTCGGGCCGTCCCGAAGAACTGCCGGGAGTCGAGCGCATGATCGGATTGTTTATCAATACGATTCCGGTCCGCGTCCGCTGCGGGGCGGAAGAAACTTTTGCCGAAGTCATGCGGAAGACGCAGGAGCAATCCATCACCTCCCACGAATTCGATACGTACCCGCTCTATGAGATTCAGGGGCGCACGGAGCAAAAGCAGGAGCTTATCCAGCATATTCTGATCTTTGAAAACTACCCGGTGGAAGAGCAAATCGAACAGCTTGACGGCGGCGGCCGCAGCGAAATCGCCATGAAAGGCGTGCAGACGGTCGAGCAAACGAACTATCCGTTCAACCTTGTCGTGCTGCCCGGAGATTCGATGAAAATATACGTCGGATACAACGCGTTGGTGTTCGATAAGGAAGCCGTTGCGCGGATTCAGGGCCATTTGATCAACCTGCTCAAACAGGTGGCGGCGAATCCCGATATCCGCGTCCATGAGCTGGAAGTCGTCACCGCCGAAGAGAAGGCGCAAATTTCCGACGATTTCAACGCTACAGCCGTCCCTTCGCCGCTCGACAAGACGATTCATCAGCTGCTGGAAGAGCAGGCGGAACGGACGCCGGATCAAACTGCGGTGTTCTTCGAAGACAGCAAGCTGACCTACATGCAATTGAACGAGCGGGCCAACCGGCTGGCGCGGACGCTGCGCAGCATGGGGGTCGGACCGAATGTGCTGGTCGGGCTGATGGCGGAGCGTTCGCTGGAGATGATCGTCGGCGTGTTCGCTATCTTGAAAGCGGGCGGCGCGTACGTTCCGATCGATCCGGAGTATCCGAAAGACCGCATTCGCTACATGCTGGAAGATTCAGGGGCCCAATTGCTGCTGACGCAGGGCCGTCTGAGCGGGCAGGCCGCCGTTAGCCAAGCCGCCGTTGTCGAACTGGACGACCGTCTGGCGT
This sequence comes from Paenibacillus sp. sgz302164, assembly GCF_056120505.1. Taxonomy (NCBI): domain Bacteria; kingdom Bacillati; phylum Bacillota; class Bacilli; order Caryophanales; family Paenibacillaceae; genus Paenibacillus; species Paenibacillus sp. sgz302164. The sequence goes on along the minus strand of NZ_JBVYOL010000006.1, from coordinate 168,360 downwards.
ACAGTGACGACGGAGCGAATCTGGCTCCGGTCGTCACTGCGGACGATCTCGCTTATGTCATTTACACGTCGGGCACGACGGGTAAGCCGAAGGGAGTGCTGGTCGAGCATCGCGGACTGGCTAACCTGAAAGCTTACTATGACCGTACCCTCCGTATCGGAACGAACGACCGCGCCCTGCTGTTTGCGAGTCTTTCCTTCGACGCCGCATGCTGGGATATGTTCCAGGCGCTCTTCTGCGGAGCGGCCTTGTACGTGCCGACGTCCGAGACGATACTGAACTATCAATTGTTTGAGCGCTATATGGTCGAAAATGCCATCACGATAGCCGCATTGCCGCCGACTTACGCGGTTTATCTGGAGCCGGACAGCATGCCGGATCTCCGCATCCTGTTCACGGCGGGTTCGGCGACATCAGGTGAGCTGATCCAGAAATGGAAAGACAAGCTGGATTATTATAACGGCTACGGACCTACCGAAAACTCGGTGGCGACCTCCATCTGGCCGGTTTCGTCCGACCCCGATGCGGGAAGCCTGATTTCGATCGGCCGTCCGATGCCGAACCATCATGTCTACATCGTCGATCCGTACGGGCAGCTGCTGCCGGTCGGCGTGCCGGGCGAGCTGTGCGCAGCCGGACCGGGCCTTGCCCGCGGCTATCTGGGCCGTCCGGAGCTGACGGACGAAAAATTCGTGATCAGCCGGTTCAGCGGCGAGCGGATGTACCGCACAGGCGATCTTGCCCGCTGGATGCCGGACGGCCGCATCGAATACATGGGCCGGATCGACCATCAAGTGAAGATCCGCGGCTACCGCATCGAACTCGGCGAAGTCGAAGCGCAAATTTTGCGGATTGACGATGTACAGGAAGTCATCGTCATTGCGCGGGAAGACGCTGCCGGAGTCAATCAGCTGTGCGCCTATTACGTAGCGAGCCGCAAACTCGCCGTCAGCGAGCTGCGCAGCGTGCTCGGCGCGGCGCTTCCGGGCTACATGGTGCCGTCCTATTTCACGCAGCTGGAGCAGATGCCGCTGACGCCGAACGATAAAATCGACCGCAAAGCGCTGCCTGCGCCGGACGGCGGCAATCAGGCGGAGTCGGCTTATGCGGCGCCGCGTACAGCGGCCGAGCAGGTGCTCGCAGCCATTTGGCAGAGCGTTCTGGGCGCGAGAAGCGTCGGCATTCACGATAACTTCTTCGAGCTCGGCGGCGATTCCATCAAGTCCATTCAAGTCGCCTCCAGGCTGCTGCAGGAAGGCTACAAGCTGGACATGAAAGATCTGTTCGCTTACCCGACGATTGCGGAAGTCGGCCCTTATCTGCAAGCGGCCGGCCATGCGGCGGATCAGGGCGAAGTGACCGGAGCGGTGGGGCTGACGCCGATCCAGATGTGGTTCATGGAGCAGCAATTTGCGGCTCCGCACCACTTTAATCAGGCCGTGATGCTCCATAGGCCGCAAGGATTCGACGAACCGGCGCTGCGCCGCGCGGTTTCCAAAATCGCAGAGCATCATGACGCGCTGCGCATGATCTACCGCTTGGACGATCAGGAAAGCGAAGCGTGGGGCCGGGCTGCCCACGAGGGCGACATGTACCATCTGGAAACGCACGATCTCAGAGATCAGCCGCAGGCGGCGGAAGCTGTCGAAGCGATCGCGAACAGGCTGCAAAGCTCGATCGATCTTGGGGCAGGACCGCTGATGAAGCTGGGCTTGTTCCGGTGCGCGGACGGCGATCATCTTTTGATCGCGATTCATCACATGGCCGTAGACGGCGTGTCCTGGCGCATCCTGTTCGAAGATCTTCAGGCCGCATACGAGCAGGCGGCGAGAGGCGAGTCCATTCGTCTACCGCGCAAAACGGATTCGTTCCGCACCTGGGTGCAAACGCTCAAGCAGGAAGCCGGCAGTACCGCGGCGGAGAGCGAGCTGGCGTTCTGGCAGCAGGTCGATCGGGCGGAAGTCAAGCCGCTGCCCAAAGATTTGGCGCAAACAAGCAGGGTGGCGATCGGCGATAGCGATACGGTCAGCGTGGAATGGACGGATGCGGAAACCGAACTTCTTTTGAAACAGGCTCATCGGGCCTATAACACGGAAATGAACGATCTGCTTCTGACTGCGCTTGGCATGGCTTTGCATGCATGGACAGGCTGCGGGCAGGCGCTGGTCAGTCTGGAAGGTCACGGCCGCGAAGCCGTCCGTCCGGATATCGATATCAGCCGTACGGTGGGCTGGTTTACGACGCAGTATCCGGTGCTTCTCCGTACGGAGCCCGGCGGCGATTTGGCGCAGCGGATCAAGCGGGTCAAAGAAGACCTCCGCAGCATTCCGCGCAAAGGGATCGGATACGGGATGCTGAGGTATTTGTCCGGATTGTCCGAAAGCGAACAGCTCCGCGCCGAGCCGGAGATCAGCTTCAACTATTTGGGCCAATTCGACCAAGAGCTGCAGGATGGCGGGATTACGCCTTCTGCGCTTGCGACAGGACTTTCCGTCAGCGGCAGCAACGTGATGAACCACGCGCTGAGCATCAACGGCATCGTCGCGGACGGCAGGCTGACGCTTACGCTTCTGTACAGCGGCAAAACATTTTTGCGGGCGACGATAGAACGACTGGCCGGGCTGCTGCGCGCAAGCTTGCAGGAAATTATTGAACACTGCGCCGCCAAGCAGTCGCCGGAATTGACGCCAAGCGACATTATGCTGAAAGGGCTGAGCATTGGCGAACTGGACCGGCTGCGCGAAGGGACTTCGCACATCGGCGAGCTGGAAAATGTGTACCCGCTCACCCCGATGCAGAAAGGGATGTACTTCCACAGCGTGATGGACCCGCAGTCCGGCGCCTATTTCGAGCAAGCGACGTTCGATTTGACGGGAAGCTTTGACATCGCAGCCTTCGGCCAAAGCCTGGAGCTGCTGACGCAGCGGCACGCGGTTCTGCGCACGGGCATTAGCCAGGCGTGGGATGAAGAGCCGATGCAAATGGTGTACCGGAATAAACGCGGCGAGTACCGCTATGAAGATTTGCGCGGTCTGAGCGAGTCGGAGCAGAACGCTTATATCGCGGAATTTACGGCGAAGGATAAGCTTCGCGGGTTTGACCTCGCGGCGGATTCGCTCATGCGCGTAGCGGTTCTGCATACGGGCGAGAAAGCATACTCGTTCATCTGGAGTTTCCATCACATCATTATGGACGGCTGGTGCTTGTCCCTGATCAACAACGAGGTGTTCGGCACGTACCTTGCGATCCTTGAAAACCGTCAGCCGGAGCTTGCCGCAGTTACGCCGTACAGCCGTTATATCGAATGGCTGGACAAACAGGACAGCGTCCTTGCGGCGGATTACTGGAAGCAGTATTTATCCGGGTTCGAGCAGCAAACGGAAATTCCGTACCGTCTTGGCGCCGGAAAACCGGCGGGCTATGCGGGCGAGAAGCTTACCAGCGTGCTCGGCAAACAATTGAGCGGCAAGCTGAATCGCATCGCGAAGCAGCATCATGTTACGTTCAGCACGCTGATGCAAACGATTTGGGGCATCGCACTGCAAAGGTACAACAACTGTACGGATGTCGTTTACGGAAGCGTCGTTTCGGGAAGACCTGCGGAAATACCGGGCATCGAGAGCATGATCGGGCTGTTCATCAATACGATTCCGGTGCGAATCGCATGTACCGGAGAAGAACGGTTCGCGCAGCTGTTGGAACGGAACCAGGAGAAGGCGATCGCCTCCCAAGCTTTCGATACGCATCCGCTCTATGAAATTCAGGCGCAAACCGTGCAAAAGCAAGATTTGATCAGCCACATTCTCATCTTTGAAAATTACCCGCTTGAGCGGCAAATCGAGCAGCTTGGCGAGAAAGACGGCAATTCGTTCGAAATCTTGAACGCGGAAATGTCCGAGCAGACGAACTACGACTTTACGCTGACGGTTATGCCGGGCGACGAAACGATCATCGACTTCGGTTTCAATGCGCTTGTCTATGATCGCGACGGGGTGGAGCAGATCCAGCATCACTTGCTCCAGCTCATGGAACAAATTGCAGATAATCCGTACGCAAAAGTGAACGAACTGGAGCTGATCACTCCGGCGGAAAAAACGCTGATCATGCAGCAGTTCAACGACACGGCGGCGGTGTATCCGAGCTTTGCGACGATCCACGCGCTGTTCGAGGAGCACGCTGCGCGTACGCCGGATAAAACGGCGGTGCGTTTCGAAGACGCCGTGATGACTTACGGCGAGCTGGACGAGCGGGCGAACCGGCTGGCCCGCACGCTGCGCGCCGCAGGCGTTGGGCCGGACGGCAAGGTCGGTATCCTGGCCGAGCGCTCGATGGAGATGATCGTCGGCATCTACGCGATTCTGAAAGCCGGAGGCGCCTACGTGCCGATCGACCCCGAGTATCCCGAGGAGCGGATTCGCTACATCCTCGAAGATTCCGGCGCACAAGTGCTGCTGAGCCAGCGGCATGTGCTCGATCGTCTGCCGGCCATCGCTGCGGAAGCGGCCGGGCTGATCGATCTGAACGACAGCGGCGCGTACACGCACGACGGCTCGCCTCTGGAGCCGCTCGCCGGACCTCGCGACGTCGCTTATGTGATCTACACGTCGGGTTCGACGGGCAAGCCGAAGGGCGTTATGATCGAGCACCACTCGGTCATCAACCGGATTTTGTGGATGCATGAGCGGTATCCGATCGGCGAGAGCGATGTCATTTTGCAAAAAACGGCGTTCACGTTCGACGTGTCGGTGTGGGAGCTGTTCTGGTGGGCGATGGTCGGCTCCAGCATGTGCTTGCTATCCGTCGGGGGCGAGAAGAGCCCCGAGCGGATTTTGGAAACGATCGAGCGCAGCGGCGTGACGACGATGCACTTCGTGCCTGCGATGCTGCACGCGTTCCTCGATTACGCGGAACAGCAGCCGGGAGCGAAGCTGGCCGGGCAGCTGGGCACGCTGCGCCAGGTATTCGCCAGCGGCGAAGCATTGCCGCCGCAGCATGTGGCCCGGTTCCAGCAGACGGTGGCGTGGGTGAACCGCGCGCGGCTGATCAACCTGTACGGACCGACGGAAGCGACGGTGGATGTATCGTACTTCGACTGCGAGCCGGATGTCCGTTATCCGGTCATTCCGATCGGCAAGCCGATCCACAATACGCGGCTGTACATCGTGAAGGAAGGCACGCTGCAATTGCAGCCTGTCGGCGTGGCCGGGGAGCTGTGCATCGGCGGCGTCGGCGTGGCGCGGGGGTACCTGAACCGTGTGGAGCTGACGGCGGAGAAGTTCGTGGCCGATCCGTTCGCGGACGGGGGGCGGATGTACCGGACCGGGGACTTGGCGCGCTGGCTGCCGGACGGCAACATCGAATACCTGGGACGGATCGACCACCAGGTAAAAATCCGCGGCTACCGGATCGAGCTGGGCGAAGTGGAGTCGCAGCTGCTGAACGTGGAGCGCGTGAATGAAGCGGTCGTCGTCGCCCGCGCGGACGAGAGCGGCCAAAAGCTGCTGTGCGCGTACTACGTGGCGGAGACGGAGCTGCCTGCCAGCGAGCTGCGCAGCAGGCTGGCGGAGACGCTGCCGGCCTACATGGTGCCGACTTATTTGATCCAGTTGGAGCGGATGCCGCTCAGCCCGAACGGCAAAATCGACCGCAAGGCGCTGCCTGCTCCGGAAGCGAGCGTACGGTCGGAGTCGGATTACGCGGCACCGCGCACGCAGACGGAAATAAAGCTCGCGCACATTTGGCGGGAAGTTTTGGGCCTTGAACGCGTCGGCGTGAAAGACAACTTCTTTGAGATCGGCGGCCATTCCTTGCGGGCGACGACGATGATGGCCCGCGCGCAAAAAGAACTCGGGGCGCATGTGCCTTTGCGTGGCGTATTCGAACGCCCGACGATTGAGCAACTGGCCGTTCTGTTTGAAGAAGCGGCACCGGCTGTTCAAGCGGCTATCGTCCCTGCGGACATCAGCGAGTATTATCCGCTGACGTCGGCCCAGAAGCGCCTGTACATTTTAAGCCAACTGGATGGCGCCGACATCAGCTACAATATGCCGAATGTCCTTACGGTTGAAGGCCCGCTTGACAAGCAGCGGGTGGAAGAGGCGTTCCGCCGGTTAATCCGCCGTCATGAGTCGCTGCGCACCGGGTTTGAAATGGTGAACGGGGAGCCGATGCAGCGCATTTACGATGAGGTGGATTTTGCGGTGGAGGTTGTCCGGGCAAGCGAAGAGGAAGCCGAATCCATCATGCATCACTTCGTCCGCGCCTTCGATCTGAGCAAGCCGCCGCTTATGCGCGTAGAGCTGATTGAACTGGAAGCGAACCGTCACATCCTGCAGTTCGATATGCATCACATCGTTTCGGACGGAGCGTCGATGGGCATTTTGACGCAAGAATTCGTGAAATTGTACGGCGGCGAGGAACTGCCCGAGCTGCGCATCCAATATAAGGACTATGCGGTCTGGCAGCACAAAACGGAAGGACAGCAGCACGAACAGCTCGCTTTCTACTGGCTAGAAGCACTGTCCGGCGAGCTGCCCGAGCTGGATCTTCCGACCGATTATCCGCGTCCGGCGGTACGCAGCTTCGAAGGCGACCGCGTCGACTTTGAACTGGATGCGGAGCTGTCCAAAGCGTTGAATCAGTTGGCCGAAGCGAGCGGCGCCACCTTGTTCATGGTTTTGCTTGCGGTTTACAACGTTCTGCTGGCTTACTACAGCGGTCAGGAGGACGTGATCGTCGGCACGCCGGTCGCAGGAAGGCCGCTGCCCGAGCTGGAGCCGGTGATCGGGATGTTCGTTAATACACTGGCGATCAGGAACTATCCGGCGGAACACAAAACGTTTGCAGACTTCTTGCAGGAAGTCAAGGACCAGGCGCTAAACGCGTACGAGCACCAGCAGTATCCGTTTGAGGAGCTCGTAGAGCAGCTGGGCGCGAGCAGGAATGCCGGCCGCAATCCGCTGTTCGATACGATGCTGGTCATGCAGAACAACGAGCAGCAGGAATTGGACGTCGCATCGCTCCGCTTTGCTTCGCAGCAAATGGATTACAACATTGCGAAGTTCGACTTGACGCTATACGTGATGGAGGAAGCGGACAACATCGTCTGCAGTCTGGAATTTTGCACGAAGCTGTTCAGGGCGGCGACAGCCGGGAAATTTGCCGGCGACTTTACCGCGATGCTGAACATCGTCACGCAAACGCCGCATATCCGTTTAGGCGACATTGAGCTGACAGACGGCCCGAGCATGGAGCCGGTTGAGTACTCTTTTTAACAGCTGCCGGTTATGAGCAGCCCATTGCAGAGTGCGTGCGTGGAGGCATGCACTCTGCAACATCCTTTTTGAAATGAACCGGGGGGATTCTTTTGATGAAAAAGCAACGGGCATTTTGGACGAACAGATTTGCCGCCGAAGATACGATCTCCATGGTTCCTTACAGCGCGGCGACCAGCAGCAGAGACTTGAAGCGCCAAGCCCAATCAACCGGCATTGTGCCTTGCGCGCTGCCTGCCCGAATGACCGAAAGGCTGAGCGCGATTGCCGGCGGTTCTACGATCGCATTATCCAACCTGCTGCTTGCGGGCGTAAGTTGTCTGCTTTACAAATATACGAATGAAGCGAATGTCATTCTTGCTATGCCTCCGGTCAAAACGTCCGATGCGCCGCTTTTGAACGATTTCATTTTGCTGAAAGCCGAAGTGAACGGGCAGGAGTCGTATAAATCGCTATTGTCCCAACTGAGCGCGACGGTCAGCGAATCGATCGCCCATCAAAATATGACGCTGCAAAAAATGGCCGGCGATTTGAATATGCAATACGAGCCCGGCGGAGCTCCGATTATTCATACGATGTTTTCTTTCCGCCATTTACATACGTTTTACGAACCGGGATCGGTCGTTTCCGATCTTGAGTTTGCGTTTGGCATGGACGAAGCCGGCGTGCAGTTGAACCTGATCTACAACGAAGGTCTTTACGGGCGGGAAGCTGTCGAGCAGTTGGCCGTTCATATTCAGCAATTGCTCACCGGAGCGCTGGCGAATCCGGGTGCTCCTATCGATGAAATCGAAATTATGACGGCCCGGGAGCGGGAGCAAATTTTGCTGGAGTTTAACGACACGGCGGCGGTGTATCCGAGCTTTGCGACGATTCACGCGCTATTCGAAGAGCACGCTGCGCGCACGCCGGATAAAACGGCGGTGCGTTTCGAAGACGCCGTGATGACTTACGGCGAGCTGGACGAGCGGGCGAACCGGCTGGCCCGCAAGCTGCGCGCCGCAGGCGTGGGGCCGGACGGTAAGGTCGGCATCCTGGCCGAGCGGTCGATGGAGATGATCGTCGGCATCTACGCGATTCTGAAAGCTGGAGGCGCCTACGTACCGATCGACCCCGAGTATCCCGAGGAGCGGATTCGCTACATCCTCGAAGATTCCGGCGCACAGGTGCTGCTCAGCCAGCGGCATGTGCTCGATCGTCTGCCGGCCATCGCTGCGGAAGCGGCCGGGCTGATCGATCTGAACGACAGCGGCGCGTACGCGCATGACGGATCGCCTTTGGAGCCGCTCGCCGGGCCTCGCGACGTCGCCTACGTGATCTACACGTCGGGTTCGACGGGCAAGCCGAAGGGCGTCATGATCGAGCACCACTCGGTCATCAACCGGATTTTGTGGATGCACGAGCGGTATCCGATCGGCGAGAGCGACGTTATTTTGCAAAAAACGGCGTTCACGTTCGACGTGTCGGTGTGGGAGCTGTTCTGGTGGGCGATGGTCGGCTCCAGCATGTGCCTGCTGTCGGTAGGCGGGGAGAAGAGCCCCGAGCGGATTTTGGAAACGATCGAGCGCTGCGGCGTGACGACGATGCACTTCGTGCCGGCGATGCTGCACGCGTTCCTCGATTATGCGGAGCAGCAGCCGGGAGCGAAGCTGGCCGGGCAGTTGGGAACGCTGCGCCAAGTATTCGCCAGCGGCGAAGCTTTGCCGCCGCAGCATGTGGCCCGGTTCCAGCAGGCGGTAGCGTGGGTAAACCGCGCGCGGCTGATCAACTTGTACGGACCGACGGAAGCGACGGTGGACGTGTCGTACTTTGACTGCGAGCCGGATGTCCAATATCCGGTCATCCCGATCGGCAAGCCGATCCACAATACGCGGCTGTACATCGTGAAGGAAGGCACGCTGCAATTGCAGCCTGTGGGCGTGGCCGGGGAGCTGTGCATCGGCGGCGTCGGCGTGGCGCGGGGCTACCTGAACCGCGCGGAGCTGACGGCGGAGAAGTTCGTGGCCGATCCGTTCGCGGACGGCGGACGGATGTACCGGACCGGGGACTTGGCGCGCTGGCTGCCGGACGGCAATATCGAATACCTGGGCCGGATCGACCACCAGGTGAAAATCCGCGGCTACCGGATCGAGCTGGGCGAAGTGGAGTCGCAGCTGCTGAACGTGGAGCGCGTGAATGAAGCGGTCGTCGTCGCCCGCGCGGACGAGAGCGGCCAAAAGCTGCTGTGCGCGTACTACGTGGCGGAGACGGAGCTGCCTGCCAGCGAGCTGCGCTGCAGGCTGGCGGAGACGCTGCCGGCCTACATGGTGCCGACTTATTTGATCCAACTGGAGCGGATGCCGCTCAGCCCAAACGGCAAAATCGACCGCAAGGCGCTGCCCGCTCCGGAAGCGAGCGTTCGCTCGGAAGCGGAGTATACGGCTCCGCGCACGCAGACGGAAATGAAGCTCGCGCAAATTTGGCGGGATGTTTTGGGCCTTGAACGCGTCGGCGTGAAGGACAACTTCTTTGAGATCGGCGGCCATTCCTTGCGGGCCGCGACGCTTGTCGCCCGCATTCATAAAGAAATGAACAAACAGCTGGAAATTCGCGACGTGTTCCAGACACTGACGGTCGAACAGATGGCGCAAAGGATCGAAAGCAAGGAAACCCGCATGCTCGCCGCGATTCCGAATGCGCCGGAGAGCGCGTATTATCCTGTTTCCTCGGCGCAGAAACGGCTGTACATTTTAAGCAATCTGGAAGGCGGAGCGCTGGGGTATAACATGCCGGGGGTCGTCCTGGCGGAAGGGCTGCTGGACCGCAATCGTCTGGAGGAGGCGTTCCGCAAGCTGATTGCACGGCATGAAACGCTGAGAACGAGCTTTGAGCTTGCGGGCGGAGAGCCTGTGCAGCGTATTCATGAGCATATCGAATTCGCTATAGAGGATATCCGCGCGCATGAAGATCAGACGGAGGCGGCGGTTCAAAGCTTTGTGCGTCCGTTTGACCTTGCCCAAGCTCCTTTGCTGCGGGCTGGGCTGATCGAGCAGGGGGCGGAGCGTTATTTGCTGCTGATCGACATGCACCATACCGTATCGGACGGCGGTTCGCTAAACATTTTCATCCATGAACTTGCGCTGCTCTACAACGGCGGGCAGCTGCCGCCTCTGCGCAATCAATACAAAGATTATGCGGTGTGGCAGCAGGCGAACATGCAAAATGAAGAATGGCAAAAGCAGCAGGCGTATTGGCTGGATACGTTTCAGGGCGAGCTGCCGACGCTGGATCTCAAAGCCGATTTTGCGCGTCCCGCCGTGCAGAGCTTTGAAGGGGACAGCGTTCGGTTTGCCGTTGACCGGACAACGAGCGACGCATTGCGCCAACTGGCGGCGCGGAGCGGCAGCACGCTTTATATGGTTTTGCTCGCCGCTTATGCAGCCCTTTTGCATAAATATACGGGACAAGAAGATATCGTCGTCGGCACACCTGTTGCCGGACGCATTCATGCCGACCTGGAGCCGCTTATCGGCATGTTTGTCAATACGCTTGCGATCCGCAGCTACCCGGCCGGCGACAAAACGTTTTACAGCTTTTTGCAGGACATAAAGGAAAAAACGCTGAGCGCGTTCGAGCATCAGGCGTATCCGTTCGAAGAGCTGGTCAGCAGGCTGCAGCTCAAACGGGATATGAGCCGCAATCCTTTATTCGATACGATGTTCGAGCTGAAAAATGCGGAGCAGACAGACGCGAGCTTTGAGGATGTTCGCTTTTCCGCTTATCCGCGGGAAGACTCCGTCGCGAAATTCGATCTTTCTCTGGAAGGCGCTGTAGAGGAAGACGGCATCGCGTTCCATCTGGAGTATGCGACAGCGGTTTACAAAAGAGCGACGGCAGAGCGGCTCACCAATCATTACAGCCAAATTTTGGCATCCATTGCCCGCGATCCGCAGCTTCCTTTGTCCGCGCTCGAATTTATTGCGGCTGAAGAAAAAGCGCAGCTTTTACACGCATTTAGCGGCAAAGGCGCCGAAGGTCTGGAACCGCTGCTTGAAAAGCCGTTTCATGTCTATGTCGAAGAGCAAGCGCATTGGACGCCCGAACGTCTGGCTGTCAGCGATACGGAAAACCGGTTGACGTACCGCGAGCTGAACGAGCAGGCCAACCGGCTGGCGCAAACGCTGCGCGGCGCAGGCATCGGCCGGGAAAACAGGGTCGGCATTCTTGCCGAACGCAGCACCCTGCTGATCGTGGCGGTGCTCGCCGTATGGAAGGCGGGCGGCGCCTATGTGCCGCTAGACCCGGATTATCCGCCTGAACGCATCCGGTTCATGCTGGAAGACAGCGGCGCTGCCGTGCTGCTGACGCAGTCCCATCTGCTGCATCTCGCGCAGCAGCAGGGTGAGACTGAAACGGCGCAGCAACCGCGAGCCGTGCTGTGCCTCGACGACGAGTCCGTCTATGCGGGCTCGACCGCCGATGGTCCGAATGTCAATGCGCCGGACGATTTGGCTTATGTGATCTATACGTCGGGGACGACGGGGCGTCCGAAGGGCGTCATGATCGAACATCGGAGCTTGGTCAATACGGCGTTCGCCTACCGCCGGGAGTACCGCTTGCTGGAGTTCCCGCTGCGGCTGCTGCAGCTTGCCAGCTTCTCGTTCGACGTATTCACCGGCGATATCGCAAGGACGCTGCTGAACGGCGGCGCCATGTTCATTTGCCGGAAGGAAGACCGGATCGATCCTGTGAAGCTGTACGGTTATTTGCACGAATACCAAATCACTTCGTTTGAATCGACGCCTGCGCTGATCGTTCCGTTCATGGAGCATGTTGCAGCCGAGCAACTGGATATCAGCTCGCTGCGCCTGCTTATCACAAGCTCGGACAGCTGCAGCGTTGCGGACTACCGCAGGCTGCAGGAGCGCTACGGCTCGCAAATCCGCATCATCAACAGCTACGGCGTCACGGAAGCGGCGATCGATTCCAGCTTCTATGACGAGCCTTTGAGCAAGCTTCCTTCGGCGGGCAGCGTGCCGATCGGCAAGGCGTCGCTCAACGCCAGATTTTATATTCTTGATTCAAGTTTGAACCCCGTGCCTGTCGGCGTATCCGGGGAGCTGTGCATCGGCGGTCCCGGCGTCGCAAGAGGTTACTTGAACCGTCCCGAGCTGTCCGATGAAAAGTTCGTCGCGAACCCGTTTGTGCCGGGAGAACGGCTGTATCGGACCGGCGACCTGGCCCGGTGGATGGACGACGGCAACGTGGATTTTATCGGCCGCATGGACCATCAGGTGAAAATTCGCGGTTACCGCATCGAGCTGGGCGAGGTCGAATCGGCTATACTCGGTTTTCCGGGCGTCAAGCAGGTGGTCGTTATCGATCGTACCGACGACGGCGGAGGCAAATATTTGTGCGGGTATGCGGCCTCCGGAGGAGAGACGCTTGATATGGCGGCGATGCAAGCGCACTTGCAGCAATCGCTGCCTGCCCACATGGTGCCGGCGCGGCTGATGACATTGGAACGGCTTCCGCTTACGCCAAATGGCAAAATCGACCGAAAAGCGCTGCCGGTGCCGGAAAATGACGGCTTCGCAGGAGGAGCCGACTATGCGGCGCCCCGCACGGCCGTGGAGCAGACGCTCTGCGAAGTGTGGCAGGCCGTATTGGGCGTCCGGACCGTCGGCATCCGCGACAATTTCTTTGAGCTTGGCGGCGATTCGATAAGATCGCTGCAGGTTTCCTCCAGACTGTATCAAGCCGGTTACCGGATGGAAATGAAAGATCTGTTTCAAAATCCGACCGTTGCAGCCTTGAGTCCGTATGTGCAGCGGGTCAGCCGCATCGCCGATCAGGGCGCCGCAACCGGCGAGGCGTTGTTGACGCCCGTGCAGCTCTGGTTTTTTGAGCAAGACTATAAAGAGGAGCATCACCACAATCAGGCCGTACTGCTTTACCGCAAATCGGGCTTTGATGAAGCAGCGCTCCGCAAAGCGGTGAGCAAGCTAGCCGAGCATCATGACGCGCTGCGCTTTGTCATTCGCGGCGAGGGAGCCTGGTACCGGGGGCTTGACGAGGGCGAACCGTACAGTTTGGAAATCATCGATCTGAAGGACGAGGCGGAGCCTGCGGCAGCGATCGAGGCGAAAGCGAGCCTCATTCAAGGCGGCATCAGCTTGAGCGAAGGGCCGCTGCTGCGCCTGGGGCTGTTCCGCTGCAAGGACGGAGACCATCTGCTCATCGCCATTCACCATTTGGTCGTGGACGGCGTCTCCTGGCGGATTTTGTTCGAGGATCTGGCAACCGCGTATGAGCAGGCGCTAAGCATGCAGGCGATCCGGCTGCCGCAAAAGACGGATTCCTTCCAATTGTGGGCAAGCCGGCTTCACGACTATGCGAATCGTCCGGAACTCGCCGGCGAGCATGCGTATTGGGAGCGGATCGAACAAGCCGGCTATTCGGCTCTGCCGAAAGATAGCGAAGGTCTGAACTCCCTGATCGGCGACAGCGAAGTCGTGACCGTCACCTGGATGGAGGAAACGACGGAGCTGCTGCTGAAGCAGGCGCATCGCGCCTATCGCACCGAAATGAACGATCTTTTGCTGACCTCGCTGGGCATGGCGGTTCACGCCTGGTCAGGCATCGAACGTGTAGCCGTCACTCTGGAAGGACACGGCCGCGAAGCGATCATGCCGGATATCGATATATCGCGTACGGTCGGCTGGTTTACGAGCCAATATCCGGTTGTGCTCGACATGGGCGCAAGCGCGGATGTATCCGGGCGCATCAAAACGGTGAAGGAAAACTTGCGCACCGTGCCAAGCAAAGGCGTCGGGTACGGCATTTGGCGGTACTTGTCCGAAGCCGCCAAGTCGGCTGCTTTTGGCGCGGAGCCGGAAATCAGCTTTAACTATTTGGGCCAGTTCGATCAGGACCTTGCCGGCGGCACGTTGGACATATCGCCTTATTCCGGCGGCGACCCAATCAGCGCGAAAGCGGCCAGAACGTATTCGCTTGACATCAACGGGATGATTTCGGGCGGCGAGCTGTCGCTGACGATCAGCTACAGCTGCAAACAATACCGCAAGGAAACGATGGAGCGTTTGGCTGCGCTTCTGCATGACAGCCTGCAGGAAGTCGTGCTTCACTGCTCGGCGCGGGAAACATCGGAAGCGACGCCTAGCGACCTCTCGATCAAAGGAATGACGTCCGAGGAGCTGGAGCGGATCGCGGCGGCGACGCGGCATATCGGCGAAATCGAAAATATATACGCGCTCACGCCTATGCAGCAGGGCATGCTGTTCCACAGCATGCTGGACGCCGGCTCGTCGGCCTATTTTGAGCAGACGACGTTTGACCTGCACGGCCGGTTCGATGCGGAGACGTTCGAGAAAAGCTTTGCCGCACTGATGAACCGGCATGAGATTTTCCGCACGAACGTATACGTCGGCTGGAGAGACCGTCCTTTGCAGCTCGTATTCCGCAGGAAGCGCGGCGGTTTTCATTACGAAGATTTGCGGGAGATGCCCGAAGCGGAGCGGAAAGCTTATGTCGAGCGCCGGATGAGCGAAGACAAGCGGCAAGGCTTTGACTTGACGCAGGACGTTCTGATGAGAGTCGCCTTGCTGCGCACGGGGGAGAACGACTACCGCTTCATCTGGAGTTCCCATCATATTTTGATGGACGGCTGGTGTTTGTCACTCGTTTCGGAAGAGGTGTTCGAGCTGTATCATGCCATGATCGGGCAGCGGACGCCGCAGCTTGCACCGGTGACGCCGTACAGCCGTTATATCGCATGGCTGGAAGCGCGCGATAAAGACGAGGCCACCGCGTACTGGAGCGGGTATTTGGCAGGTTACGAGAATCAGACCGTACTGCCGGCCGGCAGGCCGCAAGGCAAGGCCGAAGGGCAAAGTTTCACAAGCCATTACTGCGATTTCGGCACGGATTTGACAGCCAGGATGAACCGTTTTGCGAAGCGGCATCAGGTGACGATCCACACGCTGCTGCAAACCGTCTGGGGGCTTCTGCTGCAAAAATACAACGGCAGCAAAGACGTCGTCTTCGGCAGCGTTGTATCCGGGCGTCCGGCGGAAATTCCCGGCATCGAGAACATGATCGGATTGTTTATCAATACGATTCCTGTGCGGATTTTGCGCGAGGCAGGGGATACGTTCGACGAATTGGCCGTGCGCATTCAAAAGCAGGCGCTGGCGTCGCATATGCATGATTCACATCCGCTTTATGAAATTCAGGCTCTGACCGAGCAGAAGCAGGATCTTGTCAACCATATTATGGTGTTCGAAAACTTCCCGATGGAAGCGCAAATGGAGCAGCTCAGCGGCGGCGGGGAAAACGGCTTCGAGATTTCCCATGTGGAAATGATGGAGCAGACGAATTACGACTTCAATCTGATCGTCACGCCGGGCGAACATTTGCAGATTCGTTTCGAGTATAACGAACGCATCTATGACCCGGCAGCCGTAGAGCGGATCGGTCAGCATTTGCTTTATATGACGGAGCAGGCCGTCGGCAATCCGGACGCTGCGGTCAGCGAACTGGAAATCGTCACGGCCGGCGAAAGGGCGCAAATTTTCGAGATTTTCAACGATACGGCGATGCCGTCGCCGCAAAACAAGACGATTCACCGGCTGCTGGAAGAGCAAGCGGCAAGGACGCCGGAGCAAATGGCCGTTTACTTCGAAGGCGAGAAGCTTACGTACCGGGAGCTGAACGAGCGGGCGAACAGGCTTGCCCGTACGCTGCGGGAGAGAGGCGTCCGGGCGGATCGTCTGGTCGGGCTGATGGCGGAGCGGTCGCTGGACATGATCGTCGGCGTATTCGGCATTATGAAGGCGGGAGGCGCCTACGTGCCGATTGACCCGGAATATCCGGAAGACCGCATCCGCTACATGCTGGACGACTCGGGCGCGGGGCTGCTGCTCACGCAAGAGCGGCTAGCGGCGCGGATCGGCGATACGGCGAGCGCCGTGCTCCTGCTGGATGACCCGGGCGTTTACAGTGCCGACGGAACGAATCCGGAATATGGAGCGGGCCCCGGCGACCTGGCTTATGTGATCTACACGTCAGGCACGACCGGCAAGCCCAAAGGAGTTATGGTCGAGCATCACGGGCTGACGAATCTGAAAGCTTATTACGATGAAACGCTTCGTATCCATACGTCGGACCGTACGCTGCTGTTCGCCAGCCTGTCCTTCGATGCGGCTTGCTGGGATATGTTCCAGGCGCTGTTCTGCGGCGCGGCCTTGTACGTGCCGACGTCCGAAACGATTTTGAATTATCAACTGTTCGAGAGCTATATGCGCGAACATGCCATTACCGTCGCATCACTGCCGCCAACCTATGCGGTGTATCTGGAGCCGGAGGCGATGCCGAGCTTGCGCATTTTGTTTACCGCCGGTTCGGCTTCGTCCGCAGAGCTGGTGCTGAAGTGGAAAGACAAGCTCGCTTATTACAACGGGTACGGGCCGACCGAAAATTCCGTGGCAACCTCGATTTGGCCGGTTTCGTCCGATCCGGACGCGGACCGTTTGATTTCAATCGGGCGTCCGATGCCGAACCACCACGTTTATATGGTGGACCCGGACGGTCATCTGCTGCCGGCGGGCGTGCCTGGCGAGCTGTGCGTGGCAGGCGCAGGACTGGCCAGAGGCTACCACGACCGGCCGGAATTGACGGCGGACAAGTTCGTCGTCAGCCGGTTCAGCGGGGAACGCATGTACCGGACGGGGGACCTTGCAAGATGGCTCTCTGACGGCAGGATCGAATATTTGGGCCGGATCGACCATCAGGTGAAAATACGCGGCTACCGCATCGAGCTTGGCGAAGTGGAAGCCAAAATTTTGCAGGCCGAGGCTGTGCGGGAAACGATCGTTATCGCGCGGGAAGACGCTGCCGGACAAAACCAGCTGTACGCATACTACGTTGCGGACAGGGACGTATCGGCCCAGGAGCTGCGCACTGCGCTGGGCGCCGAGCTTCCCGGCTACATGGTGCCTTCGTACTTCATCCAGCTTGGCGAAATGCCGCTGACGCCGAACGGCAAAATCGACCGCAAAGCGCTGCCGGCCGAGAGCGGGAATCAGACAGGCGACTCCCGCATAGCTCCGCGCACGCAGATGGAAACGAAGCTGGTTCATATTTGGCAGCACGTGCTCGGCATTTCCGAAATCGGCGTAACGGACAATTTCTTCGAGCTCGGCGGGCACTCGCTGCGGGCGGCTGCGTTAGTCGCCCAGCTGCAAAAAGAATTGGGCCGGATCGTTCCGCTGAAAGACGTATTCCAGCATCCGACCGTCGAGCAGTTGGCGGCGGCGATATCCGGTATGGAGCAAGCCGACTATACGTCCATACCTCTTGCGCCGGCAAGCGAATATTATCCGTTAACTTCCTCGCAAAAGCGGCTATATATTTTGCACCAGCTTGAAGAGGGGGCGCTTGCTTACAATATGCCGGGCGTCGTGACGCTCATCGGCAATGTTGACGCGAAGCGCCTGGAGCAAGCTTTCGGGCAATTGATCGCCCGTCACGATACGCTTCGCACCGGGTTCGAGCTGAGCGGCGGGGAGCCTCTGCAGCGCATCTATCCGGCAGCGGCGTTCAGCCTGCAGGAAAGACATATCGGCGAAGACGATCCGGAGACGGTCATTCGCAGCTTTATACGGCCTTTCCGTCTATCGGAATCTCCGCTGTGGAGAGTCCAGCTTGTCGCGCTTGAGCCGCAGCGGCATCTGCTGCTTTTTGATATGCATCACATCATTACGGACGGCGTTTCGATGGAAATATTCGTCGACGAATGGATTCGTTTGTATGAAGGCGAAGAGCTGCCTCCGCTGCGGATTCAGTATAAGGATTACGCGGTGTGGAGAGCGGGGGCGGATCAGCAGCAGCGGATCGAAGCGCAGGAAGCGTACTGGCTCGATGCCTTCCGCGGGGAAATTCCCGCGCTCAACCTGCCGACGGATTATCCGCGGCCGGCCGCCCGCAGCTTCCGGGGAGATACGGTTCCGTTCGTCCTTGACGAGCAGCGCACCGATGCGCTCAAGCGATTGGCGGCGCAAACCGGTTCGACGATGTACATGGTGCTGTTTGCCGCATATACAGCGCTGCTGCACGCTTACACGGGGCAGGACGACCTCGTGGTCGGCACGCCGATCGTCGGCAGGCCGCATCCGGACCTGGAGCCGCTGATCGGGATGTTCGTCAACACGCTGGCGCTCCGCATGCATCCGTCGGGAGACCAAACGTTTGCGGATTATGTACAAGAGGTCAAAAACCGGGTGCTGCAAGCGTTCGAGCATCAGGAATACCCTTTTGAAGAGCTGATTGAGCGTTTGGATATTCCGCGGGATTTCAGCCGCAATCCGCTGTTTGACACGATGTTCGTCATGCAGAGCAGACAGCGGGAAGAGAAGAGCTTCAAAGATTTGCAGGTCGAGCCTTATCCTAACGGCCACAAAGCCGTACAGTTCGATTTGACGTTCGAAGCCGTCGAAGACGCCGATATCGTAGCTTGCAGCTTGCAATATACGGACGCCTTGTTCGACAGGGAGACCATAGAGCGGATGGCGCTGCATTTCCGGCAATTGATCGACGGCGTTCTGAGCGATCCTTGCTTGAAGCTCGGCGAGCTTGAAGTGATGACGGCCCGGGAGCGGGAGCAAATTTTGCAGCAGTTCAACGACACGGCGGCGGCGTATCCGAGCTTTGCGACGATTCACGCGCTGTTCGAAGAGCACGCTGCGCGCACGCCGGACAAGACGGCGGTGCGTTTCGAAGACGCCGTGATGACTTACGGCGAGCTGGACGAGCGGGCGAACCGGCTGGCCCGCACGCTGCGCGCCGCAGGCGTTGGGCCGGACGGCAAGGTCGGTATCCTGGCCGAGCGGTCGATGGAGATGATCGTCGGCATCTACGCGATTCTGAAAGCCGGAGGCGCCTACGTGCCGATCGACCCCGAGTATCCCGAGGAGCGGATTCGCTACATCCTCGAGGATTCCGGCGCACAGGTGCTGCTGAGCCAGCGGCATGTGCTCGATCGTCTGCCGGCCATCGCTGCGGAAGCGGCCGGGCTGATCGATCTGAACGACAGCGGCGCGTACACGTACGACGGATCGCCTCTGGAGCCGCTCGCCGGACCACGCGATGTCGCCTATGTGATCTATACGTCGGGCTCGACGGGCAAGCCGAAGGGCGTTATGATCGAGCACCACTCGGTCATCAACCGGATTTTGTGGATGCATGAGCGGTATCCGATCGGCGAAAGCGACGTCATTTTGCAAAAAACGGCGTTCACGTTCGACGTGTCGGTGTGGGAGCTGTTCTGGTGGGCGATGGTCGGCTCCAGCATGTGTTTGCTGTCCGTCGGGGGCGAGAAAAGCCCCGAGCGGATTTTGGAAACGATCGAGCGCAGCGGCGTGACGACGATGCACTTCGTGCCGGCGATGCTGCACGCGTTCCTCGATTACGCGGAGCAGCAGCCGGGAGCGAAGCTGGCCGGGCAGTTGGGAACGCTGCGCCAAGTATTCGCCAGCGGCGAAGCTTTGCCGCCGCAGCACGTGGCCCGGTTCCAGCAGGCGGTAGCGTGGGTGAACCGCGCGCGGCTGATCAACCTGTACGGACCGACGGAAGCGACGGTGGACGTGTCGTACTTCGACTGCGAGCCGGATGTGCATTATCCGGTCATCCCGATCGGCAAGCCGATCCACAATACGCGGCTGTACATCGTGAAGGAAGGCACGCTGCAATTGCAGCCTGCGGGCGTGGCCGGGGAGCTGTGCATCGGCGGCGTCGGCGTGGCGCGGGGTTACCTGAACCGTGCGGAGCTGACGGCGGAGAAGTTCGTGTCCGATCCGTTCGCGGACGGGGGCCGGATGTACCGGACCGGGGACTTGGCGCGCTGGCTGCCGGACGGCAACATCGAATACCTGGGCCGAATCGACCACCAGGTGAAAATCCGCGGCTACCGGATCGAGTTGGGCGAAGTGGAGTCGCAGCTGCTGAACGTGGAGCACGTGGATGAAGCGGTCGTCGTCGCCCGCGCGGACGAGAGCGGCCAAAAGCTGCTGTGCGCGTACTACGTAGCGGAGACGGAGCTGCCTGCCAGCGAGCTGCGCAGCAGGCTGGCGGAGACGCTGCCGGCCTACATGGTGCCGACTTATTTGATCCAGCTGGAGCGGATGCCGCTCAGCCCGAATGGCAAAATCGACCGCAAGGCGCTGCCGGCACCGGAAGCGAGCGTACAGGCGGAAGCCGTCTATGTGGCTCCGCGAACGCTGACGGAGATCCACTTGACGCGCTTGTGGCAGGAAGTGCTCCGTCTGCCGAAAGTCGGCATCACCGACAACTTTTTCGAGATCGGCGGCCATTCCCTGCGGGCTACGGCTTTGGCGACCCGAATGTATAAAGAAATGAACATTCAAGTTCCGCTCAAGGACATTTTCCAGGCGCCGACGATCGAGAAGTTGGCCCGCCATTTGGAGAATATGGAAAAAAGTGAGTATTTCCGCATACCTCAGGCCGAGAAGATGCCTTATTACCCGGTATCCTCCGCCCAGAAGCGGCTGTATATAATGAGTCATGTCGAAGGCGGAGAGGTCAGCTATAATATGCCGACCGTCCTAAGCGTGGAGGGACCGTTGGACCGCGAACGGCTGGAAAACTCGTTCCGCAGTCTGATCGGGCGTCATGAATCGCTGCGGACAAGCTTTGAAACCGTGAACGGAGAAATTTCGCAGCGGATTCAACCAGAAGCCGATTTCACGCTGGAGTTTATTCAAGCGGCTCCGGACGCGGCGGAAATATACATTCAGTCGTTCGTGCGTCCCTTTGACTTGCGGGAAGCGCCGCTGTTCCGCGCCGGCCTTATCGAGCTTGGGCCAGAGCGCCACATTTTGATGGTCGACATGCATCATATTATTTCCGACGGCGCTTCATCCGAAATTATCGTCCGCGAGATTGCGCAGTCGTATGCAGGGCTTGAGCTGCCGGAACTGGACATTCAATATAAAGATTTCGCCGTTTGGCAGCAGAAAGCCGCTGCGTCCGAAAGCTATTTGAAGCAGGAAGCTTATTGGCTGAACCAATTTACCGGACAACTGCCGGTTCTGAACTTGCCGATCGCCTATGCGAGACCGCAAATCCGCAGCTTCGAAGGCGCGCTGCTGCAGTTTACGGTCGAACCGGAACTGGCTGAGCAGCTGCGGAAGTTGGCCGCCGATTCGGGAAGCACGCCTTTCATGCTGTTTCTTTCGGCCTTCAACGTTCTGCTCGCCAAATACGGGGGACAGGCGGATGTCATCGTCGGAACTCCGGTCGCAGGGCGTTCGCATGCGGATCTCGATCCGATCGTCGGCATGTTCGTCAATACGCTGGCGCTGCGCAATTTCCCGGGCGGAGATAAGCGGTTTATCGATTTCCTGCTGGAAGTGAAGGAACGGACGCTGCAAGCTTTCGATAACCAGGGCTATCCGCTTGAAGAGCTGCTGGACCGGCTTCCGATCGAGCGCGATCCGAGCCGGAATCCGTTGTTCGATACCGTGTTCGTCATGGAAAATACCGAACGGGCGGACGCTTCGATCGAATCCCTTGCTTTCCGCGCTTACGAACAGGAGCATAGCGTCGCCAAATTCGATTTGACCTTGTCGATGAGCTGGGATGAGGAAGAGCTTCGAGGTTCGCTTGAATATTGCACAAAGCTTTTCGGCAAATATGCAGTTGAAAATTTACGGGACGATTTCCTTGCGCTGCTTGCCGAAATCGCCGACGATCCGTCGCGGATCATCCGCGATTTGAGCCATGGCGCCAGCCCGGACAACCGTGCGCTTTTACAAAATTCCATCGATTTTGCATTTTGATGAGAGCCCGTGTCCGCCTCTGACGGGTGCGCTGCCGCTGCAGGCTTGCCGGCCCGGCGGCACCCCCGGCAAAGGGCGGTCTACTACCGGCTCCGTCTTCAAAAGCAATGCGGCAATCCATGAACTTGAACATGAATGGGAGTGAAGCAAGTGCAATCGGTTTTTGAGAACGATCAAACCTATTGGCAGAACAAGTTTGACAGTGACGATCGGATTGTTTGCCTTTCCTATACGAGCGCGGCCCGGACGAAGTACGGCGATCGCAAGCTGCTGACGAAGACCGCCCAATTCCCCGCGAATTTGTCCGAACGAATCGCCGGGATTTCCGGCGGAGCCCCGTTAACCGCTTTTATGCTGCTGCTGGCCGGCGTTGAAGCTTTGTTGTATACCTATACGAACGAAGACACGCTGACCATAGGGGTCCCGACTATCGAATCGTCGGGCTCGGGAATCAATCCGCTGCTGCTGATCAAAAACCGGATCGAACCGAACATGAGCTACCGCTCGCTGCTGCAAAGCGTCAAAACGGCAGCCGCTGAAGCTTTCGAGCATCAGCAGCTCCCTTTTTGGAATTATACGGAGCAAATGGACATTCCCCGTCTTGCGGACGGCATTCCCTTGATACATACACTTGCAACGATGCGTCAGCTGCATTCCTTCAGACATGTAGAGCAAATTGCTCATGAACTTGCTTTTCACTTCGATATGGCCGGCGGCTCCGTCACGCTGGCTATTGAGTACGATGCGGGCCGTTACGACGAAGACAGCATCGCACGGTTGAGCGCGCATTTGCAGCAGCTTTTATCCGTCGTCTTGTTTCAGCCGGAGCTTCCGCTGGCGCAAGCCGAATTCCTGACGGATGCGGAAAAAGAACAGCTTCTGACGGGGTTTAATCCCGCATGGCTGGATTATCCCCGAGATCACACGATTCACGGCTTGTTCGAAGAGCAGGCGGCGCGCACCCCGGATTATCCGGCGGTTATTTTCGACGAGGAGCAGTTGACTTATCGCGAGCTGAACGAGCGGGCGAACCGGCTGGCAGCCCGCTTGGCGGCGGCAGGCGTGCGGCAGGAAGCGTTTGTCGGCATTATGGCGGAACGTTCGATCGACATGATCGTCGGCATAATCGCCGTGTTAAAAACCGGCGGCGCTTATGTGCCGATTGATCCGGAATACCCGGAAGAGCGGATCCGCTATTTGCTTGAGGATTCGGGCGCCGCTCATTTGCTCGTACAGGAAAGGCACCGCGGGCAAGCGTCGATATTCGCCGGCACGACGATTTCTCTTCATGATTCCCATGATTTGGAAGGGGGTTCCGGTGATGATTCCGGCCTTGGGGCAGCCGGCGATCCGCAAAGCCTCGCTTACGTCATCTATACTTCGGGATCGACAGGTAAACCGAAAGGCGTCATGGTCGAGCACCGCAACGTCGTTCGGTTGGTCAAAAATACGAACTATGCGCAGCTTGACGAGCACACGCGGATTTTGCAAACGGGCGCGGTCGTTTTCGACGCTACGACGTTTGAAATCTGGGGTGCGCTGCTGAACGGCGGGCGGCTGTATTTGGCGTCGTCGGACACCATTTTGAACGGTACGAAGCTGAAGCAGGCGATTCAAACATACGGCATCACGACGATGTGGCTGACGTCCCCGCTATTTAACCAAATCTCGCAGCAGGAAAGCGGAATGTTCGCAGGCGTAAGCACGCTGATCGTCGGAGGGGACGTGCTGTCCGTGCCTCATATTAACCGGGTGATGCTCGAGCATCCGTCGCTCCGCATCGTGAACGGGTATGGACCGACAGAAAATACGACGTTCTCGACCACATACTCGATCGAAAGCGAACAGTCGGAAGCCGTGCCGATCGGGCAGCCGATCGCGCATTCCACCGCTTATGTCGTGGACCGATATCAGAAGCTCGTACCGATCGGAGCTTGGGGCGAACTGCTCGTTGGCGGGGACGGCGTAGCCAGGGGCTATTTGAACCGCCCGGAACTTACGGCGGAGAAGTTTATCGAGCATCCTTTCAAACCCGGACAGCGCTGCTACAGAACCGGAGATTTGGCTCGCTGGCGCGCTGACGGCACGCTGGAGTATAAAGGCAGAATGGACGAGCAGGTGAAAATCAGGGGCTACCGGATCGAGCTTGCCGAAATCGAAGTCGAGCTATTAAAGGCGGAAAAAGTTCAGGATGCCGTAGTTATCGTCCGCGAGGACGAGCAGGCTCAAAAATATTTGTGCGCCTATTTTACGGCTCATGCGGCACTGTCCGCTCAGGAGTTGAGAAACGTTCTGCTGCAGGAGTTGCCGGGCTACATGGTGCCGACCTATTTCGTTCAAGTCGATGCCATTCCATTGAACCCGAACGGCAAAGTCGACCGGCGGGCGCTGCCCGAACCGGAATCCGCCCTGTCGGCAGGGGAGAACTGCGTGGCTCCCCGGACACCGGCGGAAATGCAGCTGGAAACGATCTGGAAAGACATTCTCGGATTGCCGAAGGTCGGGGTCACGGACAATTTTTTTGAAATCGGCGGGCATTCCTTGCGGGCGACTACGCTCGTATCCGCCGTTCATAAAGAGATGAACCGCAGCATCCAACTGCGCGACGTTTTTCAGCGTCCGACTATCGAGCAATTGGCTCTTTTGATTGAGGAACGGGAATATGTCCGGCACGAAGCGATTCCTGCCGCAGACGCAAGCGATACGTATCCCGTCTCATCCGCCCAAAAGCGGATGTACGCGGTCAGCCAATTGTCCGGTGCCGATCTCAGTTACAACATGCCCGGCGCGATCATCCTGGACGGGAAGCTGCAGCGGGAACGGCTGGAGGAAGCTTTCCGCAAGCTGATCGCGCGTCACGAAACGCTGCGTACGAGCTTCGAATCTTTGGACGGCGAACCGGTGCAGCGCATCCATCCGGAAGTTTCTTTTGCCGTCGAATATATGCAAGCGGGCGAAGCGGAATCTCCGGCGCTGGTGCAGGCATTCGTGCGGCCGTTCGATCTTCGGCAAGCTCCGCTTATGCGCGTCGGACTCATTGCCGTGAGCGAGCAGCGCCACATTCTGCTGTTCGACATGCACCATATCGTGTCGGACGGGGCGTCCATGAACGTGCTCATTCGCGAGTTTATCATGTTATACCAAGAGGCGGAGCCGGCTCCGCTGCGTATTCAGTACAAAGATTACGCCGCATGGCAGCTCCGCCAGATCCAAACCGAGCCGTATAAAGCGCAAGAGACGCAGTGGCTGCAAGCTTTTTCCGGCGAATTGCCTGTGCTTGATGTGCCATCGGATTTCCCCAGACCTGCGGTGAAAAGCTTCCTTGGAAACACCTATGAATTTGCTTTGGACAAAACTTCGAGCGATGCGTTAAAGCAAATCGCCGCCCAGACGGGCTCTACGCTATTTATGGTTCTTCTCGCCGCTTACACGGCTTTGCTGCACAAATATACCGGACAGGAAGACATCATCGTCGGAACTCCTGTCGCCGGCAGGCAGCATCCCGATCTGGAGCCGTTGATCGGCATGTTCGTCAATACGCTGCCGATCCGCAATTATCCGGCAGCCGGCAAAACGTTTGCCGGTTATGTGCGGGAAGTCAAGGAACACGCTCTGCAAGCTTTCGACAATCAGGCATATCCGCTGGATGACTTGATCGCGAGGCTCGAATTGAAGCGGGATATAAGCCGCAATCCGCTGTTCGATACGGCTTTTGTTTTGCAGCATGAGGAAGCGGTGGAAGCGGAAGTCGAAGGGCTCCGGGTCAGCGCCTATCCGAAGGAACATACCGTGTCCAAATTCGACTTGACGCTGTTCGTCTCCGAGCGGGGCGAGTCGTTGGCTTGCAGCTTTGAATTCGCGACCGCTTTGTTCCGGCGGGAGACCGTGGAACGGATGGCGGCGCATTTTACGCAGCTCGTTCAAGGTATCGCGGACAACCCGCAAGTGAAGCTGGCGGAACTGGACATTGCCACGGAAGCGGAAAAAACGCTAATTTACCGCCAATTCAACGATACGGCAACCGAATACCCGAGAGACAAGACGCTTCACGCGCTGTTCGAGGAGCAGGCTGCGCGCAGGCCGGACAGCGTCGCTCTTGTCTACGAGGGGGAAAGCCTCACGTATCGCGAGCTGAACGAGCGGGCGAACCGTCTGGCGCGGACGCTGCGGGCGGCAGGCGTGGAAACGGGGCATTTTGTCGGTCTGATGGCCGACCGCTCCTTCGATATGATCGCGGGCATTTTCGGGATTCTCAAAGCCGGCGCGGTGTACATTCCGATCGATCCCGAGTATCCGGAGGAACGCATCCGGTTCCTGATGGAAGATTCTGGGGCCAAGCTGCTGGTGACTCAGCAGCGGTTGGCGGAGCGCGCGGCGTTTGACGGCAAGCTCGTCATGTTGGATGACCCGTCATCCCTCGATGCGGACGGTTCGAACCTGGACGGCGGGGCGGGCGCCGACGATCTGGCCTATGTCATCTATACGTCCGGCACGACGGGCAAGCCCAAGGGCAATTTGACGACGCACCGCAATATCGTCAGAACGGTGGTTAACACGAACTATATCGAATTTAACGAGCAAGATATTGTGCTGCAGCTTTCCAGCTACTCGTTCGACGGTTCGACCTTCGATATTTACGGAGCGCTGCTGAACGGTTCGAAGCTTGTGCTCGTTTCCAAGAACAGCTTTTTGGAGATGGAGAAGCTTTCCCGGCTGATCGAAAAAGAACGCATTTCGGTCATGTTCATCACAACCTCTTTATTTAATGTGCTGGTCGATGAAAATATCGGCGCTCTCGTCTCGCTGCGCAAAATTATGTTCGGCGGGGAACGGGCTTCCGTATCGCATGTAAGAAAAGCGTTTCGCGCCCTGGGACCCGGCAGGCTGATCAACGGCTACGGACCGACGGAAACAACGGTATTTGCGACGTATTATCAGGTCGATTCGATCGACGAGCTTGCCACAAACCTGCCGATCGGCCGTCCGCTCAGCAATACGAAGATGTATATCGTCGATGCGGGAGACAGGCTGCAGCCGATCGGCGTAGCCGGAGAACTGCTAATCGCCGGGGACGGTGTAGCTCAAGGCTATTTGAACCGGCCGGATGTGACGGCGGCGAAATTCATGGACAGCCCCTTCGCAGCGGGAGAGCGGGTTTACCGTTCCGGTGACCTAGCCAGATGGCTGCCGGACGGCAATATCGAATATTTGGGCCGCATGGACGATCAGGTGAAAATCCGCGGCTACCGGATCGAGCTGGGTGAGGTGGAAGCGCAGCTGCTGAAGGCTGACGGGGTCAAGGAAGCCGTCATTATCGTCAGAGAGGACGACAATGGCCAGAAGCACCTTGTCGCATACTACACCGCCGAAAGGGAGTATGCGGGAAGCGAGCTCCGCGGCAAGCTGTCGCAGGAGCTTCCCGCTTACATGATTCCTGCCTATTTTGTCCAATTGGAGGAACTGCCGCTTACGGTTAACGGCAAAGTCGACCGCAGAGCGCTGCCTGCGCCGACGGATCAACTGCAAACAGGTTCCGAGTACGCTGCGCCCCGCACCAAGGAAGAGCATGCCCTGGCAGCCGTATGGCAAGCCGTTCTCGGGGTTAGGCAGGTCGGCATTTATGACAATTTCTTCGATCTTGGCGGCGATTCCATCAAATCCATTCAGGTGTCCTCCAGATTGCTGCAGGCCGGCTACAAGCTTGACATGAAGGATTTGTTCGAGCATCCGAACATAGCCGGATTGGGATCTTGCTTGCAGCCCGCTTCAAGGATAGCCGATCAGGGAGAGGTAACCGGAGAGGTTGGGCTTACGCCGGTGCTGCGCTGGTTCTTCGAACAAGGGCAGGATGAGCCCCATTACTTTAACCAGTCGGTCATGCTGTTTAAAGAAGAGGGCTTCGATACGGATGCGCTGCATCTGGCTTTGCGCGCAATCGCCGGGCATCATGACGCCTTGCGGATGGTAATCCGGCATGATGCGGACGGATTTGCGGCCTGGAACCGCGCCGCGGAAGGCGAGGGCGAGCTGTACAGCCTCGACGTTTTCGATTTCCGCGCGGAGGCCGATTGCGGCGAAGCTGTCGAGGCCAAAGCCGGCGAGCTGCAAAAGAGCATCGATCTTGGGGCCGGCCCTTTGATGAAGCTGGGGCTGTTCCGCTGTCCGGACGGGGATCATCTGCTGATTGCGATTCACCATGCAGTCGTCGACGGAGTGTCCTGGCGCATCCTGTTTGAAGACATTTTCTCCGCCTATGAGCAGGCGCTGAAAGGGATGGCGATTCAGCTGCCGCTCAAAACCGACTCGTTCCAAACGTGGTCGGAGGCGCTGGCGCAATATGCCGCAAGTCCTGCGCTGGAGAAGGAGCGGGCTTATTGGGCGCAGATTGCCGCGCTGGATTTCCCGGCTCTGCCGAAGGACGGCGAGTCCGGCGATTCGCGGATTATGGACAGCGACTCGGTAACGGCTCATTGGACGGAGCAGGAAACGGAGCTGCTGCTTAAAGTGGCGCACCGCGCCTATCATACAGAAGTCAACGATCTGCTGCTGGTGGCATTGGCGTCGGCCATCCATTCCTGGAGCGGCATCGATCGCATCCTGGTAAACCTGGAAGGGCATGGCAGAGAACCGATTGTACCGAATCTCGATGTCACCCGCACCGTCGGTTGGTTTACGAGCCAGTACCCGGCTGTTCTGGACGCGCATGCGGATACGGACATTTCCTATCTGATCAAATCCGTCAAGGAGAGCCTGCGCAAAATACCGAACAAAGGGATCGGCTACGGCATTGTCAAATATTTGACCCCGGACACCGATCGGGCCGTGTACGAGTTGTCGCCGCAAATCAGCTTCAACTATCTCGGCCAGTTCGATCAGGATTTGCAAAGGAACGCGATTCAGCCGTCCGCTTACTCCTCCGGCATGCCGATCAGCGAGAAGACGAAGCGCGCCTATTCGCTGGATATTAACGGCCTCATATCTGCAGGCCAGTTGGGACTTACTATCAACTACAGCGGCAAAGAGTACCGGCGGGAAACGATGGAACGCCTGGCCGAGCTGCTGATGTCAAGTCTGCGCTCGATTATCGACCACTGCTCGCAAAAAGAGCGGCCTGAGCTGACGCCAAGCGACCTCTCGCTCAAAGGAATGACGATTGAGGGTCTGCAGCGGCTGCTTGAGCAAACAGCGCCGATCGGCGAGCTGGAAAATGCCTATGCGCTTACGCCGATGCAGCAGGGCATGTTGTTCCACAGCCGGCTCGTTCCGCAGTCTTCGGCCTATTTTGAGCAGGTCAGTTACGACCTTGAGGGCAGTCTGGCGGTATCGGCTTTCCGGGAAGCCTTGCACCGGCTTGTGCAGCGGCACGCCATATTGCGAACCAATTTTTACATTGATATGAACGATAAGCCGGTGCAGGTGGTGTTTAAAGAGCGGAGTCCGGGGTTTTACTATGAAGACCTGCGCGGATTGCCCGACCCGGAACTGGCGGGCGCTGCGGATGCGTTCAAAGACGAAGATCGGGTTAGAGGCTTCGATCTGAGCCGCGACCCTCTTTTCCGGGTATCCGTCCTGCAGCTTGGCGATGATGTGTACCGCTTCATTTGGAGCTTCCATCACATCCTCATAGACGGCTGGTGCCTGTCGCTGCTGAACGAAGAAGTGTTCGAGCATTATTTCGGGCTGTTGGAAAATAAGGAAATCGAACTTGCGCCGCCACCTCCGTACAGTGCTTATATCGAATGGCTGGAGGACCAGAACCGGGAGGAATCGGCCCGGTATTGGAAACAGTATCTGGACGGCTATGAGCAGGAAACCCGCCTGCCTTCACAAAAACAGGCCGGTTCCACCGGAATCACCAAGAGGATGAACAGAGAAATAAGTGCGGAGCTGACAGCGCTGCTGAACCGGACCGCGAAGGAAAATCAAGTTACGATCAACACGTTGATCCAGACCGCATGGGGTATCCTGCTGCACAGGTACAACAATTCCGGGGACGCCGTGTTCGGAAGCATCGTATCGGGCAGGCCGTCGCACATTCCGGGGATCGAAACGATGGTCGGGCTTTTCATTAATGCGATTCCGGTACGCATCCGCTGCTCGGAGACCGAAACCTTTGCCCAGGTTATGCGCAGAACGCAGGCTCAATCGGTTGCCTCGCGGCCTCACGATACGTTCCCGCTGTTTGAAGCGCAAGCGCTGGCAGACACGCGGCATGATGTGGTCAACCATCTTGTCATTTTCGAAAATTACCCCGTCGATCAGCAGGTTGGCAAGGTCGACGCCGAACGCCGGGAACATTTCCGCATTTCCAATGTGGAGATGTTGGAACAGACGAATTATGAATTCAGTTTGTGCGTATTTCCGGGCGATACGATGTTGTTCAGCTTCGAGTACGATACGGGCTCGTTCAAAGAAGCGGACATGGAGAAAATTCGCGGACATTTTATACACATGCTTGAGCAGATTGTCGCTAACCCGCATGTACGTGTAGGCGATCTGGACGTGGTTGCCCAAGACGAGAAACGGCTCCTTCTGGAATCTTTTGGCAGCGTGAATCGGGAGCCAGCGCCGGAGTATGCCTTCCATTCGATATTCGAGGAGCAGGTTCTGCGAACGCCGGAAAAGTCGGCGGTTGTATTCAAACAGCACACCGTCACTTACCGCGAGCTGAACGAAAAAGCGGGCCGCCTGGCGAGCCTGCTGCGGGAGCAAGGCGTCGGCTGCGAATCTATCGTTTGCATCCTTGCGGACCGCGGCGTGGAATTGGTCATCGGCGTGCTTGCCGTGTGGAAAGCGGGGGGCGCTTATGTGCCGATCGATCCGGATTATCCCGCCGAACGCATCCGATATATGCTGAAGGACAGCGGCGCCAAGGTGCTCTTGACGCAAAGCGGCCTGA
Organism: Paenibacillus sp. sgz302164; assembly: GCF_056120505.1. NCBI lineage: Bacteria > Bacillati > Bacillota > Bacilli > Caryophanales > Paenibacillaceae > Paenibacillus > Paenibacillus sp. sgz302164. The sequence continues at coordinate 137,332 of NZ_JBVYOL010000006.1, read as the reverse complement.
AGCAGCTTGCCGCCGACGCTTTTCATGCGGAAAGCGAGCTCGAGGCGGCGTTCCATCTCGATGACGATTCGCTTTACGAAGGGTTCCCGGCATCCGAGCCGTATGTCAACGAGCCGCATGATTTGGCCTGCGTGATCTACACCTCGGGAATGACAGACTTTCCCAAAGGCGTCATGGTGGAGCATGTCAGCCTGATGAACACGGCACTGGCCAATCGCAGGGAATATCGGTTGAACGAGTTCGATGTCCGATTGCTGCAGCTCGCCAACTTTTCGTTCGACGTGTTCGTTCTCGACATCGTCCGGACGTTTATGAACGGCGGAACGATGGTCGTCTGCCCGGCCGAAGACCGGATCGATCCCGCTCAATTGTACCGGTGGATCTGGGATTATGAGATTACGGTGCTCGAATCGACGCCGGCGCTCATTCTTCCGCTGATGGACTACCTGTACGCTGAAAATCTGGATATCGGCTCGCTCCGGCTGCTTATTTCCGGCTCCGACAGCATTAGTGTAACCGACTATCGGCGATTGCTGGAACGCTTCGGCTCGCACATGCGGATCGTTAACAGCTACGGGGTCACCGAAGCGGCGATCGATTCGAGCTTTTACGACGAGCCGCTGCCGCTGCTGCCTCCGGCCGGCCATGCGCCGATCGGCAAACCGCGTATGAACGCCAGCTTCTATATTCTCGACGCCCAGTTGAAGCTTGTTCCGGTGGGAGTGGCCGGCGAGCTATGCATAGGCGGAGCGGGCGTGGCGCGGGGCTATCTGAACCGGCCCGAGCTCAGCGCCGAGAAATTCATCCCCAATCCGTTCGTTCCCGGAGAGCGGCTTTACCGCACCGGAGATTGGGTACGCTGGACGGAGAACGGCAACGTTGATTTTATCGGCCGGATCGACTGCCAGGTAAAAATTCGCGGCTTACGGGTCGAGCTCGGCGAGATTGTGTCGGCGATGCTGCAGTTTGAAGGCGTTCGTCAAGCGATCGTTACCGATCGAAAAGACGAGCGGGGGCAGACGTATTTGTGCGGGTATACGGCCGGAGAAGAGTCTGTCGATCCGGAAGCGCTGCTGGCGCGCCTGCGGCAAACGCTGCCTGCGCATATGGTGCCGGCACGGATCATGCATCTCGAGCGGCTGCCGCTGACGCCGGATGGTACGCTGGACCGCAAGGCGCCGCCCGAGCCGGACGGAAGCGGCATTGCCGGAGAAAGCTTCGCAGCTCCGCGCAATGACACGGAGCAGCAGCTTGCCCGGATTTGGGAGGATGTGCTCGGTCTGACGGGAATCGGCGTCCAGGACAATTTCTTTGACCTCGGCGGACATTCGCTCAAAGTGCTTGAGCTCGTCGGCAAAATCGACAAGCAGCTCGGCCAGGAGCTCCCTCCGCGCGCCGTGTTTGATTCGCCGACGATTGAAGGTTTGGCGCTGAAGCTGGCGGCGCCTGATGCCGGGCAGTCTTTGCAGCAATATGCAACCAAGCTGAACGACAAGGGGCATATCAACTTGTTCTGCTTCCCGCCCATGCTTGGATACGGAATGGGCTTCGCCGAGCTGGCCAAACAGCTGAACGGGCACGCTGTCGTGTACGGGCTCGATTTCATCGATGACAACCGGGCGCAGCATGATCTGCTTGAACCATACATGCAGCTGATCGGAAGCATTCAAAACGAGTCCCCTTATGTGCTGCTTGGCTATTCCATGGGCGGCAATCTGGCGTTCGAACTGGCGAAGGCGATGGAAGCCAAAGGGTTCACGGTTTCCGACATCATTATGGTCGACTCTTTGCGAAGTATGGAATCCGGTTCATTAAGCCGCGAGAAAATGATCGAGCAGGTCGACCGCGCGCTGGAACAAGCGCCGGCTGCGTACAAGGAAGCGCTGAAGGGCAAATACAGGCAAAAAGTATATGCCTACGCAATGTACGGCAGCACAATCGTCAACACGGGCGTTGTACGGGCGAATATTCATACGCTTTTGTCGCCGCAGACAGCGTCGATGAAAGAAGCCGCCGACCCGGCAAGATCGTGGCGGCTATCGACGAACGGCGGTTACACCGCCGGACAGCTCACCGGTTTGCACGATGAACTTCTTGAAGCGGGCAACGTGGAGGACAATGCCGTCAAAATCCGGCAGATCTTAAACGAAATCGCCCAAATACCTGGCGGCGTTCATTAAAAAAAGAAAGGGCATCCGCTCCGGATGCCCTTTCAAAGCTTTGGGGCAACCGCGAGCGAGGCTGCCCCTTATTTCTTGCGGCCGCCCGGGCACGGCAGTCGTTCGCCTGCGAGAGCCGCGACAATCTGCTAGCGGCGCCTGAAGGGGGCTAACAGGAACTCTAGTCTTGGCTGCAGCCCTTCGTAAAGCGGCTCGGTTTGGCGAAAAACCTGCGAAAGTGCAGGCTTTTTCTGCGTCAGGGGTTCATTTGGAGGAAAAACCTGCGATTGTGCAGGAATTCCCGATAAAATGGGGCCGAATCGTGCGTACGAGCGGAAAAACCTGCACATTTGCAGGAATTTTTCGCTGCAAGCGTATCCGCGAGCAAAAACCTGCACTTTTGCAGGCTTTCCGCATCAGCACGTCGCGCACAGCCCCCACCGCGCGCAGCTCCCAGCACGCGATGCTGCGCTGAATGACGGCTGGCGGTCAATCGCACGCTTGGCGCCAAGCGGATGTGCTCGCGGCGCCAAGCGGATGCGCTGTTTCCTGATGCGCGGTGCCGGTGATCTTTTGGCCGACATCCGCTTTTCGGGTGGCCTTTTCATTATTTTAACAACTTTAAAAGTGCTAACTATTGGAAAAAAAGGTATAAATAGGTGTATTCTTGCTTGTAGCAAAGCAGAAAGGTGGAGAGAGATGACGACCAGCTACAGCAATATTCTTCGTCTGATAGCGATTGTCTGCGCAATTCTGGTATGGGGCCAGCCCGCGGCTCAGGCAAAGGCAAGCGCTCAATCGGAGTTAACGCAGCAAGACGTGAAAACGGCAGTCGATAATGCGATGAGCGGCGAACTGGAACGGCTTCATCTTCCGGGCGCAGCCGTCGTGATTACGCAGGGAGATTCCGTTCTTTTCAGCAGCGGCTACGGTTATGCGAATCTGGAAAAGAAAATAGCTATGGATCCCGCCAAGTCCGTTATCCGGCTCGGCTCGTTAGCCAAATCGATTACCGCTACCGCTGCGATGCAGTTGGTGGAACAGCAGAAGCTGGATTTGAATAAGGACGTTAACACTTATTTGAAAACATTTCAAACGACGCAATTCAAGGGTGAGCCGATCACGCTTCATCATTTGTTGACGCACACCGCCGGTCTGGATCAGGCCGTATATGCCGTGGATCGCAGCAGCGATATCGATCAGGTCGCCGAGGAGGCGTTTCTCCGCGATTTCTTTCGGCAGCAGCCGCCTGTCCGCGCCCCGGGGACGATGTATGAGTACAGCAACGTCGGCTTCGGGTTGGTCGGCAATCTGATTGAGCAAACAACGGGAGAAAAGTTGGACGCTTATTTAAAGCAGCACGTATTTCAGCCGATGGAAATGCCGAGCGCCGGTTTGGAGCTGGATAGGAGCAACGCTCAATTGGCTGTTTCTTATTCGTATGGCAAAAAAGGCTTCACCGTTGTTCCCTATTCGTACATCAGCCTGCCCGGAGCTGGTGCGCTAAGCATGACTCCCAATGATTTCGCGCATTACCTGATCACACATTTGAACGATGGCCAATATAATGGGCGCTCAGTATTGTCCAAAGAAACCGTCAGCAACATGCACGACAGGCAGTTTACCGCTAATCCGCGAATGGACGGGTTGGGCTACAGTTTTTTCAGAGGAGAATCGAAGAACGGAATCCCCATGCTGTGGGCGACCGGCGAAATAGATAGCTTCATTGCGAAAATGGCGCTGTTTCCCTCGGAACGGCTCGCTATTTTTGTGGCTGTTAACGGGGCGGATTCGGGCTTGGAGCTTCATAACCGCCTGGTGGACGCGATTAGCGGTTTGCTGAAAACTCCGCAGGGATCGGATAAGCGGCAGGAGCAAAATTTGGCCGGATCGAAAGATTGGGACATCGCTGGGCTTGCGGGAGTTTATCAAACCGGCATCAACCCGGAGCATGGCTGGGGGAAATGGCTGCGGTTTTTTGGAGGGTTCAGTTACAAAGTAACAGCGCTTGATGCGGATAAGGTTCAAGTAAGCGGAATTTTTCCGGACCGCGAAGCGCGGCAGTTGAAAACATTTCAACACCTTGGCGACGGTTATTTTCAGGAAACGGGAGGAGGGACGGAACACATCTCGTTCCAAAAGCTGAACGGAAACTGGGAACTGACGAATTCGGGCACTGTGACCGTGCCAAAAGTTTCGTTTCTGGAGAAAACAGGGATGCTGCTTGGTGTTTATATCGCAATCGCAATATTTTATGTCGTCATTTGTGCAGTTTGGCTGATCCGAATGTCCGTCCGTCTGGTCAAAAAAACGTCCGGCCCCATTTCGGGAAGCATCGCCGCAGTTGCACTGCTTAATACCATCTTCTTTTTGGTCCAGCTTTCGTACGGAAACAGCCAAGTCACATACGGTTATCCGCTCTGGTACCATTGGGGAGCGAGCTCGCTGCCGCTGCTTGCCGCCGTCATCGCCGTCTTCACCCTGTTCCAAGCCATTGCGGCGAAAAGAACGGCCAATCGCGTCTCAACGGCAAAGGCCGCGTTTTCAATCGCTACTTTGCTCATTACCGGATACTTGTTTTATTGGAATATGCTTTCCATCCATTATTCATAGGTTGTGCCATGGTCATTTCGCATGGAGGTAGGCGATGCCCAGCCCGCCGGTGACGGGATTTTCGTAAATTTCACAGTCGACATCGAACTTATCCCAAAAACGGTGGATTTTTTCCGGTATATGGGTTATATTAGGTAATACCTAATAAATTTAGTTGTTGCCTAATATGGAGGTGGTCAAATGATCGTCTGGATGCTGCGGAAAATAATGGCCGAAAGAGGCGTATGGACCGGCGCGGCGCTGGCCCGCTTGCTTAAGGAAAAGGCCGGCTATACGCTGTCCGCGCCTTCGATCAGCGCGCTGATGAACGAACAGCCGCGTCAGGTGAAAGCGGAAACGTTGGACGCGCTGTGCACTGCGCTCGCTTGTACGCCGAACGACTTGTGGGTATTTACGCCTGACCCGCTCAAACAGACAGGGCGAGAAAGCGAGGCTGCCGCGCCATGACGCAAAGAACGATCGTTCCGTTCGGCGATCCGATTCTCCGCAAAACCGCCAAGCCGGTCACCGAAATCAACGGCAAAATCATCAAGCTGCTTGAAGATTTGGCGGATACATTGTACGCCGCCGACGGGCGCGCAGGACTCGCCGCTCCCCAGATCGGCATTCTCCGCAGAGTGGTCGTCATGGATTGCGGCAGCGGGCTGATCGAGCTGATCAACCCGGAAATTGTCGAGTCGGGCGGCGAACAATTCGGGACCGAGGCCTGCCTGTCATTTCCGAATTATACGGGCAGCGTGAAGCGGGCCAGGTATGTGAAGGTGAGCACGCTTAACCGGCAGGGGGAACCGGTCACGCTGGAAGGGGAAGGATTTCTCGCCAGGTGCATGCAGCATGAAATCGATCACCTGAACGGCGTGCTTTTCGTCGATCACGTCCGCGATCCGTTTCTCGTTCATGAGCATACGCAGCATAAAGTCCGGCTGCTTGACGTCATTCGCCTGTCACGGCCGCAATAGCGCAAACAATAAAACCGCTGAACCCGCAGGGATAACCCTGCGGTGATTCAGCGGTTTTTCATATTATGCACGAACACCGCAGTAGGAGCATTTACCATCTTTTGAAGCGATTATTGCCAATCAACAATTTGCATACTACTCCTATACATGGATGGTAAAAGGAGTGAGCATATGGACCGGCCTGCAGTCTCACCGTACCTTTACATCCGGCTGCGCCGGAGAGCACGGGTCCGCAAAGGAAACAGCGTACATTTGGGCGATATCGCCCAAATGATCGTCGAACCCGAATATGAAGACCGGCTCAGCCGAATCGTCATTTATACATCGCGGCACGAAGACGGCAATCGCGTTCTGATCGACATGATGCAGATCGTCCGCGCGATCAAGGAGCGCTTCCCGGAGCTGCAGATCGAGCATTTCGGAGAGCCGCACGTTCTTTTGGAGATTTGCACCGACGACAAGCGTCCCAATCCGCTGCTGATCGGCATCGTCTGGCTGCTGTTGTTTATCGGCTCGGGCCTCGCGATTATGAACTTTCATGCCGACGTCAGCATGCTCGAAGTGCACCAGAGAATTTACCGGCTGATGACCGGCAAAACGGTGGAACATCCGCTTATGCTGCAAATTCCTTATTCGCTCGGCATCGGCGTGGGGATGGTCATTTTTTTTAACCATTTGTTCAAGAAAAAATTCAATGAAGAGCCGAGCCCGCTTGAGGTCGAAATGTTCATGTACCAGGAAAATGTGAACCATTACGTCATCACGGAGGAGTACTGCAAAATACACGAAAGGAATGACGCCAAGTGATCATGGCGGTCGTTGAAGCGGCAGCGGCGGCTTTTGTCGGGCTGTCGGGGGGAGTTGTCGTCGGCAGCGGGATGGTCGCTTTTCTGGTCGTGCTGGACATCATTCCGCGGCTTGTGCAGATTACCCGGTCGTTCAAACAGATACATGCCTATGAAGCGGCAGTCGTAGCGGGATCGCTTGTGTTCACCTGGGTCGATTTCTGCGAGCTGCGGCTTCATTTATTTCCACTTGGCGCCGCGTTCGTGGGTCTCTTTGCCGGATGCTTCGTAGGCATGCTGGCCGGAGCCCTGACGGAAATTGTCAATGTGCTGCCGATTTTGGCGAAACGGGTGGGCATGGGCTCTTATATGATTTTATTTTTGATGGCGATGATTTTCGGCAAAGTGGTCGGCTCGCTTTTCGAATGGCTGTTTTATTGAAGCAGGAAAATACGCGGGGAGGTATGAGGCATGAAAGTGATCCTGAAAAAAGGCGGAAAGAACGGCGATGGTTCGGACAATTCCAAGCTGGCGGTAGACGAGGAAGGCAACTTGCATCCGTATGAGCCGGAAATCGATATGACGGCAGAGGAAAAAGAGTTAAAAACGCAGGAAAGCATTCCGGACCGTCTTGAAATAGTCAAGAGGGTCCTTGAAGAACGCGTCGGGTTCAACAAAAGCTTCGATCTAGTGTTCAGGGAGATGGTGTTCGGGTCCGTCAGAGCCGGCCTCTTTTTTTGCAACGGGTTTGCCAAAGATTCCGTGCTGACCGATATTATTACCCGTTTGTCCTACGCGTCCCGGGAAAGCGTCACGCCTCATACGGTCGAGTCGTTTGCGGACTATCTCGTCCCGCACATCCAGGTCAAAACGTATGAAAAAATGTCCGAGGTTATCGGACAAGTGCTGATGGGCGGAACGGCGCTGTTCATGGAAGGACAGACGGCAGCCATTACGATCGATGTCAAAACGTTTCCCGTCCGCTCTGTCGAAGAGCCGGATTTGGAACGGGTCGTCCGCGGCTCGCGGGACGGGTTCGTCGAAACGCTGCTGACCAACGTGACGCTGATCAGACGCAGGCTGCGCGACGAGAGATTGAAGCTGGAAATTGTCCAGGTCGGCAAACGGACCAAGACCGACATATGCGTTTGTTACATCAACGATATCGCCGATCCCAACCTTGTGGAATCCATCAAAGATAAAATTAAAAACGTCGAAATCGACGGACTTCCGCTTGCCGAAAAGCAGCTGGAGGAGGCCGTGCTGAACAAAGGCTGGAACCCGTATCCGATGGCCCGCTATTCGGAGCGGCCGGACGTAGTGTCTGCCCATCTGCTCGAAGGCCATGTAACGATTTTGGTCGATACTTCGCCGAGCGCGATGATTTTGCCTACGACGTTTTTCCACCATGTCCAGCACGCGGAGGAATACAGGCAAACCCCGTTTATCGGGACCTATCTTAGGTGGGTGCGCTTTGCCGGCATTGTGGCTTCTTTGTTTCTGCTCCCGCTGTGGGTCCTGATCGTCCAGGATTCGTCGCTCAAGCCGGCCGGCCTTGAATTTATCGGACCGCAAAAAGCGAGCCATTTGCCGGTGTTTTTGCAGTTTTTGCTGGCTGACATCGGCATTGACCTGATGCGGATGGCCGCCGTGCACACGCCGACACCGCTTGCGACCGCAATGGGGCTGGTAGCCGCCATTCTCATCGGCGATATCGCGGTCAAAACCGGGCTGTTTATTAATGAAGTGATTTTATACTTGGCGGTGGCGTCCATAGGCATGTTCGCAACGCCGAGCTATGAATTGGGGCTGGCAAACCGGATAACGCGGCTGGCGCTGCTCGTAGCCGTGGCGATTTTCAAGGTGCCGGGCCTGATCATCGGCGGAACGCTGTGGCTGCTGCTCCTGGCGACCCGGAGATCGTACAACTCGCCGTACATGTGGCCGTTTATTCCGTTTAACGCCAAAGGATTTTTTGCGGTATTGGTGCGCCAGCCCGTGCTTTCGGACAAAACCCGGATGAGCCTGACAAAGCCTGTCGACGGGACACGCCAGCCCAAATAACAGCACGGCATGTATTGTCAAAAGCGCTTCCAGTGTGATACTTTTAATTGTAATGTACACAAGGAAGAGGGAAACCAGAGCTATGTATTTACACGGTACGAGCAAAATAAATGATCAAGGCCACCTCGAAATCGGCGGAGTCGACGCAACGAAACTGGCTGCGGAATACGGCACGCCTTTATATGTATTTGATGAAGCGCTGATCCGCCAGCGCTGCCGCGAATTCGTGGAAGCGTACAAGGCGTCCGGCCTGAAATTTCAGGTTGCATATGCAAGCAAAGCTTTCATGGTTATGGCCATGTGCCGCATTGTCGAAGAAGAAGGCATGTCGCTGGACGTCGTGTCCGACGGCGAGCTGTATACGGCGCTGCAAGCGGGATTCCCGGCTGAGCGCATCCATTTTCACGGCAACAACAAAACGCCGGAAGAAATCGAAATGGCGATCGACGCCAAAATCGGCTGCTTCGTGGTGGACAATTTCATCGAGCTGCAGCTGCTGAATGCCATCGCCGCGGAGAAGCGCCAAAAGGTGAAAATTTTGCTGCGCATTACACCTGGCGTCGAAGCGCATACGCACGAATATATTTCTACGGGCCAAATCGATTCCAAATTCGGCTTTGATCTCGGCAACGGATCGGCGCTGCGCGCCGTCAAAGAAGCTTCCGAGCTGAGCCATCTGGAAATTTTGGGCGTTCATTCCCATATCGGCTCGCAAATTTTCGAAGTGGACGGCTTCCGCCTGGCCGCCGATAAAATCGCCGGATTTGCCGTCGAAGTGCGCAGCCGTCTGGATGTAACGTTCAAGGTGATCAACCTTGGCGGCGGTTTTGGCATCCGCTATGTGGAAGGCGATACGCCGCTTCCCGTAGCCGTCTACGTCAAAGCGATCACAGACGCGATCAAAGAGAACTTTGGCGCGAACAACTACCCGCTGCCCGAGATTTGGGCGGAGCCGGGCCGCAGCATCGTAGGCGATGCAGGCACAACGCTGTATACCGTGGGATCGACGAAGGACATCCCGGGAGTCCGCAAGTACGTCGCCGTAGACGGCGGAATGACGGATAACCCGCGTCCGGCTTTATACGAGTCCGAGTATGAAGCGATGCTCGCCAACCGCGCGACCGAGCAGGCGGAAGAAGTTGTATCGATCGCCGGCAAATGCTGCGAGAGCGGCGACATGCTGATCTGGGATCTGAACCTGCCGCGAGTCAACTCGGGCGACATTCTGGCCGTGGCCTGCACGGGAGCTTACAACTACGCGATGGCAAGCAACTACAACCGGATCCGCCGTCCGGCTGTCGTTTTCGTCAAGGACGGGCAAAGCGATCTCGTCGTCAAAAGAGAAACCTACGAAAACATCGTAGAGAACGATATGATCCCGGCAAGATTGAAGCAAGTGAGCAAAGCGGTTCAATAAAACCGGGCCGGCCCAAGCAATATGCCGCGGTCGCGCTGCGCTGCAGAAAAGAAAGGGCTGTTCCCAAAGCCCAAGATTCAAGCAAAAGGACTTCAAATTCCACTGCCAAGTGGAGGGTGAAGTCCTTTCTTTAGGTGGAATTCAACAGCCCTTTTTTCAGATGAACATCGGCGGCCCGGCAGGTGGACATGAGGCGGCTTGGCAGGCCGGTCAGGGAAAAAACCTGCGAAAGTGCAGGCTTTTTCCGCAAAAAAGGCCCATTTGGACGAAAAGCCTGCGATTGTGCAGGAATTTTCGGTGAAAACGACCCTGAGCCCCTGTTCGTGGCGAAAAGCCTGCACATTTGCAGGAATTTTCGTGGCCAGCGCATCTACCGGGCAAAAAACTGCACTTTTGCAGGCTTTCTCCGCGGAGCCAAGCAGTTAAGAAGCCAAGCAGTTAGGCAGCCGGGCGCTCCCACTCTGCGTGCGAGTTTCTCAACTGCCTGACTTTTTGCAGATTTTCCGCGTACTGACGTGCTGACAACGGGCAAGTTTTTAGAAAGTTTCCTCCGAAAATCTCCTCCCGCTGTTCGTGAATGAATTGTTCATGAATGAATTTTGGCATGATTTTCCTTTCGATTTTGGGGGTAGTTTTAATTCATCGGGATGTGTAAGATTTCATTAAGCGCTTAATCCATCGTATCGGAGGGTGATTCGGTCTCTTGTAAACGCTTTACATTCCCGGGGAGAGCGAACGGTAAACAGCAATTTATTTTGAATGGAGGTTCATGATAATGAAAACTCGGTTAGGCAAGAAGAGACTGGCTTCCCTTTTTTTATCCGCAATTTTGTTGGCGCTTCCATTGAGCGCTTCCGCTGCTTCTTCCTCCACTGCGTACGATAAACTTTATTTCAACAATAACAAATACTACCTGTTTAACAACACCTGGGGCAGCGGCAGCGTTAGCGGTTGGTCGGAAACCGTGTACTATAACAGCGGCACCGACCTGGGATACTTATGGAATTGGCCGACTACGGCCGGCGGCGTCAAAGCGTACCCGTCCATCGTAAGCGGATGGCACTGGACGAACGGATATACAAGCGGCAGCGGATTCCCTACACAGCTGTCCGCCAACAAAAACATTAACACAGGCGTCACGTATTCGATCGCTTCCTCGACGAACGGCTCCTATAATAACGCTTACGATATTTGGCTGCACAGCACCGGGAACGCAACGTCCAGCAGCACTCCGACCGAGGAAATTATGATTTGGAACAAATGGACCTCCGACGTCGGCCCGCTCGGTTCTCTCGTATTTTCCAACGTTTCGATCGGCGGGCAAACTTACGACGTGTACAGGGGCGAAAATAAGAACAGCCAGGGCGTGCATCAATGGTGGGTGTATTCGTTCCTGAAAAAGTCCCAGACAAACAGCTTCAGCATTAACGTCAAAAACTTTACCGATTATCTCATTTCCAAAAATTACTTCACGAACAGCCGCTATGTGAGCAGCGTGGAATACGGCACCGAAATTACAAAAGGCAGCGGACAAATCAACTTTTCCAACTGGTATTGCAATGTCCAATAATCAATAGCGGAGTGCCGCCGGCGCGGCGGAAAAAAGAGCGCGGTCGCAGAACGGGATTCCCGCCCTGCGGCCGCGCCAACATTTTTTTGAGGAGTCACTTGCTTGAGGAAGTTGCCAAAGGATATGATTCTTGCGCCTTGGAAGCAAAATAGCAAGGATAATTTGAATGTTCGCCAGGCAAGCAGGAGGGCTGCTTTTTCCACGAATCATACTGATCTGAGGAAATGCCTAGCTGCTCTAAGACTTTTTCGCACGGGATAGTTTGCATTTCGGACATCCTCCATTTACTTGAAAATAGAAAAAGGCCATCAAAAATAGACGGCCGGTTGCACTAGTAGCTCAAACGCCCCCAAGTGCCCAGATACAGGAACGTTTTCTTCGCTTTCCACAAATATTTACAATTGTTTACTTGGATAATAATAACAGAACAGGTGGAAACATTCTGTGTCGTATTTCACAAAAGTTCATCGTCAAAGAAAGAAATTTCACAAAGGGCAAAATCAAGGGGGTTCCAGCGGAACGTAAACGATTGAAGTGACAATTTTTCTGTGATATATGCAAAAATACCGCAAAAAATAAATCCGCGACAGCAACGATTCCGCAGCGGCAGCAAATTTTCACAGCGGGTTTGTGAATTGAAAGCTTTCATAGTAAAATAAAGTATTATTGTCTAAAGGAGTGGACCTAACATGGCCAAACAAGCAAAAATCACACTCGCCGGCGGCGGAGAAGTACTGATCGACCTGTTCGAAAAAGACGCTCCGAACACCGTCGCCAACTTTGAAAAACTCGCAAACTCCGGTTTTTATAACGGGCTCGTATTCCATCGCGTCATTCCCGGGTTCGTAGCTCAAGGCGGCTGCCCTACTGGAACGGGCACAGGAGGCCCAGGCTACCAAATCAACTGCGAAATCAACCCGAACAAACACGAGCGCGGAACGCTTGCCATGGCCCATGCCGGCAGAAACACAGGCGGCAGCCAATTCTACATCTGCTACCAACCGCAGCCTCACCTGGACGGACAGCACACCGTTTTCGGCAAAGTAACCAAAGGCATGGAGTATGTGGACGCATTCAAAGGCAGAGACCAAATGGAAAAGGTCGAAATTGTCGAAGTGTAAAAATAAAGCTGTAAAGCTTAAAAAGACCTTCCTTAAGCCGTAAAACCGGCTAGGGATGGTCTTTTTTTAATCCGATTTGTGAACAATGTTTCAGCGGAGAAAAGAAAAAAATGTTGCTTTTTCCATGCCCGAGTGATAAATTCATAACCAAAGAAAACTAATTCTCCCGTTAGTGAGATTAGTTCTTCTTTCATTGTGTGTGCATACCTTCGGGGCGGGGTGAAATTCCCCACCGGCGGTGATACGTTCGGAAGCTGCTGCTCCGGCCGTAAAGTCCGTGACCCGTTTTGAAGCTAAGCGGTACCTGACAACAGCTTCGCTACGGCTGACCCGGTGCAAATCCGGGACCGACAGTATAGTCTGGATGGGAGAAGGAAACGCGAACAACAGGTTCGCTATGCACGTTTGGCCTCTTTTCAATTGAACAAAAATTCGGCAGGTCTGTCTTCTTTCAGGCACCGTGCCGGGTTTGTTTGAATTACCCGAAAACATGGACAAACGCGTGTAGACGAAGCATTTTCGTGTCAACTTCAAATCCTTGAGCCCCTATCCTGTGCCGGATCGGGGTTTTTTTGCATTCAAGTTCAAGAGATTGGTGGTGAGCGCATGCAGCTTATCAATGACGAGGCCTACATGAGGCTTGCGCTGCAAATGGCCGAAAGCGCGTCAGGCCAGACGGGGATCAATCCCGTCGTCGGGTGCGTCCTGGTCAAAGACGGACGCATTGTCGGGATGGGCGCGCATCTGAAGCGCGGCCAGGGGCACGCCGAAGTCCTCGCGCTGCAAATGGCGGGCGAGGAAGCCCGGGGCAGCACGGCCTACGTGACGCTGGAGCCGTGCAGCCACTACGGACGGACGCCGCCCTGCAGCGACCGGCTGATCGAAGCCGGCGTCGCGCGCGTCGTCGTCGCCGGTCTCGACCCGAACCCGCAGGTTGCCAGTTCGGGCATCGCCAAGCTGCGAGCAGCCGGGATCGACGTATCCGTCGGGCTGCTCGGGGAGGAAGCCTCGGCGCTTAACGAGGCATTCAACAAGTACATCGTCACGCGCATGCCGTTCGTGACGCTCAAGACGGCGAGCACGCTCGACGGGAAGATCGCTTCGAAGACCGGCGACAGCAAGTGGATCACCGGCGAGGCGTCGCGCGCTCTGGTCCATGCCCTGCGCCACCGGCACCAGGGCATCATGGTCGGCGTCGGCACGGTCATCGCCGACGACCCGCTGCTCAGCGCGCGCGCCGACGTACCGGCTATCCAGCCGGTACGGATCGTCGCCGACTCGCTGCTGCGCATCCCTCCGGACGCCCGCGTGCTGCAGGAGCAGGATCGTCAGCCGACGATCCTGCTCGCGAGCGCACAGGCGCCCGCGGAGCGGCGTGCCGCGCTGGAAGCGCGCGGCATCGAGATCGTGACCTGCGGCGACGGCCCGCAGGTCGATTTGACGCTCGCCATGCGGCAGCTCGGCGAGCGCGAGATCGGCTCCATCCTCCTTGAGGGTGGAGGCAGACTCAACGGCGCCATGCTGGAGCGGCGCCTCATCGACAAGCTGGTGCTGTTCTACGCGCCGAAAATAATCGGCGGCGGGGCGGAGGCACCAGCGAACTTCATCTTTGGCGGCTTCGCGAAGATGGCGGACAGCATTACGCTCGACCGCTTGCAGGTCGAGCGGTTCGGTCAAGACGTATGCTTGACCGGGTACCCGGTTTATGAAGGTGGGAACTAGGCATGTTTACCGGTATTATTGAAGAAATCGGCCGCATGCACCGCGTCCGCAGCCAAGGACAGGCGATGGTGCTGACGATCGGCGCATCGAAGGTGCTGGAAGATGTGCGGCTTGGCGATAGCATTGCGGTGAACGGCGTTTGTCTGACGGTAGTTGCATTTGACGCAGACTCCTTCTCGGTTGACGTGATGCCGGAAACGTACCGCAAGTCGAACCTGCGCAAGCTGCAGACGGGCACGCCGGTCAATCTGGAGCGCGCCATGGCGGCGAACGGCCGGTTTGGCGGACATATTGTGCAGGGGCATGTCGATTCGACGGCGGTTATCATTTCCCGCACGCCTGAAGAAAATGCGGTCGTTTACCGGTTCGAACCGGAGAACAAAGACATTTTCAAATACATCATTCCCAGCGGTTCAATTACTGTTGACGGAATCAGCCTGACTGTCGTGCAAGTGACGGAACGCGACGCCTCCGTCTCCATTATCCCGCATACGCTGGCCCAGACGGTGCTTCAAGACAAGAAGCCGGGCGATACGGTCAACATCGAATGCGACGTTTTGGGCAAATATATGGAGCGTCTGCTTCGTTTCGGACAGCAGGAATCCGGCAGCAGCGGCAAACGGGGCGCTTTAACGGAAAGTTTTTTGGCGGAACACGGTTTTATGTGACAGGGGACGCACATGCAAGCTTGCTGCGGCTTTCGGATATAGAAGAAGCTTCCCGTCCGGCAGCGGCGGATTGCTCTTAGGAGGGGTGAAGATGACAGACATACGGTTTGACAAGATTGAAGATGCGATCGAAGATTTGAAGCTTGGCAAAGTCATCATCGTGGTGGACGACGAAGACCGTGAGAATGAAGGGGATTTTATCGCGCTGGCCGATAAGGCGACGCCTGACGTAATTAATTTTATGATCAAGGAAGGACGCGGTCTTGTCTGCGTGCCGATTACCGAGGAGCGGGCCGAAGAACTGGATTTGCCTCCCATGGTTTCCAGGAATACGGATTACCACGGCACGGCGTTTACGGTTTCGGTAGACCACGTCGAGACGAGCACGGGCATTTCCGCGCACGAGCGCGCCAGAACGGTAGAAGCGCTGATCGATCCGAATACGAGAGCCCACGAGTTCCGCAGGCCCGGTCACATTTTCCCGCTGATCGCCAAAAAAGGCGGCGTCCTGCGCAGAGCGGGGCATACGGAAGCGGCCGTCGACCTGGCCAGGATGTGCGGTTCGTATCCGGCCGCCGTCATTTGCGAGGTCATCAAAGAGGACGGAACGATGGCGCGGGTTCCCGATTTGATGGAATTTGCGGCTAAGCATGAGATCCGCCTCATTACGATTCAGGATTTGATCCGCTACCGCAACCGGGAGGAAAAGCTGGTGGAGCGGGAGGTGGAGATCAAGCTCCCGACGGATTTCGGCTCATTCAAAGCGATCGCCTATACGAATCAGTTGGACAACAAAGAGCATGTGGCCCTTGTCAAAGGGACGATCGACCCGTCGCAGCCTACGCTTGTGCGCGTTCATTCGGAGTGCCTGACCGGGGACGTGTTTCACTCCCACAGGTGCGATTGCGGCCCTCAGCTCGAAGCGGCGCTAAAACAGATTGAAGAAGAGGGCTCCGGTGTATTATTATATATGCGACAGGAAGGCCGCGGCATCGGACTGATCAACAAATTAAAAGCTTATGCGCTGCAGGAGCAGGGATTGGACACTGTCGAAGCGAATATTAAGCTTGGATTTGCTCCGGATCTTCGCGATTACGGCATTGGCGCGCAAATTTTGAAGGACCTGGGCATCCGCAAGCTCCGTTTGCTGACCAACAATCCGCGCAAAATCCGCGGGCTTGAAGGCTACGGCCTGGAAGTCGTGGAGCGCGTGCCGATTCAGATGGAAAGCAAGGAGCACAATGTGAACTATTTGCACACCAAAAAGCAAAAACTCGGTCATTTGCTGGAATTTCATGACTCCGGCAGCGGCATTTAACGTGCGGCTTGCAGGAATTTTACAATAAGAAAGGGCGAAACGGACATGGCAAAAATTTACGAAGGACATTTGGTCTCGCAAAACTTAAAATATGGCATCGTCGTAGGACGATTCAATGAATTCATTACTTCCCGGCTGCTTGGCGGCGCACAGGACGCTCTGAAGCGCCACGGCGTTCAGGACGACGAAGTGGAGATCGCATGGGTGCCCGGCGCATTTGAAATTCCACTGATCGCGCAAAAAATGGCGGAAAGCGGCAAATATGATGCGGTCATTACGCTCGGAACGGTAATCCGCGGTTCGACGCCTCATTTTGACTACGTATGCAATGAAGTGGCCAAGGGCGTATCCGCCATCAATTTGAAAACAGGCGTGCCGACCGTATTTGGCGTTCTGACGACGGATTCGATCGAACAAGCCGTTGAGCGGGCCGGCACAAAAGCGGGCAATAAAGGCTGGGAAGCGGCGGTAACCGCAATCGAAATGGCGAATTTGACCAAACAATTCAGCTCCTAATGCTTTCTTATTTTCACCTGGAAACGCTGCTGCCCCGGCTGTTCGCCTTTCTCATAGCAATGACCATTCATGATGCCGCTCACGCTTGCGCGGCGATGTTGCTTGGAGACCGGACGGCCAGGGAGCAGAAACGATTGTCGCTAAACCCCTTGGCGCATATAGACGCCTTGGGGCTTGCGATGGTTGTGTTCGGACCGTATGGCTGGTCGAAAAAAATGCCGGTTGACATGACTCGAATGAAACGGCGGCCGCGGCTTTCCCATACGCTCGTTTATTTAGCCGGACCGTGCGCCAATCTGGTGCTTGTGTTTTTCTTTTGGTGGCTGTACTTCTTTTTACCTGCCTGGTTTGACGGCAACACCGAGACGATAGCGGTGGAAACGTGGAGAGTTTATGCGCAGTACTGTGTGATTGTGAATGTCATGCTTTTTATTATTCATTTGCTGCCGCTGTACCCGCTTGACGGGTGGCACATTGTGCGGGGGCTGTTTCCCGCCGGCCGGCAGCGTTGGTTTTTGACTAACGAACGTTACGGACTGCTGCTGGTCCTTCTATTATTGATAACGCCAATCGGCCAATGGGCGCTCGCTCATTTGTATCCCATCGCCGCGCAGCTTGTCATGAATATATTTTCACTTTAGACAAGGGGGACGATACGGATGAAAGTGACTTATAAGCTGGAAGCCTTTGAAGGCCCTCTTGATCTATTGCTGCATCTCATCGATAAGAACGAGCTGGATATTTACAATATTCCGATTAAGGAAATAACCGATCAATACTTGGATTACGTAAATGCCATGCAGGAGCTTGAACTTGAAGTAACGAGCGAATTTCTCGTCATGGCCGCAACGCTGCTGGCCATCAAAAGCAAAATGCTGCTGCCCAAACCGCCGGAAATCGAAATCGAGGACTATTACGACGAATTTGACGATGAGCTGGATCCGCGGGCGGAACTGGTGCAGAAGCTGATTGAGTACCGGAAATACAAGTCGATTGCCGATATGCTGCGCGATAAAGAAGTGGAGCGGAGCTTGGTGTATACGCGCGAGCCGGAGGATTTGACGCCTTTCCTGCCTGAAGTGCAGGAGAATCCGGTAGAAGGTCTCGATGTAACCGACCTGCTGATCGCCTTTCAACGAACGCTGCGCAAATTGACCAACCGTAATGTAGTCGCAAAAATTCGCAGAGATGAAATATCTGTAAAAGACCGGATGCGCGAAGTCATCGATTTGCTTAGCCTTAAGGGCGGGAAACTGCTGTTTTCAAAGCTGTTCGATTACGATATGACCCGCGAAGAAGTGGTCGTCACTTTTTTGGCTCTGCTGGAGCTGATGAAAATGAAAAAGGTTACGTGCTTCCAGCACCGGTTGTTTGAAGATATTGTCATCCATGCGAAAGAGGAGGAGGCTGAATTTGACGCTCAATTTTCAGCAGATGAAATCAATTATTGAAGGACTGCTCTTCGCCGCAGGCGACGAAGGTCTGGACGCCAAGCAGCTCGCCGAAGTGATGGAGCTTGACTTGCACCTGGTTAAAGATATGGTTCATGATATGAAGGCTGATTTTAAACGCAAAGGCCGCGGCATTCAAATCGTTGAAGTGGCCGGTTCTTTTCAGCTGACGACGCTTGCCGAGCATGCTCCTTATTTTGAGAAGCTGGCGTATACGCCGTCGCGCTCCTCGCTTTCGCAAGCGGCGCTGGAGACGCTTTCCATCGTTGCATACAAGCAGCCGATTACGAGAGTCGAGATCGAGGAAATTCGCGGAGTCAAATGCGACCGGGCGCTGCAAACGCTGACAGCCAAAGACTTGATCGAAGAGGTCGGGCGCGCGGACGCGGTGGGGAGACCGATTTTGTACGGGACGTCCAAGCAATTTCTTGAATATTTCGGATTGAGCTCCATTCAGGAGCTGCCGGATTCGTCCAAGTTCCAGGCGAGCTTCGATTTGGAGGAAGAGACGCGCATGCTGTTCGACAAGCTGGGCGGGGAGCAGATTACTTTTGAGGATATGAAAAAGGAAGGCTTGTAAAAGTACAGGGAAATCCATCATTTTCGGCATCGTTTTGCAGGCCGGAATGGTGGTTTTTTTGCGTTATGAACGATTCGAAGGCTTTGGTGTGCATTTCATTACCAGCACAAGGCCATACTAACCAGAGGCGCCGTGATGGAAGAGACTTCGTACGGCATGTGTGGATAAGGAGGGCCGATGGCTTTGTGGTGGTTTGGAACGATATGCATCCTGTTGATTATAGCCGCGATCGCATTTTTCATAAGTTTTATCGAAGGGGAGTTTTACTTTTCGCGCGTCAGGGACAACGATCAGCTTGCCGTTGAAATCCGGGCGTTGTACGGGCTCGTCAAATTTCGATACGCCATTCCGGTCATCCAATTCAAAGGATTCGCCGCAGGGATTTTTATTAAAAGAGAAACGCTCAATCAAGCTGTAGCTTTCATGCAGGGGGAAGACAAGGCGCACATTACAAAGGATAAAGTGGTCGATTTTTTTAAGCGCGCCAATCTGGCTCTTGAAAGCACGCGGGACTTTTACGACTGGTTCAAGCAAACGATGTCGCGGGTGGCTTGCAGCAAGTTGACGTGGATAACGCGGGTAGGCATTGGCGATGCTTCCCAAACGGCTGTCACGACCGGGGCTATTTGGGGGATTAAATCTTCTTTGCTTGGTTTCGGTTTTAAATACGTCAACTTGATTGCGAAACCGGAAATTTCGGTCATTCCCCAATACAACGAGCCGCAATTCACGACGGAATTGGTGTGCAAAGGCCGCATTCGCATGTGGCATGCAGTGTGGGCGGGGGTTAGCCTGCTGGTGCGGATCGCCAAAGTAAAAGGCGGTTTCCGGACATGGTATGAAGTTTTGCGAAAACCCCGCGTCAAAACAGCCTCTTGAATGCGTGAATGGCTGATTTTCTATTTTTTAATTATGATGGAATTAATAGGAATATAGAAAGCGGCGGATTGGGATTACATATTTCCTCATGACGTTGGTTAAGCTAAAAATGCTTATTACTAAAGGCTTAAAGACAGGGAGGAACATGTAATGACTGAGCATCCGATACAAGGTCTGATGAAAGTGGCGATGGAAAATATTAAGGAAATGGTAGATGTCAATACTATAGTCGGCGATCCGGTAGAGACGCCTGACGGCAGTGTCATCATGCCGATTTCCAAAGTAGGCTTCGGCTTTGCCGCGGGCGGCAGCGAGTTCATGACCGATTCCGAAATCGAAATCGAAGGCGGCATGGGCAGAACTGAGGCGCTGAGCGCTAAAGTCGCTCTTCCTTTCGGCGGCGGCAGCGGCGGCGGCGTCTCGATCACTCCGATCGCGTTCCTCGTCGTCGGCAAAACCGGCGTGAAGATCGTACCGCTCGACAATCAGACGCATATTTTGGAGCGCCTGATCGATTCCGCCCCGCAAGTGGTGGACAAAATCCAGGCGATGCTCAAAGGAATGGGCACGCGAAGCACTTATTCCACGACCGGAACGGCGGAAGCAAAAAACGCTGCGAACGAAGATCATCAAAATTTTATCGTGTAGAGCAAGCGATATAAAAGCCGAAGAGACCGCCCGGGGCAAGCAAATTTGCTGCTTGGGACGGTCTCTTTTTTTGCTGGCGGCGCCGGGGCCGTTGCGCAGGAGGGAGGGTGAGGCATCACCGGAGCTGCTGCGTAGGATGGAAAAGCATCGCTAGAGTCGCTGCCGGGGGAAAAGCTCCGCTAGAGCCGCTGCGCAGGACGGAGAGGCATCGCTGGAACCGCTGCGCAGGATGGGAAAAGCAGCGCTAGAGCCGCTGTGCATGGTGGAGAGGCAAGCGCTAGAGGCGCTAGTATAGGGTGGGGTTGTTGAGGCCGGTGGCTGGCAAGCTGTTGCCGGCAATGTGTGCAGGCTTCAGGTCAGTGGCTTTATGCCTGGCCTGACAGGCAGCGTGATCTGCCATGCGCGGAAAGCCAGCAGTTTTGCAGGCTGCCGGGGGCAACCACGCGCCAGAATTTCGTACCGCGCGCAGCTCCCGGCGTGCGGTGCTGCGCTGCATGACGACGGCGGTCGGTCGCCGGTCGCACAATCTGCCTGGTTGCGCGTAGAAAACCTGCAAAAGTGCAGTTTTTGCTCGATGGATGCGCTGCCCACGACAAATTCCTGCAATTGTGCAGGCTTTTTGCCGCGAATATGGGCTCAGACTCATTTTCGGGGAAAATTCCTGCACAATCGCAGGCTTTTCGTCAAAACGAGGTGCTTTCAAGGAAAAAGCCTGCACTTTTGCAGGTATTTGGACTTTGTAGCCAAGTGAGAGAGGATGTCTCTCGGGAGGGGCACCAAAACAGGTATTCGTCGTCTCCAATTGACACACCAAACGAGTATTCGCTGTTTCCCCATTGGGTGTATCAAGCAGGTATTCGCCCTCTCTCCATTGAGGCTCGTACGTAGCCGGTAATCGTTTCTCCCAATTGGGCACACCAAGCAGGTATTTGCCATCTCCCCAGCGTGGAGCGCACCAAAGCAGGTATTCACACTCTCTCCATTAGGCACACCAAGCCGCCGTCTCCCCATTTAACGCATCTAACCGCTATCCGCCGCTTCACTAATTGGAGCACTTAACCGGTAACCGCCCTTTCCTAATAGGCACACCTAACCGGTATCGCCATCTTCCCATTGGGCGAATCTAACCGGTAATCGCCGTCTCCCGAAGGGGGCACCCGGCCGGGAGCATATCGCCTGCGCGAGGCGAATCGATGCGCCGCGGACCCGGTTTTCGCATTCTTTTCGGCAGAGCGAAACCGGTTTTTGCATATCCGTTCGCCTGCCGCATATACTTGTACAAAGTTTTGGCACGGACAACTTGCAGCCGTCCGCTTTGATTGTATGTACAAGCTACAAGCTCTTCCAGGGTAGGAGGATAAGGATGAAAACGAATTGGATAAAAACCGTGCTGTGGCCGGCGATTGTGGCGATGCTTCTGCTGCCGGTGGGCACCGCTCAGGCCGCTCCGCCGCCCCAGATCGATACGAATGCGGTCGGCGCATCCCTTATCGATGTGGAATCCGGGCGGATTTTGTACAGCGAAAAGGGAGACGTTCCGATGCGCATAGCCAGCCTGACGAAAATTATGACCGCCATTGTAGCCATTGAAAACGGCAAGCTGTCCGATAAGGTCAAAGTCAGCAAAAACGCTTTCGGCAAGGAAGGTTCGTCGATCTACTTGAAGCTGGGCGAAGAAATGAGCCTGCACAATATGCTCTACGGACTGATGCTGCGGTCCGGCAACGATGCGGCCACGGCGATCGCCGAGCATATAGGGGGCAGCGTCGAAGGCTTCGTCTACATGATGAATGAAAAAGCGAGAATGCTCGGGATGGATCACTCGAATTTCACGAATCCTTCCGGTCTGGATGAGGGGGAAGGACACCGCTCCAGCGCCAACGATATGGCCAAGCTGACGGCTTATGCGCTGAAAAATCCGATTTTCCAGGAAATCGTAAGCACCAAGATGAAAAAAGTTCCGAACCCGAGCGAGAGCTGGGATTACACCTGGCTCAACAAAAACAAAATGCTGAGCATGTTCGAAGGCGCCGACGGCGTAAAAACCGGCTATACCAAGCTCGCCAAACGCTGTCTCGTAAGTTCGGCGTCCCGCGGCGGCCAGCAGCTTGCCGTCGTCACGCTTAACGATCCGAACGATTGGGCGGATCATGCAAGGCTGCTGCAGTACGGATTTCAATATTATCCGCTGCAGCAGCTGGCTTTGAAAGGCGAAGGCATCGAGGGGACGCCTTGGGTCGTCGGCAGGACGACGTCTTATCCTTTGGCGGACGGCGAAAGCGGGACGATCAGCAAAAAACTGGAGCTGGTCGATCCGGCCAGCACGGCATACCGTCTTGGTGATAGAGGTGTGCTGAAACTGTATTTGAACGAGCGGCCGATCACCGCGATCCCGCTGTACGACAAGGGAAGTCCGCGTCTGAAGGAACAGGACCAGTCGGCCTTCAGCTTCAAGCAGGGGCCCGTCTACAAAGAGACGCTCATTTCGCGCTATGAATTTATTTGCAAATTGCTGATTCAAAAGCTGTTCTCAATTTCCGAATCCGCTTCGGACGATTAGGGGGAAAGCGCCGTGGTGAACTGGATCTGGTTGTTTTTTATCGTTGTCGGATTTGTGGTCGCCGCTGTGAACGGCAATGTGGAAGCGGTCACGCAGGCTGCGTTCGACGGGGCCAAAAGCGGGGTCACCGTATGCTTCGGGCTGATCAGCATTCTCGTCTTCTGGCTCGGCATGATGCGTATCGCCGAAGACGCCGGCATTCTCGGCAAGCTGGCCGTGCTGCTGCGTCCGCTCGTCCGCTTCCTGTTTCCCGGCGTACCGAAAAATCACCCGGCGATCGGCTATATTATGTCCAATATGAGCGCGAACATTTTGGGGCTCGGCAATGCGGCGACACCGATGGGCATCAAGGCGATGCAGGAGCTGCAGAAGCTGAACCCGCATAAAGATACGGCGAGCCCGGCCATGTGCACGCTGCTCGCGCTCAACACGTCGAGCATTACGTTAATTCCGACGACTTTAATTGCCATTCGCATGAATTACAATTCGGTGAATCCCGCTGAAATCGTCGGAACGACGTTGATCGCCACGGCGATTTCCACGGCGGCCGCTATCCTTGTCGACCGCTGGTACCGCAGATCGGCTACGCCTCTGCCTCCGTCCAAATAAGCGCCGAAAGGATGATTTGCCATGTACGCCATCGTATCCGTTATTTCCGCATGGGCCATCCCCGTCATGATTGTATTTATTCCGCTGTACGCGGCGTACCGCAAAGTTCCGGTCTACGAATCGTTTGTCGATGGAGCCAAGGACGGCTTCGACACCGCGATCAAAATTATTCCGCACCTCGTGGGCATGATGGTAGCCATCTCCGTATTTCGGGCGTCCGGCGCGATGGATATGCTTATTTCCTGGACGCGGCCGTTTTTCGAAAGCATCGGCATCCCGACCGAAGTTTTGCCGCTGGCCATCCTGCGTCCGATAACGGGGGCAGGATCGCTTGCTTTTACAACGGACTTGATCGAGCAGTTCGGACCGGATTCGATGATCGGGCGGATCGCCTCGACGGTCCAGGGCAGCACCGATACGACACTGTACGTCATCACCGTCTACTTCGGCGCGATCGGTATCCGCAAAGCCGGCTACGCGCTCAAAGTCGGGCTTATTTCCGACCTGGTCGGCTTCGCCGCCTCCATTTTTATTTGCTATCTTGTGTTCGCTTGACCGCTGCGCTCTTGTGATTTGCTTCATAAATCGTTATCATTAGCTTGAGGTGAAAGCGGACAATGGAACGACTGCAAAAAGTATTGGCAGAAGCGGGTATCGCTTCCCGCAGAAAGTGTGAGGACATCATCACGGCGGGAAGAGTGCAAGTGAATGGAGAGGTGGTCACGACGCTCGGCGTGAAGGTAGACCCCAAGCAGGACGAGATTAAAGTGGACGGGCGGACGATTAACCAACAGAAAAAACTGTATCTGCTTTTAAATAAACCGAAGGGTGTCATCACAAGCGCTACCGATCCCGGCGGCCGCAAAGTCGTTACGGACTTCCTGCCCGGCATCAAAGAGCGCGTATACCCGGTCGGTCGGCTCGATTACGATACGGAAGGGCTGCTGCTGCTGACGAACGACGGGGAGTTTGCGCATTTGCTGACGCACCCGAAGCATCACGTGCCGAGAACGTACCAGGCAACGGTCAAAGGAGTGCCGCACGGCTCGCTGCTGGACAAGCTGAGAAACGGCGTGCAGCTTGAAGACGGCATGACGTCTCCGGCCGAAGTCGAATATGCCGACGTCAATCCCGAGAGAAATGAGACGGTCGTCGAAATTACGATTTACGAAGGCAGAAACCGTCAGGTGCGCCGGATGTTCGATTCCATTTCGTTTCCGGTGATCAAGCTGAGACGCATCAAATTCGGCCCGCTCTTTTTAACGGGAGTGCCCCGCGGCAAGTACCGCCATTTGACGCCGAACGAGATCAAGGAACTCGTGGATGCCGCAAACCAGACACATAATATTCAAAAAGGCCAATAGGATTTGGTCTTCTTTTCGTTATAATTGAACATAGGTACGTCTGTAAAATGGCTAAAAATGTGAACAAAAGGTGATGATGGCGTGGGAGCAAATAAAAAATGGGTACAGATCGCGATATTCGCTGTCGTGCTTATTATTGGCGTGTTTACCATTATTACGAATTTGTCAGCTACGGAAAACAAGAAATACCCGCAGGAAGGAGACAAAGCGCTCGATTTCTCGCTGGTCGGGCTGGACGGCATCACGCACAAATTGTCGGACTACAAAGGGAAACCGGTGCTGATCAACTTCTGGGGCACCTTCTGCCCGCCATGTAAAGAGGAGATGCCGGCGCTGCAGAAGCAGTATGAAAAATGGAGCCAGCAGGGCGTCGTATTCCTGGAAGTTAACGTGGACAAAAACAAGGTGACGGTACAAAGCTTTATGGATCAGTACAAGCTGAGCCTGCCTGTCCTGCTCGACGCGCAGGAAGAAGTCCGCAAAATGTACGGGGTTATGGACTACCCGACTACCTTTTTCATAGGTGCGGACGGCAAAGTCGCCGTGAAAAGAATCGGTCAAATGAACGAATCGTACATTGACCAGACGATAGCCTCGATTGCCGGCAAAAAAGAATAGAGGCCGAAGCTCAGGCTGAGTTAACTAAGCAAGTTTTCCTCGCAGAAAACTTCGAGGAGGTTCATCATGTTTACCAACACCAAATGCGAGTGCGGCCATCAGAACCATATCGGCACGACGCTTTGCGAATCCTGCGGCAAGCCTCTGGAAGACGATGACGGCAGCGGCGTTCTGGAAATGCGTTACGACGGGATGGCCCGCCGCTCGCAAAAAGCAAACCCTTCCGCGCTCGACCGGGTTTGGAACTTTTTTTCCTCGGTTAAAATTGCGGTGTACATCATTATCGCCACCTTGCTCGCTTCCGCCGTCGGCACGATCTATCCGCAGGAAAATACGTTTCTCGATATGGATCCGGCGCAATATTACGCGCAAAATTACGGGACGCTAGGCACGATCTATTACAAGCTAGGGCTGTCGCACACATTCAACTCGTGGTGGTTCATCACCCTGCTGTTTATGATCGGCACCTCGCTGGTCGTGTGCAGCCTGGATCGCGTGCTCCCGCTCTACAAAGCGTTATCAAAGCAGCAAATCCGCAAGCACATCAGCTTTTTGACGAGGCAAAAGGTGACCTATACGGCAGAGCTGCCGCCCGGAACCGATCCGGCCGAATGGACAAGCCAAATCGGCGCTCTGCTTCGCAAACGCAATTACCGCATACATAAGGAAGCGGACGGGTCCGCGCTGCTTGCCGAGAAGTACCGGTTCAGCCGGTGGGGGCCTTATATTAACCATATCGGCCTGATCATTTTTTTGCTCGGCGTCTTGATGAGAAGCATTCCGGGCTGGCATATGGATCAGTATATGGGGATTATGGAAGGCGAAACCAAGCGCATCCCGAACACTTCTTTTTACTTGAAAAATGAAAAGTTTACGCTTGCATTTTATGATGAAAGCGCTCTGCCGAAAAGCATTAAGGACAAGGGGCAGGTCGTGCCCAAAACGTACGAAACGCAGGCGGTGCTTTATCACTGCACGGCCGATTGCGGCAATCCGGCGAAAGAGCCTGTGCTCGAAGAAGTCCAAAGGTCGAACATTTTGGTGAACGAGCCTATGGATTATAAAGGGCTTAAGGCGTACCAGTTCGATTACAAGCAGACGCTTATGCTGATTTCCGTCAAACCGAACCTGAGTAATCCGCAGACCGGCGAAGTGTACGGGACGATCGATCTTCCGATGAACAATCCGAAGGACGAATACCAGGCCGGACCTTACAAGCTGAAGCTGAAAGGCTATTTCCCGGAATTCGGCATCGATGAAAAAGGCCAGCCGATCAGCAAATCGAACGAACCGAAAGCGCCTGCGTTCATATTCAGCATCACGGGGCCCGGTCTTGCCGAAGGGGGAGAGCCCTACATGTACTTCCCGCGGCAGGTTGATAAAGAAGCGTTCAGCCAGGATGCGATTAACGGCGCAATCAGCAAGAAGCTGAATTTGTCCGTCAAATCCATGGATGGCGTGCAATTCGCGGAATACACCTCGTATTTGAATATCCGGGTCGATAAAGCGATGCCCTACATTTGGGTCGGGGCGGCGATTTTTATGATCGGCGTCATTATGGGCTTTTACTGGCAGCATCGGCGGGTATGGCTGCGCATCGATAACGGCCGGCTTACGCTGGGCGCGCACACGAACAAAAACTGGTTCGGCTTGCGCAACGAAGTGGCTGCCGCACTCAGCAAAAACAACATTCCTGTCTTGCCTAAAACATTGGAAAGGGGAGAGAAGCAAGAGTGAACGTAAGCTCGGTCAGCAGCACGTTTTTATTCATCGCTTTTTTCGTATATATAGCGGCTTTTCTGCTTTTTGTCCTTTCGATCACCGGAAAAACGTGGAGCAACAGGAACCCGGAAGAGCATACGAAGCGGTGGGGCTTCGCCGCATTCGTCGTTTCCGTTGCCGGATTCGTCTGTCAGGCGACTTTCTTCTTTACGAGATGGTATGAGGGAGGCCATATTCCGACCTCCAACATGTACGAATTCATGACTTTTTTGGGCATGATGATCATGTTGGCCTTCCTGATCGTATATTTGATATACCGCACGCCGGTGCTTGGCGTGTTTGCGCTGCCGATCGGCTTTATCATGATCGCTTATGCATCCGTATTTCCCAGCGAAGTGCAGCCGCTCATTCCGGCGCTGCAAAGCTATTGGCTGAAAATACACGTGACGACTGCGGCGGCAGGCGAAGCTTTCTTCGCGGTAGGCTTTGCCGGCGGCTTGATGTATTTGCTCCGCACGGTCAACTACAAGGGAACTTCGGCGGGTGAAAAGCGGGAGCAGCGCGGCGTTGAATTCACCTTGTTTTTTATCCTTATACTCATTGCTTTTATCGGTTCCATATTTTCTTTCAATGCAGCAGGATATAAAGCGGTGTTCACCAAAGAAGTTACGGCAACGGACGTTTCCGGCGCTTCCGTGACGAACGCCCAGAGCGAAACGTACGTGCTGCCGCCTATCGTTAAGCCGCACGGCACGGCGGTAGCCGAAATGACGCCGTTCCTCGGCATGCAGCAGCCGCTTTTCGAAGCTCCTTCATGGATGGAGGGGGCCAGTGCGGGACGGAAATTGAACACGGTCATTTGGTCGGTTTTGCTCGGATTGGTGCTTTACGGTCTGGCCCGTCTTGTGACGCGGAAGCCGCTCGGAGCGGCAATAAGTCCGATTCTTAACAGCATGGATCCCGAGGACCTCGATGAAATCAGCTACAGGGCCATCGCGATCGGGTACCCGGTGTTCACGCTCGGAGCGCTTATTTTTGCGATGATCTGGGCGCAGGAAGCATGGGGCCGATTTTGGGGCTGGGACCCGAAAGAAGTATGGGCTTTAATCACATGGCTGTTCTATGCCGTTGTTTTGCACCTGCGGCTGTCGCGCGGCTGGCAGGGCAAACGGTCGGCGTGGCTGTGCGTCATCGGTTTTTTGGTCGTGATGTTTACTTTGGTCGGAGTGAATCTGGTCATTGCCGGTCTCCACTCGTACGCCGGGGTTTAAAAGACAACTTAATTGGAAATGGATGTGAGACTGGTGGAAATAAAAGCTAGCATATTGGTTGTTGACGATGAAGAACGCATTCGCAGACTGCTGCGGATGTATTTGGAAAAGGAAGGCTACTTGATCGAGGAAGCCGAAGACGGCGAGACGGCGCTGCGCATGGCGGTCGACTCCGATTTCGACTTGATATTGCTCGACGTCATGCTGCCTGGAATCGACGGCATTGAAGTTTGCGCCAGACTGCGCCAGGTGAAATCCACACCGGTCATTATGCTGACGGCCAAAGGCGAAGAGACGAACCGCGTAAGCGGCTTTGAGGTGGGTGCCGACGATTACGTGGTCAAGCCGTTCAGTCCGCGCGAGGTCATCTACCGGGTCAAAGCGATTTTGCGCCGTTCGTCGGCGACCGCTTATTTGTCCAAAGATGCCGGTTCCAGCAATAACATCGTATTCCCGAATCTGGTCATCGAACACGATGCGCATCGCGTGTCGGCAGGCGGGCAGGAAGTCGCTCTGACGCCGAAAGAATACGAGCTGCTGCATTATTTGGCGGTATCGCCGGATAAAGTGTTTTCGCGCGAAGAGCTGCTCAAGGACGTTTGGAATTACGAATTTTTTGGCGATTTGCGCACAGTGGACACTCACGTCAAACGTCTGCGCGAAAAACTGAACAAAGTTTCCCCTGATGCGGCGGCGATGATTACGACCGTATGGGGAGTAGGGTATAAGTTAGAGGTGCCTAAATAACGTGTTTATTTTCAGAAGTGTCGTAGGAAAATTATGGTTGACGATTATTGGCCTGGTTGCGGTTGTACTGCTCATACTGGGCTTTTTTCTTGTCAATTATATGCAAAATTATTTTGCGCAGGCGAACGACCAGAGAGCCAATATGGAAAAGCTGGCCGAGCAGTTTTCCAATGAAGCTTCGCGGCATTTGTATGACGAGCAGTTTTATAAGCTGAGCAATGAATTGCTCAGTTTTCAGGATGCGAGGATGCTCGTCGTTTCCAGGGAGTTGAAAGAAACCCCTATGCCGGAAGTGGAAGGAAGCAAGCTTGCCGACTTTCACGCCGCGGATTTTTTCTCCGTGAGCGAGCTCGAACAAGTGCTGGCGGGCCAAGTACTGAACAAGCAGATCGGCAAGGACGGCGGCGGGAAATTATTTTCCGGGGCCGAATATTTGGCGGTAGCCGTCCCGCTGCGCAACACGCAGTCCAGTATCGTCGGGGCCACGGTGCTGTATCAATCTTTGCAGTCGTTTGAAGCTACGCAGCAGTACATGCTGAAGCTGTTCATCTACGTGTCGATCGTAGGGTTTCTGATGACGACGTTTTTCGCCTTTTTCCTGTTTTCGCGAATTACGCGTCCCCTGCAGCAGCTGAAAAAAGCGGCCGATTTAATTACGTTGGGCGAATACGGCACGCGCGTTCCGATTACGAGCAAGGACGAGATCGGAGAGCTTGCCAAGACGTTCAACCATA
This sequence comes from Paenibacillus sp. sgz302164, assembly GCF_056120505.1. Lineage (NCBI taxonomy): Bacteria > Bacillati > Bacillota > Bacilli > Caryophanales > Paenibacillaceae > Paenibacillus > Paenibacillus sp. sgz302164. Next base: position 107,237 of record NZ_JBVYOL010000006.1, on the reverse strand, counting down.
TGGGTACGAAGCTGCGGGAGAGCATCGAGGCGCTCAGCGAGGAAAAAGAACATTTGTCCAGCGTCTTGAGAAGTATGACCGATGCCGTCATTACGCTCGATGCGGACGGTTCGGTCATTTTGACGAATCCGAAGGGCGGGAAGATCGTTCAGGAATGGAACTTGATCGAGTGGTCCGAGGAGGACAGGAAGCGTCCGCCGAAGCAGGACACCGCGCTGGGCGATTGGGGGCTGACCAGCTTCAGCTTCCCTTCCGAAGAGCCGATACCCGTCCCGCTCATACCGCTCTTTGAGGCCGTCGTCGCCGAGTCGTCGGAAGCGTCGTCCAAGCTTTACGTGCAAAGCGGCGTATGGTCGGTGGCGATGACGCCGCTGTATTCGCGCGACCAGGTGCGCGGCGCGGTAGCCGTGCTGCGCGACGTCACGGAGGAGGAGCGCCTCGACAAGCTGCGCAAAGACTTCGTCGCGAACGTGTCGCACGAGCTGCGCACGCCGCTGTCGATGCTGCAGGGCTACAGCGAGGCGCTGCTCGACGACATCGCGGGCACGCCCGAGGAGCGCAAAGAGCTGGCGCAGGTCATCCACGACGAGTCGCTCCGCATGGGGCGTCTCGTGCGCGACCTGCTCGATCTGGCGAGGATGGAGGCCGGCCATCTCGAGCTTTACTTCAGGGAGGTCGAAGTCGACTCCCTGGTGCGCCGCATGCACCGCAAATTCGCGGTGCTGGCCAAAGAGCGCGGCATCGCGCTGAGCGCCGAGCTGCCGGAGCAGCCCCTCATCCTCGCCAGCGCGGATGAGGACAGGCTCGAGCAGGTGCTGACGAACCTGCTCGACAATGCGTTCCGGCATACCGCCGGCGGGGCGCGTATTGCCGTGAAGGCTGAGCCGGCGGTCTATAAGGACCAGCCGGCGATCCGCATCGAAGTCAGCGATGCGGGAAAGGGCATCCCGGCCGACGACCTGCCGTACATTTTCGAGCGCTTTTACAAGGCCGACAAAGCGCGTACGCGCGGCTCCTCCGGCGGCACAGGCCTCGGACTCGCCATCGTGAAAAACATCGTCGACGCGCACCACGGCAGCGTATCCGTGCAAAGCACGTTAGGGCAGGGCACGACGTTCACCATTTTGCTGCCGTGCAACCCGAGGTAAAGAGAGCCTATCCGACGGAGTTACTTTTGTGCATGCCGGGGAATATGACTGCATACATTGCCGCTTACGCAGCATAATTACTGTCATTTTGCATTCATATACCTTCAACGTGGTTCATCGGACAGACTCCTAAGAGCCTGTCCCGATACCGGATACGAAAGCTCTCATGCTTCGTACCACACCTAAGCGACTATTCGACACTAAAAAGGCGTTTGCTGAAGTTCTTCCAGCAAACGCCTCTTTTTTTGTAGAATATTCAAAATTAATCTTGTTGTTCGTGAAACAATGCGGTTATTTTCAATTAGGAGTCTGTCCGACGGAGTTACTTTTGTGCATACCCACTGAATAATGACTACATATCTTGCCGCTCACGCTCCATAATTACTGTCATTTTATATATATGCCTTCTACGTGGTTCATCGGACAGACTCCTAGATCGCAAGCGCGCGGACGTTTACGATTTCGGCTTGCTTGCCGAGCTCTTCCAATACTTCGGCTGGAGCCGGCTTGTCGATGGTCAACACCATGATCGCGGAGCCGCCGATCACTTTACGGCCCACTTGCATGGTCGCAATGTTCACGTCGTTGCTGCCGAGAAGCGTACCGACGCGGCCGATAATGCCCGGCTTATCGTTGTGCGAAATGAGCAGCAGGTTGCCTTCCGCGGAAAAGTCGACCGGATACTGATCGATGCGGACGATCCGTTCCCCGAAGCCCGCCAGCAGCGTGCCTGCCAACGTTTTTTCTTCCTGCTTCGTTTTTACGGTTACGGTAACGAGGTTCGTAAAGCTGCTCGAAGCGTTCGATTGCTGGACGATGATATTGACGCCGCGCGTTTTGGCCATATGCATGGCGTTGACGATGTTGATCGATTCGAGCTGTTTTTCAAACAAGCCTTTTACGATATAACGGGTAAGCGGGCTCGTATCGACATCGGTCAAATCGCCTGCGTAGTTCACGATAATTTCGTTTACCGCGCCATGAGTAACTTGTCCGAGAATGCTGCCGATTTTTTCGCCGAGATTAAAGTACGGCTGCAGCTTGTTGAGCACGTTGGCAGGAACGGGAGGCATGTTCACCGCGTTTTTAAACGGCTCGTCGCGCAAAATGTGCAGCACTTCTTCGGATACGTCGATCGCTACATTCTCTTGAGCTTCAACAGTGGAAGCGCCGAGATGCGGCGTTACGATAATTTTAGGATTGTTCAGGAACGGATGATCCTTTTGCGGAGGTTCCACTTCGAATACGTCGAAAGCGGCTCCGGCTACGATGCCTTGATCGATCGCTTCGACCAGTGCCAATTCGTCAATGATACCGCCGCGCGCGCAGTTGATGATGCGAACGCCTTTTTTCATCAGCTCGAATTGCGGTTTGCCGATCAAGTGGCGGGTCTCGGGCGTCAATGGCGTATGAACGGTAATGAAATCGGCCTGAGCGGCAATTTCATTGACAGTGCCCAGCTTGACTCCCAGTTTCTCGGCGCGCTCTTCGGTCAGGAACGGATCGTAGCCGATGACTTCCATGCCGAATACTTTTGCACGTTTGGCTACCTCACTGCCGATGCGGCCCATGCCGAGAATACCGAGCGTTTTGCCGCGCAGCTCGACGCCGATAAATTTGCGGTCCCACTCGCCGCCGACGGTTTTTTTGTACGCTTGCGGAATGGAGCGGGCAACCGACATCATCATGGCGAAAGTCAGCTCGCAAGTAGCAATCGTGTTGCCGTCCGGAGCGTTAATGACGACGATCCCGCGTTTGGTGGCGGCTTCCAGGTCAATGTTGTCGACACCGACGCCGGCGCGGCCGATTACTTTCAGCTTGGGAGCCGCGTTCATAATTTTTTCGGTAACTTTCGTCTGGCTGCGTACAAGCAGTGCATCGTACTCGCCGATAATGGCGACGAGCTCGTCCTCGGACAGTCCCGGTTGTTTGACAACCTCAACGTCGCTTGCATCATAAAGCATCTGAATACCCATGTCGCTGATCGGATCTGATACTAACACTTTGAACATAATTGTTTCCTCCTCCAAATTTTTCGCATAAAAAAACTCCCAGCCCTTCGGTACAGACAAATATATCTGTATCCAGAAGGGACGAGAGCTAGCTTTCGTGGTACCACCCTAATTCGCTGGCCGCTTGCACGGACAGCCTCACTGGTCTTGCGACCTGGAACTGTAACGGGTTCCCATTCCGATTGCATCTACTGGGTTTTCAATGCAACAACTCTGGAGTGCTCCGCAACATGTTCACTGCCGATTCGCACCTGCCATCGGCTCTCTGAAAGCTACTACTGTTTGCTTGGCTCCGTCAACGCTTCACTGCGATATAAAATTTTCATTAGAGTAACATGCGGCTCAAGGGAGTGTCAATAGGTGTCGATTCAAATTTCACATGTACGCCATATAATGCTCGTTTGTTTCAAAAACTATCGCTTTCGATCTCATTCTATATTAAAAACAGGACAAAAAGCAAGGTATTTTGCTTGATCTTGCGTACAAATTTCGCTATTCTTCATAAAGAAACAAATATTACCGATATGCACGCTGAAAGGAAGGATACATGTGGAGATTGCAAGCATTCATCCGGCGAAGTTTCTTGAGCTGCTTGACAGCGGCAAGCTGAAGGAAAGCTTGGTCGTCGATGTGAGAGAACCTCACGAATGGGAGTATTACCATTTGGATGACGCGGTTCTTATTCCTATGCGGGATATTCCCGGGCGTCTGGGCGAGCTGCCCGGCGATCAGGACGTTTACGTCGTATGCGCGCATGGCGTGCGAAGCTATCATGTATGCGGATTTTTGGCCGAAAACGGATACGGCCGCGTCATCAACGTTGAAGGCGGCATGGCGGCCGTCGGCGAGCTTCGCGGCTTTCAATACGACTAAAAAACCGGGCCTGCTGGCCCGGTTCGGAATCGGTCAATTCGCATCGAAAAAGAAGGGGAGCTGAGGGAGCGGCTCGTTGTTGTACCATTTGGCCTTTCCTTTTACGAAATCCCCGGAGCGCACGGCGTTCGTGCTGAGCAGCAGATCCATCGTCTGGTTCACATCGGCGGTGTTCAATTTTTTAGCTTGTCCGGAAGCGATGAAATCGTCGATGCGAATCGTCAAATCCTGCGGATAGAACGGCGTGAACGATTTGTTGTTCAGCAGCTTGGCCGTGATGTAAAGGTTTTTCACGTTGACGTTCATTTGCCGCCATTGATCGAGATTGGCATTTTTGTTCGAATCGAAAGGCTCCAGCTCCGAATTGTTCGTCTCGTTCCAAGCCACGATGGAAGCGAAATAATTTTTTTGGGCGGTGAGCGCCTGCGTGATCGCCTCCAGGTAGTAGGGATCTTTTTTAATGGCGTCGATCAGCTCTGCGCCGTGCATTCCGTTGGCTTTGGATTGATAGTTTTTGAGCGTATCCGAGAACAGCTTCAAGCTTTTCAAATATCCCTCGTGCGACTGCTGCAGCAGCGGTGAGGAAGCCGGCATGCTTTTGCCTTGCAGGGCGTTGTATTTTTCGTCGGCTAGCTTGGACAGCTCTTTCATGACTGCGGAGGAATCGACCGTCGAGCTGCCGAGCTCGATTTGATTGAGCTGTTCGAACCATTTGTTCTGAAATTCCCTAAACGGCAAAAAGATGGTATGGTAATAGGAAACCAGTACTTGCTGGTCGTACGCTCCGGGTTCCTGGACCGCTTCATTGCCGTGCAATATTTTTTCATACTTTTGGTCTGATTTTTGCTGGCCGACCTTGAGGCCGTAAAAAAAAGCGCCCATAATGCATACGAGCATAAAGATGAACATCAGTGCAAATAAATAATCTGTGCGGGTCAGGCGCTTATCCATAATCAGGCTCCTTATTCTCTCTTTTTCTTTTAACTCAGTATAGGAGAAATATGTGGAAAAGGGAATATGCGAGGGAAAGAGGCAGCTTCATGAAAAAATTCGATTTTAAAAATATCCGCTTCGGCAAAGTTGATTTACACGAGTTAAATGACCGGACGCTGCTGCTCAATCTGTACATAACCCAGCTTCTAACTATTATTATCGGATTGATCATTATATTTTTTCAGAGCAATCATCAATTCTTTTCCATGTTTCATTTTCAATCCGGCTGGGCCATTCCGCTTTGGGGCGTTTTGTTCGCTCTGGCGGTGCTCGGCGGCGACCTGCTCATATCCAGATGGGTTCCCAAGGAAGTGACCGACGACGGCGGAATTAACCAGATGCTTTTCGGCAATCGGCCGCTTTGGCATATCGCACTCATTTCGATCATTGTCGCAATTTGCGAGGAAATATTGTTCCGCGGAGCGATTCAATACGCCTGGGGACCATATTGGACAAGCATTTTGTTCGCCGCCATCCATATCCGTTACTTGCAGCACTGGCTGATGACGGGGATGGTGTTCAGCATCAGCTACGGGTTGGGCTGGATTTATGAGCAGACGGGCAGTTTATGGACGCCGATTATCGCACATTTCGTCATTGATTTCGTGATGGGCTGCATACTGCGATACAGCAAGGAGGATGACGAGAGCGAATGAACGCCCGCAATCGAACCCCGATGCCGGCAGCTGACGCTGACCGCGCACAGGAAGACGATGATACATACTTACCGCCTAGAAAAGCGGTCCACCCCTCGGAGAGGGGGAAATGGACGCGAATCTTTTATCTCACTTTGTTGTGGCTGTTCGTTATGCTGGTTATCGGTTTGACCGTCTGGGGAATTCGTTATTCCTGAAACTTCCAAACCCGCAAAGTTTGTATGATGATACGGAAGAAGCTATGATAGATTCATAGTTTCTTTTTTTGTTACCAGAAAGGAGCAGTCCAATGAGGAAAGCAAGGAGCATCGGCTGGCTCGTAAAAATGAGTCTGATCGTCTGTCTGGCAGTTTCGGGCCTGTTAGCCACCGCCAAAACTTCATACGCCTTGTCTTACGAATATGGGACTTTTCCCAAGGGAAATGTCGGGCTGGCGCGCCCTGATATCGGAGCGGAAGTCAAGCTGGGCGAAAGCAAGAAAGCGGACAGCTATCATTTTTACTTGAACGGTCAGGAAAAAAGCGTTACCTTCGATCCGGACGCTGACACGTATACGTATCATCCGGATGCGGATCTGGCGCCGGGGAATTATTCCGCGAGATTCGTATTTTCATTGTCCGGCTATCAACCGGCCACCCTTGATTGGAGTTTTACGATCATGCCTAATGCGACGGTTCTTTCAAGCACAACGACCGCGGAGCAGCAGCAAGGCTTAAAAGCGATCAACGATTATCGGGCCAAGCTCGGCCTGACTACGGTCAAATTCAGCAGTGCGCTCAATATGGCCGCCCAAAAGCATGCGGAATATTTGGATCAAAACAAAGTCGATGCCGTACGCACGTCCGTTTCGCTGCATGACGAGGACCCGTCGCTTCCCGGCTATTTCGGGCAAAAGCTGGCGGACCGGCTGCAGTATGTCGGATATGCGACCTCCGGCGGCGAGGATGTATCCTACAACCGGGTGACGTTGGTGCAAGCGGTCGACAGCTTATTCGATGCGCCTTACCACCGATCGCCGTTCATGGTTCCCGGCCTCAAAGAGATCGGGATATACAAGAAGGGGGACTACCAGGTCATCGAATTCGGCTATACCGACGGCGGACTGCCCGAACTGGCCGTATCGCCGGCGGGCAACGACGTATACGTTCCGACTTCGTTCGGCGGCCACGAGGTGCCGGACCCGCTTCGAGGCCATCCGCAGACGGATTATCCGGTCGGATATCCGATCATGGCGACGGTCAACGGATCGAACGTTAAAAAAGTAAGCCTGGTCGATTCCCAGCTTAAGGATGAGAACGGCAAGACCGTCAATCTGCTGGTGAATACCCCGGATAATGACGATCATTTGGACACGGGCGTTATTTTGCTTCCGTCCAAGCCGCTGCAGCTCGATACGAGCTACACGGCCAAGATCAAGCTGAATGCCGAGCTGGATGACGGCACGACCAAGACGTTCGAGAAGGAATGGACGTTTAGAACCGAGCCGCTTGACGGCCTGGGAGTGCTCAAGCTTCATCAGGATGCCGTCGCCTATACGTCGCAAATGGCCAATTTCGGCCTGAACCGCACGCATACGGTCACTTTCGGGCTTAACGACAGCGCCTATAAGCTTGACATGGTTTCATTCCCGATGAAGCAGCGGCCTTATATCGAGGACGGAACGTCTTACTTGTATATCAGGGATCTTGCCGCGGCGCTGGGAGCGGAAGTAACGTGGGACGATCAGCAGAAAGCGGCGATTTACAAAAAGAAAGATAAGACGATCGTTTTTTATACGACGCGCGGTGCCTATTCGCTGAACGGAACGGAGCACGAGACCGATTCGCCGGCGCAGCTTGTTCAGAATACGACAATGATTCCCGTCAGGCTGCTGTCCGAGACGCTCGGGGCCAAAGTCAGCTACGTCGACAGCACACGCACCGTAGTTATCAATTATTAAACGCCGAAGGGGCCGGCCCGCAAGTCATCGATCATGACTGCGGGCCGGCCCCTTCGCTATGCGCGCGGAGGTCTATCTCATCTCGAGCTCGATGGCCCGAGGGTCTACGAAAGAATACCCTTTTTCCTCCAGTTTCGTCAGGAGCGAATCGAGAACCGAGACGGTCCAGGGAAGCTCATGCATCAAAATGTTGCTGCCGGGATGCAGCTGTTTCAAAACATTGTCGACCACTTTGTCCGGATCGTTTTTCTTCGTCGTCATTTCCCAGTCCAGCGAGCCGTTGGACCAAGTCATGTAGAGGATGCCGGCATTTTTGATTTTGTTTTTGAGATAATCGTTGCCAAGGCCGAAGGGAGGTCTGAAAAAGTGCGGGGCCTCGCCGGTAAGCTCCTTGACGATATTTTGAACGTCATCGATCTGCTGATCGATTTTGGCATCCGTTTGTTTGTTCAATTCGATGTGATCCCAGGAATGATTGCCGATAATTTGCCCGCTGTCATGCACCAGCTTCACAAGCTCCAGTTTTTGCTTGATGCGGTAGCCGTTCATGAAGAAGATCGCTTTGGCGTTATGCTTCTTTAGCGTATTAATGAGACCTTCGTTCATTTCTTTCTCTTTCGGGCCGTCGTCGAACGTTAAAAGCACGACTTTTTTGTTGCCGTTCGGATCGTTGGGGACGATATCATAGTTTTTGTTCATATGATACTCTTTTTTTACCTGCTGATCGGGAGGCTCTGTCGCTGCCGCAGGCGTGGGGCTCGGAGTCGGTGACGGCGTCGCGCTCGGCGAAGCTGTCGGTGCGGCCGTCGCCGCGGCAACGTTGCTGCTGCTGGCAGGGGCCGGCCCGGCATTTTGCGGACCGCATCCGCCGAGCAGCAGACAGGCGCTGATGCAAACTAGACTTAATGGTTTCATGCTTATAATCTCCCTCGATCCTGATTGATGTCCAACTCTATATTATCACATTTTCCGGCTGCAATCGCCTTTGATTTCCTGCCCGCAGCGCGTATGCCCGCCTTCCGATTCGAACAAGCTATTTATGATTCATACTACTTTTTCGGAGGGATTATAATGAGATTGAGATTGGGTACATTCCTGCTCGGCGGCATTGCGGGCGCGGCGGCCGTCATGTATTTGAGCCGCAGAAACAAATCGATGCTGTTCTCCGCATTCAGCTCTTCCGGCGAAACGATGGGCAAGGCGATGGGGAAAGCAAAAAATACTTTGGCGAACAAAACGTTTAAAAAATCGGCTGCCAATATGGGTGCCAATATGGCAGCTATGGGCGGCGGCGCTGCGGACGGACTGCATCAGGTCGGAAAAATTGTCAATGAAGATTCGTCGCTGAAAGCTACGGTCAATCAAATATTGGAACAAAACAAGGAAAATACGGCGGCCGTTCAATAAAACATACATCCTGCGCACAGTTAGGGAACCCACGGGGCCGGCTGTGCTTTTTCATTTATACTTATCTTTCGCGTGCATTTCTCATCAAAAAATGTTAACATGGAAATTGAAAACGTTAAGGGCCGCATGTCCAATTTAACGTTTCGCACTCACCTTTTTTTATTTTCGCTCATATTCTGTTTTAACGAGAGCAGACCACACGCTTGCGATGGCGGCTTTTTTTCAAAAAAAACGATATCGCTGACGATGCTGGCTTTCCAGTCGGAAAGCTCCGAGGAGGATCCTATCATGAAAATTGAACGCTTAAGTCAGGATAAGATACGGATTTTCCTAACATTCGATGACTTAACTGAACGCGGGATTCAAAAAGACGATATGTGGAGGGAAATTCCAAAAGTACATGAGCTTTTTAGCGAAATGATGGATCAGGCTTATTCCGAGCTGGGATTCGATCCGTCCGGTCCGCTTGCAGTCGAGGTGTTTGCGCTTCCTGCACAAGGAATGGTAGTCATCGTGACTAGAGGCAAGCTTGACTTGTACGCGAACTCGGATTCCTATGAGGATCATGAGGCTGACGAAGTGTATGAAATGGAAGTGACGCTCGAACAGAGCGATCTGATCTCGTACGCATTTCGCGATTTCGAAGACTTGCTGCGCGTTGCGAAGATTATCAATCCGCTTCTGATGGAAGGCGGAAGCTTGTATGCATATAAAGAAAGATACATTTTGCAATTGGAGCCTGTAGAGCTGGAAGATTCCAAATATCAAGCTTTGATTGCCGTACTTTCCGAATTTGGGGAAGCAGCGTCGGTAACGCAAGCTATTTTGGAGGAATATGGAAAAGTAATTATCGCTGACGACGCCGTGAAAGTGCTGTGTCACCATTTCCGGTAACATTTTTTCGAATCGTTATGAAACAAGCATCTTCAAAAACATTCGTTTTTGCAAGGTGCTTTTTATGTTGAACAACTGGGGGCGCTGCAGATGGCTGGATCGGAACGAAAACAAATTGCGCCTACTCCTGCTGCCGTTGATTTGGATAAGCTGTTATCCTATTATCAAAAGCAATTGCGGGAAGAAGCGTATTTTTATTTGCAAAAAAGAGGGATTTCAGAGGAAACTGTCGGGCAGTTCGGCATCGGTTTTGAAATCGGGAAAATCGGCTTCTATGTGGATCAAAATCAATTGGCCGGCTATTTCGAGAACCGCGTTATCGTGCCGATTCGCAATTATGACGGTGAGGTCGTCGACTTGATCGGACGCTCGATCGACCACAGGGAGCCGAAGTACAAGCCTTTGTACGGTGTGGATCAGTTTCTGTTTAACTATGAAGTGCTTCGGGAATCGGACGAAGTCGTGCTTTGCAACGGCATTTTCGACGTGATGATGCTGACTCAAGCGCGGCTGCCGGCCGTATGCGTGCCCGATTTCGCCGTGTTCAAAGACTATCACGTTCAACTCTTTGCGAATAAAAGGGTTTACATTTGCATGGGGAACGACGAGACGGGGAGAAGGGAGTCCACCCGCATAGAATCTTTGTTAAGCGAACATGCTAAGGAAACATATATTGTTAATTTGCCGGAAACGATCCGGGATATTAACGATTTGTTCGTGCGGGCGCAAAATCCTGCGGAAGCGTTCGTCAAGCTGGTGAACGAGGCCGTGGAAGAAACGATGCTGGCGCCCGTCGCGCCCGATATCAAAAACAGCACCGTTTATTTGGAAGAGTATATGAAGCGCTTCCGGGGCCAAGTTTCGGGCATCAGTTCCGGGTTTGCCAAGCTGGACACGATTTTGTTCGGCGGCTTCGGAGCCGGTCTCTACTTGCTGGCCGGCACCGGGGCGATCGGCAAAAGCATGCTGCTGAAGCAAATGGCGGACCATATCGCACTGCAGCAAACGCCGGTTATTTTTGTTTCCTGGGATATGACCAATTTTGAGCTGTGGGCCCGCAGCATCGCGAGAATTATCGGGATCGCCCCGCAGAAAGTGCTGGGAGGCAAAGCGGACCCGGATCAAGTCGCCGAAGCCAACAAGCAGTACGGCAAAATCAGCAGGACGCTCTGGACGCTGGAATGCACGATGGACACGAGCCTTGATCAGGTGGCGGCTTCGATCGAACGGATTGCCGTCATCGCCGGCAAAGAGCCGGTCGTCTTCATCGATCATCTGCAGCGCATACCTGTAGGCAAGCAATTGGCCGGATTGACTTGGCAGCAGCAGCAGGCGGCTATCGCCTACACGCTTAAGCAGTGGTCTCGCGAGTGGAACAGTCCGATCATCGCCGCATCCGCGCTGGAATCCGGGCAAGAACATGTGCCTGAAGGCGTGCAGGCTTCCGCCGATGTCGTCATGATTTTGAAGCAAAAAGGTTTGAAAGAAAATCACGTGCAGCCGCTGTCTCTGGAACTGACGAAAAACAGAAACGGCACGCTTGGCTTCCTGCCTGTATTTTTCCATAACGATCAGGCATTGTTTACCGAATAACTCGACCATGAGGGGGTCCCTATGGCTCATACCGAAAATTTGAATGTGCTGGAATCGACGCAAACCGTCATTCACGAAGCGCTCAGACGTCTGGGCTACTCCGATGAAATGTATGAACTGCTCAAAGAACCTTTGCGCGTGTTGACCGTGCGGATTCCGATCCGCATGGATGACGGCAAGGTGAAGGTGTTCACAGGCTACAGGGCGCAGCATAATGACGCTGTCGGCCCGACGAAGGGCGGCGTGCGCTTTCACCCGGATGTGACGGAAGACGAGGTAAAGGCGCTCTCGATCTGGATGAGCCTGAAATGCGGCATTTCGGACCTCCCGTACGGCGGGGGTAAAGGCGGCATCATTTGCGACCCGCGGGACATGTCTTTTCGCGAGCTGGAGCGGCTCAGCCGGGGGTATGTCAGAGCGATCAGTCAATTGGTCGGGCCGTCCAAAGATATTCCGGCGCCCGATGTGATGACGAATTCGCAGATCATGGCCTGGATGATGGATGAATACAGCCGGATCCGGGAGTTCGACGCTCCAGGGTTCATAACGGGCAAGCCGCTGGTGCTGGGGGGCTCCCATGGGCGGGAAACGGCCACCGCCAAAGGCGTTACGATCATGATCGACAAGGCCTTGCAGAAAAAAAATATCGCGCTGCAGGGCGCCCGGGTCATCATTCAAGGCTTCGGCAACGCCGGCAGCTATTTGGCCAAATTCATGCACGAGGCGGGAGCCAAAGTTATCGGCATCTCCGATGTGCACGGGGCTTTGTATGACCCGAACGGTCTCGATATCGAATATTTGCTTGACCGCCGGGATTCGTTCGGCACGGTGACCAAGCTGTTCAAAAATACGCTCACGAACCGGGAAATTTTGGAGCAGGATTGCGACATCCTCGTTCCCGCGGCGATCGAGAACCAGTTGACGAGCGACAATGCGGACCGCATCAAGGCAAGCATCGTGGTGGAAGCGGCGAACGGGCCGACGACCCTGGAAGCGACGCAAATATTGACGGACAAAGGCGTGCTGATCGTCCCAGACGTTTTGGCCAGCAGCGGAGGCGTCATCGTTTCTTATTTCGAATGGGTGCAAAATAATCAGGGATATTACTGGACGGAAGATGAAGTTCATGCCAGGCTGCAAAATGTCATGGAAAAGTCCTTTGAAAATGTCTATAATGTTCATAGCACGCGCGGTGTCGACATGCGGCTGGCCGCCTATATGGTAGGCGTCCGCAAAATGGCCGAAGCCTCCCGGTTCAGAGGGTGGGTCTAGCAGGCGGCCGCGCAAAAACGAAGCAGAAGGGGAGTTATACATGCAAGTACTGTCTATTTTGTTGGCAGCTATCGCACCGGGTCTCTCCCTGCTTGCCTATTTTTATCTTAAAGACCGCTACGAAACTGAGCCGATTCATTTGGTCGTCCGCATGTTTATTTTCGGCGTGCTACTTGTGTATCCGACTATGGTGCTGCAGCGAGCGTTTATTGAAGAGATCGGGAATGGCAACATTACGACCGCTTTCTTTTTGTCCGGCGGCATTGAAGAGTTCCTGAAATGGTTCGTTTTGTATCATTTGATTTACCGCCATGCCTCGTTCGACGAACCGTATGACGGCATCGTGTATGCGGTGGCCGTCAGCTTGGGGTATGCGACGCTGGAGAACATTATATACGCGTTCCTGAACGCGTCGTCGTTCAGCGCGTTGATGGTTCGCGCTTTGCTTCCTGTGTCCGGGCATGCGCTATTCGGAGTGATGATGGGCTATTACTTGGGCAAAGCGAAGTTTACGCCGCACAAAACGCAAACGTATATGTGGTACTCGCTGCTTTTTCCGATTTTATGGCACGGCGTGTTCGATTACATTTTGCTTGTGGCCAAAACGTACTGGGTTTGGATCATGATCCCGGTGATGACGTACCTGTGGATACGCACGCTGTGGCGCGTGAATAAAGCGAACGCCCATTCTCCGATGAGGATCGCTTCCCGCGACGAAAAGATTAAAATGCACTGAATTTGGCCATAATGGACATAAACAGACGTATGGTTGAATGTTCCGCCATTGCCGGGAGGGTGCACATGTCCGAAACGAGAGTCAAAGTGACGATCCGCTGCAAACAGTGCGGCGAAAGATTCGTTTTGAAAGGCAAAAAAGAAAAGGGCAAGATCGAAACGGGATTCCGTCAATGCATTTGCAGCAATGAGCACGATTTCGACGTGGAGACCGACGATTAGGAGAGGCGATTCTTATGGAATCGGCCTCTTTTTTCATTTTCGGGCAGTCCCGCTTAGCGTCTCGAAACCATTCTCCGTAAAGTAATTTCGGATGTATAAACCTTCATTTCCGGGCAGAAACTAACGGCAAGTTTGGCGGAAATGAAAGGAGAATGGAAGCGGTTATGTACAAAAGATTAAGTATGGTTTTGTTCCCGTTCCTCTTGCTTGCATTAATCGGTGCCGGAGTCTGGGGCTACTTGGAGCATCAGGAGAAAAACACGATTTTGATCAAAGCGGAAAATCAGTACCAGCGCGCGTTTCACGATCTTTCCTTTCATGTGGACAAGCTGCATACCGAGCTTGGAAACACGCTGGCGGTCAATTCTACCTCCGAACCGTCCTACAGGAAAGGTCTTGTCAATGTATGGAGATTGACCAGCCAGGCGCAAAGCGATATCAACCAGCTGCCGCTCTCGCTGCTGCCGTTTAACAAAACGGGGGATTTCCTGGCGAATATGGCCAACTTCTCCTATCGGATGTCTGTCCGCGATATGACGAAGCAGCCTTTGACGGAAGATGAGATGAAGACGCTGAACACTTTGTACGACCATTCGAACGAAATTACGAAGGAACTGCGGGGCGTGCAGGATAAAGTGATGACCAAAAATTTGCGCTGGATGGACGTGGAAACCGCCCTGATCTCGCAAAAAGAGGTTCGCGACAACGCCATCATCGACGGCTTTACTACCGTGGACAAAAAAGTGGGAGCTTATCCGGAGCTTAACTGGGGACCCGGCAGCTTGAACATTTTGCAAAAAAACGACGTCAACACGCTCTCCGGCAAACAGATGACCGCCGAGGAGATCAAGCAGAAAGCCGCGCAGTATTTGGGACACAAGGATACCTCCAAAATTCAGGTGGTCGAAAACGGCGGCAGCGCTCCCGAATATCAAAGCTTCAGCGTCATCGTGCCCGGCGGAGACGGCCGGGAAAACGATATTCACCTGGACTACACGAAAAAGGGCGGCCATCTCGTGTACTTCATGAAGCCGCGGACTGTGAATGAAAGGAAGTACGATTTGCGGCAAGCGCGCGACGCGGCAAACGAGTTCCTGGATCAGCACGACTATAAGGATATGAGCGCAGTCAGCTACGATCAATACCAGAATCATGCGAACATCATATTCGCCAAGCGTCAGGATGACGTGCTGATCTATCCGGAGCAAGTGAGCGTCACTGTTGCGCTCGACAATCTGGAAGTGACGGGCGTTCATGCGACCGATTACCTTTTCGGACACAAACAGCGCATGATCGGCAAGCCGAAAGTGACCGAGGAAGAAGCGCGCAAAACGTTGAGCCCGCACATGCAAATGTCCGGCCACTCGCTGGCCGTCATCAAGAATGAGCTCGACCAGGAAGTGCTGTGCCATGAATTTATCGGCAAAATGAGAGGCAACACGTACCGCGTCTACGTCAACGGAGATACCGGAACCGAGGAAAAAATCGAGACGATCCGGCCGGAGCAGACGGTCGCGGCGGCCAAATCAATATAAGCGTTCAAGGAAAGCGGGGGCTATTCCCGCTTTCTTTTTTGCATATATAGATTTTATATATGCTCGGATTTTGGCAAGCGGAAGATTTGATGAACATCGTGCGGCTCGGCGTTATGAAAGAGGTATCGCGCAATTATCTAACGCCTATCGGGGCAACGGCATAGGTCGTGGAAGTGCGCAACTGGGCAGGAAGCAGGATGGTAGGGTAAAAACCTGCGAAAGTGCAGTTTTTTTCTGCGGAATTGGCTTATAATGGCGAAAAACCTGCAAAAGTACAGGAATTTTTGCTGAAAATGAATCTGAGTCCATGTATTCGGTAAAAAGCCTGCACTTTTGCAGGAATTGTTCGTAGCCAGTAATTGAGGACGCAAATTCATGTATTTTTGCAGGTTTTTTTTGTGCAACTAGGCAAATTGGGGGTATCGCCTCTGACGTGGGGGGAGGCTGACTTTAGCAGGTTTTCTTCGTGCAGCTAGGCGTATTGAGGTTATCGCCTCTGACGCGTGGGTTATGGGGAGCCTGACTTTAGCAGGCTTTCTTCGCACAGCCAGGCAGATTGCGGCTATCCCCTCCGACGCGGGGGATGTAGGCAGCCAGGCCATCTGGCTTTGCGGGCGGGTTCCAGCAACTGCCTGATTTTTGCAGATTTTACGCGCATTACTGAGGTCCTTTTTTTGCATGTTGTCTGCGAATGGCAGGTACCGGTGGTCATTCACAGCTTTTTCTCACCATGCCGGAGATGCCGGTCGTTCATTTTCCGACGGATGTATTCGTTTGTCACCCGCAGGGTGATTTTTTTATTTGCTTTCTAAAATCGGTTGTCATGTTATAATCAGAGATGTAGTGCTTAAGAAGCAGATTTTGACATAAAATGCGTTGGAGGTGCAGGCTTTGTTTCCTAAGGTTAACCAAATTTTACATATGCAGATCAATTCTATTGACGAAGAGGAATCCAAGATCGAATACAAGTCGAGAATTGCCGACATTTCGGATACGACTATTGTTATCGAAGTTCCGCTGAACGAGACGACCGGCAGATTCAAAAAATTGTACACAGGCGATGAACTGAGCACTTATTTTCTGGGCAGCGACGGCGTGAAAAACTATTTCACCACTACCGTTACAGGTTCCAGCGAAGATGTCATCCGCTTGGTCGAGCTGAAAAAGCCGGAGCCGGAGGCGATCACCCAAGTTCAGCGGCGCAGCTTTCTGCGCGTGCTTGCAGAGCTGGAAGTGGCCGTCCGGATATCCGAGCAAATCCAGTTTACCGCGCTGACCGACGATGTGAGCGGAGGCGGCATTTCCTTTATTTGCGACGCTCACGTACCGATCGGGGTCAATATGCAGATCTCCTGTTGGGTGCTGGTGCCGTTCAAAAACGGAAGCATCGAGCACATTCCGCTCAAGGGCGAAATCGTCCGCATCAAAGAGCTGGAAAGCGGCCGGCAGCTCGCCATGGTAAGATTTGTCGAAATCGTCGACCGCGACCGGCAAAAGCTGATCCGGTTCTGCTTTGAAAGACAGATGGAATTCCGCAAAAGATAATGCATAGAATCGCCGCGCCTGGGCATACTACGATGCAAAATGCCAATAACAAGCGGGTGATTCCATGAAATCGGATCAAGAAGATCCGGATTACGAGCGGCTGTTCATCGTCTTTTCCACCAAGGTGGAGAAGGCGTTAATCCGGCTGACGCTCGTTTTTTTCGTTCTGCTGCTGTGCGCGCAATCGCTGCTGCACATTCCGTACGTACGCAAGCATTTTACGAGAGTCGATCCTTTGGAAGGCAAACCGTATCCGATAGGCCGGCAAACCGGCGGCGAGTGATTCTAGTTTTGCATATGGTTTTTGGGTGTGGTATAATTTTCATCATTAGCAGGCAGTGCCTGCTTTTTTGTTCGTAAGGTATTGTTAGGAGGAGCCGCAGCTTGGAAAAGTTCAATATTGCCATAGATGGCCCCGCCGGAGCCGGCAAAAGCACCATCGCACGGCTTGTCGCAGGCGTGCTTGGTTTTGTTTACGTGGATACCGGGGCCATGTATCGGGCAGTAACGTGGAAGGTACAGCAGGAAGGGCTGCTTCCTCACCAAGAAAAGGAAGTCATTGCTTTGGCGAATCGCATGAACATCGTGCTGGTGCCCGGTTCCGACGGACAACAGGTGCTAGTGGACGGCACGGACGTGACCCGCGAGATCCGCACGACTTCCATTACGGATCATGTTTCCCAGATCGCCAGCATCGGCGCCATCCGGGAACTGCTTGTAGCCATGCAGAAGCAAATGGCGGTATCCAAAGGCGTTGTCATGGACGGCAGAGATATCGGCACCCATGTCATACCGGACGCTGAACTCAAAATATTCCTTACGGCCAGCGTCAAAGAGCGTGCGGAGCGGCGTTTCAAAGAAATGCAGGACAGCGGTTCCGGTACGCTGACGCTCGAGCAATTGGAGCAGGATATTGCGCGCCGCGACCAACTGGATCAGGAAAGAGCGATTTCGCCGCTTAAACGGGCTCCCGACGCTATTCTTATGGATAGTACATCGATGACGATAGATGAAGTCGTTGACGGGATTTTGGGGCTTTGCAAAGACAAAGTCGGAGGTGGCAAATAAGATGCTTTACCGCATCGGCAGAGCGATGTTTCGAGTCATATTCGGCCTGCTTTTCCGCCTTCGCGCGATTGGAACGGACAACGTCCCTGCCCAGGGCGCGGTTGTCCTGTGCGCCAACCATACCAGCTTGTGGGACCCTCCATTACTCGGGTCGCCGCTAAAGCGCATGGTGTACTTCATGGCGAAAGCCGAGCTCTTCGATATTCCGGTATTAGGCACGGCCATCAGCAAAGTGGGAGCTTTTCCCGTGAAACGGGGCGGCGTCAGCAAAGAATCGATTCGCCTGGCGATCCAATTGCTGAAGGACGGCGGCGTCATGGGGATTTTCCCGGAAGGCAGCCGCAGCAACGCCGGAGGAATGGGCAAGAAAGGCGCAGCCAGCCTTGCGTTGAAATCGGGCGCAGCCGTAGTGCCGGTAGCGATCATCGGCGAATACAAGCCGTTTCGCGCCATGAAGATCGTCTACGGGAAACCGGTCGATCTGAGCCCTTTTGCGGCAGCGAGCTCCGATGATCTGGAACAAGCTACCGAATTGATCATGAAAGAAATTCGCGCCCTGCACGCGTCGCACAATAAAGGCTGAGCGCGATGTATGGAATTGAAAGCTTGGAATTATACTATTCTTAAGCGAATGGAATTTTTTGTTTGATACAGAGCAGAAGCTCGCTTGCCGATGCTTTGTGACTTATAAACTATTATTGTAAGTGTTGAATGAGGAGGACTAACCAATGTCAGAAGAAGTAAAAGTGCAAGATCAATCCCAGGAGGTACAAGAAGTTCAAGAGGTGGAGGAAACAGCCGTATCCCAGGCTGAAGCCGAACAAGCGCTGAACAACGTAGCCGTTCTGAAAAAAGGCGCTACGGTTAAAGGTAAAATCGTGAAAGTGGATGCGGACCAAGCGTTCGTTGATATCGGTTATAAATACGACGGCGTTATTCCTGTGCGCGAGCTTTCTTCCGTAACCGTTGAAGACGCAAGCCAAGCGGTACAAATCGGTCAGGAAGTCGAACTGAGAATCGTATCGATCAATGATGCGAAAGAAACACTTGTTCTTTCCAAACGCGCCATCGATAGCGAAAAAGCGTGGGAAACGCTGCAAGGCCAGCTGGAAAAAGGCGAAATTATCGAAGCTGCCGTAGCCGAAGTGGTAAAAGGCGGACTCGTAGTCAACGTCGGCGTTCGCGGCTTCGTACCGGCTTCCATGGTTGAGCGTCATTTCGTTGAAGATTTCAGCGACTACAAAGGACGTACGCTTCGCCTTCGCGTGAAAGAGATCGACCGCGAGAAAAACAAAGTGATTCTGTCCCAGAAAGATGTTCTGGACGAAGAATTCGAAGCGAACAAAAAGAAAATCATCGAAGGGCTCCAAGTGGGACAAGTGCTGGACGGCACGGTTCAACGCTTGACGCAGTTCGGCGCATTTATCGATATCGGCGGCATCGACGGACTTGTACATATTTCCGAGATGGCTTGGCACCATGTCGAGCAAGCTTCCGACGTTGTCAAAGAAGGCGATAAAGTCAAAGTTCAAGTGCTCAAACTCGATCCGGCCAACGAAAAAATCAGCCTCAGCATCAAAGCGACGCAAGAAGGTCCTTGGTCCAAAGTGGAGCGCGAATTCAAAGCGGGAGACATCGTTTCCGGCACTGTAAAACGCCTTGCATCTTTCGGCGCGTTCGTTGAGGTTGCTCCGGGCGTAGAAGGTTTGGTGCACATTTCCCAAATTGCTCACCGTCACATCGGCACTCCTCACGAAGTATTGAAAGAGGGCCAGGAAGTTCAAGTGAAAATTCTTGAAATCAACGCCGCTGAAAAGCGCGTAAGCTTAAGCATCAAAGAGACCGAAGAAGCTCCTGAAGCTCCTGCGGCATCCGCGAAACCGGAAAGAGAAAGACAGCCTCGCGCCGACCGCGACCGCGGCAACAGCGCAAGCCATCAAAAAGAGATTGCCGGCAACGAGAACGTTTCGCTCAGCAATCAAGGTCTTTCCCTGACGCTCGGCGAGCGTTTCGGCGACAAGCTTTCCAAGTTCAAATAAGCGATTCGATGAAAGCTTTCCGGCAGAAAGCACTTAGGAGGACTCAACATGCGTGTTTCACGCAAAATGGAGCATGTCCATTATGCGCTGGAGCTCGGCCAATCCGGCAAGCAGGGCTTGTCGGACGTTAAGCTCGTGCACAATTGTCTGCCTGAGACTTCGACGGATCAAATTGCATTAACGACTCAAATCGGCGAACTCAATCTGAGCTCGCCGATTTTAATTAATGCGATGACCGGCGGCGCTAAGGAGACGGAAATCATTAACCGCGAGCTGTCGATCGTCGCCCGGGAGAAGGGGCTGGCGATGGCCGTAGGCTCGCAAATGTCCGCGATTAAGGATAGCGGGATGGCATCCAGCTATCAGGTGGTGCGCCGCGAAAACCCGGCCGGCGTCATTTTCGCCAATTTAGGCAGCGAAGCGACCGTGGAGCAAGCGCTGCGCGCCGTGCACATGATCGAAGCGGATGCGCTGCAAATTCATTTGAACGTCATGCAGGAGCTGATCATGCCTGAAGGCGACCGCAGCTTTACCGGCATGCTGCGCCGCATTGAAGCGATTGTCCGGCAGGCCGGAGTGCCGGTGATCGTCAAAGAGGTCGGCTTCGGCATCCTGGGGGAGAACGCCAGGGAGCTGCATAACATCGGCGTGCGCATCCTCGATGTCGGCGGGACCGGCGGCACGAATTTTGCCGCGATCGAGAATGCACGGCGTTCATCGGCGCTGGATTGGCTGAACGATTGGGGAAGCCCGACGAGCGTCGCGCTGCTCGAAGCTCTGCAAGTGTATCCCCGCGGCTCGGTCATCGCCTCGGGGGGCATTACGAACGCTTTGCAAGCGGTCAAAGCGCTCGTTCTCGGCGCCTCCGCCGTCGGGATGGCCGGCGCCTTCCTGAAGGTGCTGCGCACCGAAGGAGCGGATGCGCTGCACCGTTTTGCCGGCGAGCTGCACGATGGGCTCGTCCTGATCATGACGGCGCTCGGCGCCCGCACGGTCAGGGAGCTGTGGGACCGCCCAGCCGTCATATCCGGCGAAACGGCCGAGTGGTGCAGGGCGCGCGGCATTTCAACAACCGAATATGCAGAAAGAGGAACCCGGAGTAAATAATTTGTTTTTTGCCATACTAAGGTTCAGACGGAGCTTCCGGACCGATGCGTCCGGAGGCCCGAAGTTCCGCAGGGTGGGTAACGACATGAATTCCGGCTATCTTTCGCTCATTCTCCTCTGCATTGCGCTGATTTTGGTTGTCAGCGGCTGGAAGGAGATTTTTTTAAGAAGTATATCGTACAAGGGAATACTTCTTTTTTTTATGGCTTGGCTCGTTGGCTCGCGAATCGTCATTACATGGGGCCATGTGCAAATGTATGCGGTGTATGCGGGAATCGCTTTGGTCAGCATAGGCATCCTTTTTGCGACTCGGGGCTTCATCCAGAAGCTGCACCTGCTTTCCATCGGACTGCTGCTGGGTTCCTTTCACTTCCTGATCCAGCAGCTGCTGGTGATGGACCCGATACTCATTGTCGGCAATCCCGGGTGGGATACGGCTTTGTTTCTGGCTTTCGCGGTCACGGTCATTCAGCGCAGCGAACTGCAGCAAATTGCGGGGCTTTCCATCGGCTGCCTGCTGGGCGAGCTGTATCAGACAAGCATTCATACGTGGAATGGCATTCACCGGATCGGCGGCACCGGTTTTCAGGATCAATGGTGGCTTGCGGTTTTTGCGGCGCGTGTATTGACCGTTGTGGTGCAGCAAGTTTACAGCGGGTTTCAGGCTGTCTTGGAACGAAAAGGAGGATGGAAAAAGTGATCGAGTGGATCCATGCGAACCGCTACACGACAGGTGTCGTCATAGGTGTCATCTTCGGCATTTTATCCCGGATGAACATGCTGCGCACCGATTATCGGCAGTATCCGACTTACCCGCACGGAAAAATCATTCACATCTCGCTCGGCGTGATCGCGGCGGCTCTGGGGGCGGTCGCGGTTCCGGCGCTGCTGGAAAAAAACTATACGGCCGTTACGTTTTTGTCGCTTGCGGCGCAGCAGTTTCGCGATGTACGCAACATGGAGAGGCAAAGCTTGTCCAAAATCGACGAGCTGGAGCTCGTTCCCAGAGGAGTATCCTACATCGAAGGAATCGCCATGGTGTTTGAGGGCAGGAACTATCTCGTCATTTTTTCCGCTTTTGCCGCCTCGCTGTTCAGCATTATATTTGACTGGTACTGGGGGGCATTGGCAGGGATCGTTACCATATGGCTGTCGAACTATTTGAAATCCGGCAAAAATTTGTCATCGATCGCTCATATCGAGCAGGCGCCGGTTCGCCTGGATGGGCCGGACCTGTTCGTCGGCTCCATTTACATTATGAACGTCGGCCTTGAAAGCAGCCGCAAGCTGATTCAGGAACACGCGCTCGGTTATCACCTGAAGCCGAAAAACCGCAACAGCCGCGTTACGCTGGCGAATTTGGGGCAGCGGCAAGCTATTTTGCACGATATCTCCACGCTGTTCGGCGTATACCGCGACGATGGCGAGCCTTCTCTGGTTCCGATGGCGAAACTGAATATTAACGACGGTACGCTGGCGCTCCTGCTGCTGCCGCAAGAGAAGGATGCGGACAAATTGCTGACCGCCCTGAATCGCGTTCCTGTGCTGGAAAGCGCGGTGCGCAAGCCTTCCGAAGCCGGCGTCAATCAACGGAAGGAGGCTTGAGAAGGATGTCGATGTCGCAAATACTTGCAGTTATCAGCATGGAGCATGATCGGGTGGGGGGCGGCGCGCCGATTTTTATCGTGGACAGCCCCGAAGAACAGGAAAAAGTTTCATTTTTATTGGAAAAAATATTGAACGCAACGGCTCACGATTTGAAAAACGGCACGATGATCTTGGTAAGGCACTTCTGAGTCATGCGGAAGAAAAGCCTGCCCGAATGAGCGCATCTCATTTGGTATTAGCCAAGCCGTGTCTTTTTTGTTATGATGTAAGTTGTGAATTTTTCCAAAAGCAAAATGAAGTTGACGCTTGCGAAGCCAGTTTTTGTGGCGAACAACACTAGGGAGTGAACAATAAGTGGCCAGACCTGTTATTGCGATTGTAGGACGTCCCAACGTCGGCAAATCGACAATTTTTAATCGTATTGTCGGAGACCGGCTTGCGATTGTGGAAGATAAACCGGGGGTTACGCGTGACCGTTTGTATGGAGTCGGCGAATGGCAGAATCAGCCGTTCAGCGTCATCGATACGGGAGGTATCGAAATCGACGGCGATGACGCCATTTTGAAATCGGTCCGCGTGCAGGCGGAGCTGGCGATTGAGGAAGCCGACGTCATTATTTTCATGGTGGACGCCAAAGCCGGCGTCACTCCGTCCGACGAGGAAGTCGCCCAGCTTTTGTTCCGTTCGAAGAAGCCGATCGTGCTTGCGGTTAATAAAGTGGATAATTTGCAGCGGCAGGACGAAATTTACGAGTTTTACAGCCTGGGGTTCGGCGATCCCATCGGCATTTCCGGCTCCCACGGAATCGGAATCGGCGACTTGCTGGAAGCGGCGTGCTCCCATTTCCCGTCGGCGGCGGAAGAGGAGTATGGCGAAGAAGTGATCAAGTTTGCGCTTATCGGGCGCCCGAACGTCGGCAAATCGTCGCTCACCAACGCTATTCTCGGCGAAGAGCGGGTTATCGTCAGCGATGTGGCCGGAACGACGCGCGATGCGATCGATTCGCCTTTTGAGCGGGACGGGCAAAAGTACGTCATCATCGATACGGCGGGCATGCGCAAGCGCGGCAAAGTTTACGAAAACACGGAAAAGTACAGCGTGATGCGGGCCATGAAGGCGATTGAGCGCGCGGATGTCGTCCTCGTCGTCATCGACGGTCAGGAGGGCATTATCGAGCAGGACAAACATATCGCCGGTTATGCGCACGAAGCCGGCAAAGCGGCCATTTTCGTCGTGAACAAATGGGATATCGTGGAAAAAGACGACAAAACGATGCACCAGTTCACGCAAAAGATTCGCGATCATTTCCTGTTCATGACGTACGCGCCTGTCGTATTCGTCTCTGCCAAAACGACGCAAAGGCTGCACAAGCTGCTGCCGGTCGTCGTGCAGGTAGCGGAGAATCATGCGCTTCGCGTGCAGACGCACGTCTTGAACGATGTCGTCTCCGATGCGGTAGCCTACAACCCGCCGCCGACCGACAAAGGCAAGCGCCTGCGCATCAATTACGCGACACAGGTTGCGGTGAAGCCTCCTGTTTTCGTGCTTTTCGTGAACGAGCCCGAGCTGATGCATTTCTCGTACGAGCGTTATCTGGACAACAAGATACGGGCGGCTTTCGGCTTCGAGGGAACTCCGATTCGCATATTGAGCCGCAGAAAATCGTCGGATGACGAGTAGGGGGAATTGAGCTTGTATTCGATCATAGCTATAGTTGCGGGATATTTGTTAGGGTCTGTCAGTTTCAGCTATTTGTTTGGAAAATGGTTCAAGGGCATCGATATCCGCAAGCACGGCAGCGGCAACGCGGGCGCGACGAACACGCTGCGCGTGCTCGGCAAAGGCCCGGCCATCATGGTCCTGCTGCTGGATGGGCTCAAAGGCGTCGCGGCTGTCATGTTCGGCATTTGGGCGGCGCCGGACGAAATATGGATTCGCGTGCTGTGCGGGCTTGCCGCCATCGTCGGCCATAACTGGCCGGTCTACTTCGGATTTCGCGGCGGCAAGGGCATCGCGACCACGATCGGCGTGATGGCTACGCTGTGCTTCATCCCTACCTTGATCGCCGGAATTACCGCTATCGTCATCATTGCCATAACAAGATTTGTCTCGCTCGGTTCCCTTATTCTTACAGCACTTTTACCATTTTTAATTTGGGGGATGGACCGGCCGCTGCCGATCTTGTGGATCAGCATTTTGCTTTGCGTATTTGCCTTTATTCGCCATCGCACGAATATCGTCAAGCTGATTCAAGGCAAGGAGAACAAATTGGGCTCGAAGCGGGCCTGACCGATACTGAATTTAGCCGGTTAAGGAGGCATCCATATTGTCGAATAAAGTTTCGGTACTCGTCGCCGGAAGCTGGGGGACGGCTCTCGCTTCCGTGCTGGCGGATAACGGGAAGCAGGTGCTGCTGTGGTCGCGCAGCGAGCAGCAGGTCCGCGAAATCAATGAAGAGCACCGCAACAGCCGCTTTCTGAATGATATCGAATTGTCGCCGCTTATCGTTGCGACGAATTCGCTGCAGGAGGCCGTTCAGGATGCCGACGCCATCGTGATGGTCGTGCCTTCGTCCGGCATGCGGGAGGTAGCCTCGCGCATTCGCCCGTATTTGAAAAGCGATGCGCTGCTCCTCCATGCGACCAAAGGATTCGAAGCAGGCACGCTCAAGCGGATGACGGAGGTCATCGCCGATGAGCTGCCTGATTTCGACGCCAATCGGCTCGTCGTTTTGTCCGGGCCGAGCCATGCCGAAGAGGTCATCTGCAAATGTCCGACGACCGTCGTCGTTGCGGCCCGTGAGGTGGCGGCGGCGGAAGCGGCCCAGGATTTGCTGATGAACGCGTATTTCCGCGTATATACGAATCCTGACGTCGAAGGCGTCGAAGTCGGCGGCGCATTGAAAAATATTATCGCGCTGGGCGCCGGTCTTACCGACGGCCTCGGCTTCGGCGATAACGCCAAGGCGGCGCTGCTTACGCGGGGCCTCGCAGAAATTGCCCGGCTCGGCACAGCGATGGGGGCGAATCCGCAGACGTTCGCCGGGCTTGCGGGCATCGGCGATCTGATCGTCACCTGCACGAGCAAGCACAGCCGCAACTGGCGGGCCGGATACAAGCTCGCGCAGGGCGCGCCGCTGGATGAAGTGCTCGCAGAAATGGGCATGGTCGTTGAAGGTGTGAAGACGACCAAGGCGGCCTACGAGCTGTCCCGCCGCTACCGGGTGACGATGCCGATTACGGATGAGCTGCATCACGTTTTGTTCGAAGGGAAGTCGCCCAAATTGGCGGCGCAAGATTTGATGGGGCGCGTCAAAACGCATGAAATCGAAGAAATCGCCAGCTCCTCGGCGACAAAATGGTTGGGGTAGCCTACACCATACATAGCCTGCTTTCATACTATACCTTAGATAGTTTAATGATCTCAGGAATAGGGAGGCGGCAATTGTGACGAATCGAGATCTGTCCAAAGACGTTTTGAACGTGGTCAAGAAAAGAACGGGTAAATCCGTTACTCCTAAAGATATCCAAAAAATAGCAAGCGGCGTAAAACCTTCGACGATGACTAGCGAAGCCCAGCTTCGCCAGCTGATCAAACAGATTTCCGGACTGGTCAACGTCAAAGTTTCGGAAGAGACGATGAAGGAAATTATCCAGGCCGTAAAAAGCAGCAAGCTGGACACGAACAACATGCAGGAATTGATGCAAATGATGCTTGGGAAAAATAAGTGATAGAGGCGCTTCCCCTGCGGCTGATTTCATATCGAAGAGCAGGCGGATGATTTTGCAAAAACAGATGGCTTGCAGCGTAAAACCTTGAGCGGCTCTGACCGTCAAGGTTTATTTTTTTTCGGCTTATGCTATAATTAGTGCTGAATTTGCAAATTTAACATTAGGAGCAATGGGAATGTCAGGTTTGGATAAAATGTGGGCGTCGTTTGTCGCCATCGGACTTATGGTTTTCGCTTCCTTATTGATTTCGTTTGCAAGAACGCGTACGAAGGGCGCTGTCCGCGCCATTTTGTCGATCATCGCTTTTTTGCTTTTTATTCCGATTATGGTGTACATGCTGCTTTCAATGCTGTAGACTGCGTGGAGGGTTGAAAGGATGCTGGAGCTTAAAACTCGCAAAGGCCAAACCAAAGTTGAAACCGATACCGGAATGACGATTCTGGATCTTGCTTTGAAACATCAAGTGGACTGGGGCTTCTCGTGCACGCGGGGGACATGCGCCAGATGTCGGTGCTACGTCGCAGCGGGAAGGGAACTGCTGGCCCCGCCGACCGAAGCGGAGGAACTGCGCCTGGAGCCTGAAGAACTGGAGCAAGGCTTCCGGTTGGCCTGTCAATGCGCGATTCGGCAAAATGGGGATATTTCCGTCACGCACAAACCATATTTTTAACATCATAGCATACATACGGAAAGGTGTGGGGCCCCTTGTTTTTATCAGAGCCGCTCTGCAGCGGTTTAAATACGATTTACCGGCGGCTGGAGCCGCAGGCTGCGAAATGGCTCGTCGGAGGCAGTTGCGGGCTGCTTTTGCACGGCATTAAGCTGGAGAGAGATCCGAGGGATCTGGATCTGTATATCGATCAGGAAGAGGTGGACCGGGTGCACGAAGCTTTGCGCATCTATGCTACGGACCAGCCGTTATACAGCGAAACTCCGATCTATGCTTCTATTCTTAGTCACTATCAAATTGAAGACAATGCGGTCGAATTGGTAGGTTCCTTCCGCGTTCACGCGCTGGATTCGTCCTATCGGATCGAAGCGGCTTATTTTTGGGATCGCCACAGCACGGAGGTATGCATCGGCGAGAGTACGGTCAAAGTCATGCCGCTCGCCCATGAGCTGCTGTTCAATGTGCTGCGCGGCCGTCCCGACCGCTACGAGCGCATTGCCGAGGCTATGCAGCAGAAGCCCGGCGAGCATTTTCCGGCGCTTCAGGATTTGCTGGCCCGCAACAACTGGGGCATTCCGATGCTGCGCCGGCTGGAAATGCTGCTGGACTGCCAATTATAATCCGATTTTCGGTCAAAAAGAAGGGAATAGCGATGGCGCTTTGCGAAGTGCATTTTTGGCCTGACGACAAAAAAATCGGGGTGCGCCCCGGCACAACTTTGCTGGATGCAGGCCGCAGGGCCCGCGTCAACATCCGCACGCGCTGCGGGGCCAAAGCCGCCTGTCTGATGTGCAAAGTAAAAGTGGCCGATGCGGGCGGCCTGGCCCCGATGAATCAGAACGAGCGGCTGAAGCTCGGCGCACAGGCCGACGAAGGATTCCGGCTTGCCTGCCAGGCGCGCGTAACCGGCCCCGTGCAGGTCATCGTTCCGGAAGATCCGCTGAAGGCGGCGATTCGCGCACAGCTTGCCAGGCAGCGGGAGGAAGAAGATTTATTTTAAAAAGGATGATTCCGCGTTGAAAACTTATCTCATACCCCGGCAGCTGAAATTGTACGTCCTATGCCTCTGCCTGCTCGTCCTGTTAAGCGGCTGTGCTTATCCGAAAGAGCTGCGTCAGGAAAATAAAATCAATCCCGGCGAATTCATTACGGTCGTTCAGCAGGCAATTGACAAGTTCCATGAGAAGACGGGCGTTCTGCCGATCAAAAACAGTGATATGAGCACGCCGCTTTATGAGAAATATGTCGTCGATTTCGGCAAGCTGCAAAAAATGAACTATTTGAGCAGCGTCCCGGCCAACGCCTTTGAAAAGGGCGGCATTTTTATGTATGTGCTCGTCAATGCGGAAACGAAGCCGGAAGTGAAGCTGATCGATCTATTGGCGTTTCAAAGCGTAGCCGACGTGCAGGCCAAAGTGGACGCCTATAAAGTAAAGCATAACGGACAGCTGCCCGCCGGCATCGCCATCGATGAAGCGTTCGTTTATGTCGATTTTGAGAAGCTGGGCATGAAATCTCCGGAAATCAAATCGGCGTTTAATAGACAAAGTTATGTCAACTACATGCTGGATAAAGTTTCCGGTACGGTGGCGATCGACTATGCGCCGGACATCATGAAGCTGATCCAGGACAAGGCGATGCAAAACTCGCTTGCGCCCGAGCAGGATTTGCGCGATTTGCTCGTAGCCAGCTCCTATTTTGTACCCGCCAAAAGCTATCCTTACTATTGGAAAGACAACCAGCCGCTTCCATCCGATAATTAGCTTTGCTCGCAGGCTGATCCGTTAGCGGCGTTCGGGCTGCTTGCGGAGCCGAGTAGGCGCAGCGTGGAGGCGAGTAGGCGCAGCGTGGAGGCGGTCAAGGAGTGCGGCGGAGCTGAGCAGGCGCAGCGTGGAGTCGCGCAAGGAGTGCGGCGGAGCTGAGCAGGCGCAGCGTGGAGTCGCGCAAGGAGTGCGGCGGAGCCGAGCAGGTGCAGCGTGGAGTCGCGCAAGGAGTGCGGCGGAGCTAGGGCAGGCGCAGCGTGGGGGCGCGCAAGGAGTGCGGCGGAGCTGAGCAGGTGCAGCGTGGAGTTATTGCGAGACAGTACTCCGCTAGAGCATCGAGGCAGTGCTCAGCAAGCCTGTGAAAAAACGAGTCCGCCGAGCTGTCATCTCACGAGCAAATAGAAATTACGCAGAAAGCCTGCAAAAGTACAGTTTTTTTCTCGCAGATACGCTTACGGGGAAATATTCCTGCAAAAGTACAGTTTTTTCGCTGCGAATCGGGTTTGGACTCCATTTTGGCCGATAATTCCTGCACTTTCGCAGGCTTTTCCCGAAAACGAGCCACTTCTGCAGAAAATTCCTGTACTTTTGCAGGCTTTTCGATTCAGGCAGCTGAGTTAGGCTTTCGAACCGGGCTTCGCGGCCCGGCAATCGGGCTAAGCCATCGAACCGGGCTTCGCGGCCCGGCAATCGGGCTAAGCCATCGAACCGGGCTTCGCGGCCCGGCAATCGGGCTAAGCCATCGAACCGGGCTTCGCGGCCCGGCAATCGAGCTAAGCAATCGAACCGGGCTTATGGCCCTGTCAATCGCGCTAAGCCATCGAACCGGGCTTCGCGGTCCAGGCTCAGGCTGTCGATCCGCTTGCCGAAACGGGCAAATCGCCGTCTCTGCTGTTAGCCCGCTCACCCCCTCCCTTATTACGGGGACGGCCCTTTCGTCATTCTAATGCCCTGGGTTAGGTGTCTTTCCGACAAACTTACTTTTAATAATGACGGACTTTATGCCGCTTAAGCTGCACAAGGTCTGTCATTTTGCATAAGTATGCCTTCTACTGAGTCCATCGGACAGACTCCCATGGATGGTCCTTAATTTTTTTCAGAATATCAAAGAGCTGTCTCTCATATATTCATTCAGAGGTTCTTTAGCATGGCAGGGAAAGCATGATGTGCTTTTCGGAAATAGGCGCCCGCAAAAAAAGATAGCGGACATCTATCATATTTCTATCGAAAGTACATATATTTCTTACTAGTCCAAATGAATGTACGAGTAGTCAATGGTTACTGCCGAGTAGTCAGTTGACGACCAAACTGTAGGAGGGATTCTCTTGGAGAAAGTGGATATCTTTAAGGACATTGCAGAACGGACGGGAGGGGATATTTACCTGGGGGTTGTCGGCGCAGTCCGGACAGGAAAATCAACCTTTATCAAACGTTTTGTGGAATCTGTAGTGCTCCCCAACATTCAAAGCGAAGCGGATAGGATCCGGGCTACCGATGAACTCCCGCAGAGCGCTGCCGGCCGCACGATTATGACAACGGAGCCGAAATTCGTACCGAATACAGCGGTTCAAATCTCGGTTGCGGAAGGGCTGAACGTTAACGTTCGGCTGGTTGATTGTGTCGGCTATGCAGTCGATGGCGCCAAAGGCTACGAGGATGAAAACGGACCGCGGATGATCAATACGCCATGGTTCGACGAACCGATTCCGTTTCAGGAAGCGGCTGAAATCGGAACGCGCAAAGTCATTCAGGAACATTCGACGCTCGGCGTGGTCGTCACGACCGACGGCACGATTTCCGATATTCCCCGGTCTTCTTACGTACTGGCCGAAGAGAGAGTCATCAACGAACTGAAAGAAGTCGGCAAGCCGTTCATCGTCATTATTAACTCGCAAAAGCCTACGGGCGAGCCTGCGCTGGAGCTGCGGAGCGAGCTGCAAAGCCGCTATGACGTGCCTGTCGTCACGATGAGCGTGGCGAATGCGGGAGAAGAGGAAATGGTCTCGGTGCTCCGCGAGGTGCTCTACGAGTTCCCTGTGCATGAAGTAAACGTCAACCTGCCGAGCTGGGTCATGGTTCTGGGCGAAAATCACTGGCTGCGCGGCCGCTTCGAGAACTCCGTACGCGATACGGTGCAGGACATCCGACGCCTGCGCGACGTGGATCGGGTGGTCAGCCAGTTCGCCGAATATGACTTTATCGAAAAGGCCGCTTTGGCCGATATGAACATGGGCCAGGGCGTGGCCGAAATCGACCTCCAAGCGCCGGATGAGCTGTATGACCGCATCTTGCAAGAGGTCGTCGGCGTGGAAATCCGCGGCAAGGATCACCTGCTCCAACTGATGCAGGATTTCACGCATGCCAAGCGCGAGTACGACCAATTCGCCGAAGCGCTGGAAATGGTCAAAACGACCGGCTACGGCATTGCGCCGCCGACGCTGGCGGAAATGGCGCTCGACGAGCCCGAACTGATCCGTCAAGGCTCCAGGTTCGGCGTCCGTCTGAAAGCGACCGCGCCATCCATTCATATGATTCGTGTGGATGTCGAATCCGAATTTTCGCCGATCATCGGGACGGAGAAGCAGAGCGAGGAGCTTGTCCGCTATCTGATGCAGGACTTTGAGGATAACCCGCTCAAAATATGGGAATCCGACATTTTCGGCCGATCGCTTCACTCCATCGTGCGCGAAGGCATTCAGGGCAAGCTCGCCATGATGCCGGATAATGCGCGCTACAAGCTGCAGGAGACGCTTGGGCGGATCATTAACGAAGGATCCGGCGGTCTCATCGCGATCATTTTGTAAAATTTTCGCAGGAATGTGAAATCATACACCAAAAAACACTCGAAAGAGTGTTTTTTGTCGATTTTTATCGTAATCCAACGCCCGTCAAGCAAAACGGCACTTGAAATTGCCGCCCCGGTGTATTACTATAAATTTATTCGTCTGCTAGGGGGAATTCGTTTTCCCTAATAAAATCAACGATTTTTCGTACGATCATGTATATTTTCTGACGAAACGGTGAAAACAGGAAGTAAATGGAAGTGAGTATTTTTGGGGGGGAGGTGAATGGCATGAATAAATCTGAATTGATTAACAAGGTTGCTGAAACCTCCGAGCTTTCCAAGAAAGATGCGACTAAAGCGGTTGACGCTGTTTTTGACGCAATTTCCGAAGCGCTGCAAAGTGGAGATAAAGTTCAACTTGTAGGATTCGGCAATTTCGAAGTTCGTGAACGTTCCGCTCGTAAGGGACGCAACCCGCAGACTGGTGATGAAATTGAAATCCCTGCTAGCAAAATTCCAGCTTTCAAACCTGGCAAAGCGCTTAGAGACGGGATTCAATAATTGCAAGTCTTACATATGATTTTTCATCATATCAAGCACGAAGCCGTAGCCGCATATTGCTGGCTATCGGCTTTATTTATTTTTACCTGTTTTGCATTAAAATAACCTTTACATTTTTGAACAGTCCAACTATAATTACAAAAGAAAATAAATAAGCAGCTATTTTCGCTTTCGGGGTATGGCGCAGCCTGGTAGCGCGCACCCTTGGGGTGGGTGAGGTCGCACGTTCGAATCGTGTTACTCCGACCATGGGAAAGACATCGTCATGCCGATGTCTTTTTCTTTTTTGACTCAGGGGGTCCCCGTACAACAAGCGGACTGCGCTTCGCAAGGTTCTGTCACGGTTTGTGGGGAAAGGGGGAGCAGCATTGAACAAGCTTCGATTAAATGAGCTGGCA
The DNA here is from genome assembly GCF_056120505.1 of Paenibacillus sp. sgz302164. NCBI lineage: Bacteria > Bacillati > Bacillota > Bacilli > Caryophanales > Paenibacillaceae > Paenibacillus > Paenibacillus sp. sgz302164. The sequence continues at coordinate 74,683 of NZ_JBVYOL010000006.1, read as the reverse complement.
AAGGCTCAGGATTGGACGATGTACGGCATTATTTTATCGATCTTTTTGATCTGGCGGATCGGAACCGTTGGGAACTGGAGCACGGAATGCTGGATTTTGCTGTTCATCTGTCTGCTCGGCGTCCGCAAGGACCAGATCGATGTGGATTGGAAAAAGTTTTTCGTTTTCGGCATTCCGCTGCTCGGCGTTTTTTATTACTTTTACGGTTCGGGCAACAGCTTTTGGTGGAGAATAGCGAATTGGATGTTTGAAAACAACCGTCATCCGTGGCATTGGGACGCATATATGAATGCGATTCCATTGAATACCGGCGGATGGGCCAGATGGATCGCCAATCCGTTTCTGGATAAGGCCATGGTGTGGATTTATAACTACGGCTTTGTGCTGTCGCTCTGGATTTGCATCGTTCGCAGCTTTTGGACGCGGAGCATCAAAAAAATGATTTCTTATGCGCTCTCCGGGCACATGCTGCAGTTTCCGCTCATATTGCCTTTTTATAACCTGATTTTGCTCCATGAGGTTTGGTATGTGAACGGGCAGCCTGATTTGCTTCACAGAACTTTTGTAGACAACAACGAACTGCTGGTCGCGGTGATGAACTGCTTTCCGAGCATGCACACGTCGATCTCGTTCGCGATGCTGCTGCTGGCACTGCGCGAGAAAGACCGTATTTTCAAAACGATGATGGTCGCGTATTGCAGCTCGATTATTTTTTCGACGTTGTATTTGCAAATTCATTGGCTGATCGACGTTATAGCCGGCATGCTGTTCGCATACGGCACTGTCAAACTGGCCGATTTGCTCATTGCTACGGTTTCCAACAAGGTGATTCCGGCCAAATTCAAGCTGTTTTACGGGAAGAAAGCCGCCGCCGTTTCCCAAAACGCTTCGGCGTAATGCGGCGATCGAGTTGACTTCCGGAAGCTTTTTTTGCATCATAGGAACAAGATGAACACGCATGACATGGAACGGAGGGGAATGCAGATGGAAGCAAATAACGGAAACGATTTTTTTATCGTCAAAGCCAAAGACAACGGGGTTCATGTAATCGGATTGACCCGCGGACACGAAACCCGGTTTGGCCATACGGAGAAGCTGGACAAAGGCGAAGTGATGATCGCCCAATTTACGGAGCACACTTCGGCGGTTAAGATAAGAGGGAAAGCGATCATTATGACCAAATTCGGCGTCGTCGATACCGAGGAGTGAATAATTTGCTGCGGCAGGCATAGCCTGCTTTTTTTCATTGTACAATGGTGTATAAGCTCTATTGCCTGGGGGTGCCTTGTACATGAAATGGACGGCTCGTATTTTGATCACTGCGGGGATTTCGGGCGCTGTGGCGTTAGGCCTGTCCCTGCTGCCGCAGCTGGACCCGTCGGCAGGCGTCCGCACATCCGACGCGTGGTCGTCCGGCCATCGCGCCGGACAGCTGACCGACCGCAATCTGGTCGATCTGCTCGTTCAGGTTCCGCTGCAGCTGCGGATCCGCAAAGTGGAATTGAGCGATTCGAACCTGTTCATCGATCTGAGCCTTCCCAAAAACGCGGACGCCGCCGCAGTGTACCGCGACTTGTATACGATCGCGCAGACGATGAACGCCAGAACGAAAAATGTGAATCAAGTATGGGTACGGGTTATGGACTATTCGGGGGCGGTGGAAAGCTCGTCGGCTCAGCTCGTTCTGGCTATGGTCGCGGACCGCGAACACGGAAAAGACATGAAGGAGAAGGCGAGCGAGTTAAGCCAGGTACAGCTCGAACAGCAGCTGTCGAACCGTTTTCGCATCACATACACCCCGAAATGGCAGCAGCGCTACCCCTTATAGGATGCGACGTAAAACCCCTTGCTTTAGCTATGAGGATGTAAGTTGCCTTCATTTTAATAGATATCTAGGAGTTATCTATTGTTTGTGGTATACTTTTCTTGAGGTGAAAAGTATGTCAAGAGACATAGACAGCAACAATAACGTCGTTTTTGATTGCAAATATCACGTTGTATTCTGTCCGAAGTATCGCCGCAAAGTTCTTGTCTCGCCTATCGACGAGCGGCTTAAAGAGCTATTCCGCGAAAAGTCTCAGGAACTTAGCGTCGGGCTGCTGGAAATGGAAGTAATGCCCGATCATGTACACCTGCTCATTAAATGCGATCCGCAATTCGGCATTCATCGCGCCGTAAAGCATCTGAAAGGCTATACGTCACGCATTTTACGCATGGAGTACAAGCACCTATCTTCTCGACTTCCTTCTCTGTGGACGAATTCCTATTTCGTCGCCACGGTCGGAAGCGTGTCGCTCGAAACGGTTAAGAAGTACATCGAAGAGCAGAAGGAACGGTGACCATATGCTCATAGCGTACAAATACCGACTGTATCCAAACCGAGAGCAGCGCAAGGCGATTGACTTCACTTTAGAACGTTGTCGTCTGCTGTACAATCGATTACTTGAGGAACGTATCCACGCTTACAAGAGCGAAGGCAAGAGCTTAAATTACTACGATCAGGCGAATACGTTGGGTGAGCGTAAGCGACATATCCCTGCGCTTAAGCAAGTGCATAGTCAAGTATTGCAGGACGTTGCGGGACGCCTAGACAAAGCGTTCCAAGCCTTCTTCCGTCGTGTGAAGCAAGGGGAAACGCCGGGATTCCCGCGCTTCAAACCTGCGACACAATACGATTCTTTCACCTATCCGCAAGGCGGTTACGCTTTGAATGGTAACAAGCTTAAGCTTTCCAAGATCGGAGACGTTAAGATCAAGCTTCACCGCCCCATCGAAGGCAGGATCAAGACTTGCACCGTCATTCAGAAGAATGGCAAGTATTACGTTTGCTTAAGTTGTGAAGTCGAGACGGTTCCGCTACCACAAAATGAGAGCCAAGTAGGAATTGATCTTGGACTGAAACACCTTGCCATCACATCAGATGGCGAGACGTTCGACGCTCCGAAATGCTTGCGTAATAGGGAGAGACAGCTTAAGCGTATTCAGCGTGCAGTAAGCCGCAAGAAGAAAGGCTCAAACCGCCGTAAGAAGGCTGTGCGCGTTCTGTCGCGTCTGCATGAGCATGTCGCCAATCAGCGCAAGGATTACGCGCACAAACTTTCCCGAAGCCTTGTGAACCGTTACGGGTTGATTGCTTTCGAGGACTTGAATGCGCTGGGTATGGTCAAGAATCACAGGCTTGCAAAGAGCATCACAGACGCAGGATGGAATCAGCTTGTCCGATTCACGAAATACAAGGCTGAAAGTGCCGGTAGAATCGTGAAGCAAGTTGACCCCCGCAATACGTCACAGCTATGCTCTAAGTGCGGCGAAGTAGTTAAAAAAGAATTGAAAGAGCGCGTCCACCGCTGTCCATACTGCGGATACGTGGCAGACCGAGACGTGAACGCGGCAATTAACATCTTGCAACGAGCGACCGCCTAAACATGAACTGGGCTCGGATGGAGCCTTCGGGGAGAGGAACGGGTTGCCATCCTCGATGAACCGAGAAGCCCTTGTCTTTAGGCATGGGGAGTCATCACAATTAATTGTGCTTCTCATAGCGGGTTATGATATAATTGCTTGGATGAGAGCATAGAGACACAACTGCATACGGTTACGGAGGCTTTTGAATGAATTCTTTTCGGATCCCAGAGATCGCCAAACAATATACGGAATATGACATGATCCAGATTCACACCGATTTGCCGGATTTTCCGGAGCTTCGCACACGTTTGCTGTTTGCCTTTTTGAACGGAAATACGAAGTTTAGCGGGGAAAGCGAACTGTATTCGCTGGCGACCTCACTCGTGCAGTTGGCGCTGGATACGCATGAGCAAGTGTCTCCGGGAAATGAGCTGAAGGAGAAGAAGGCGGCGCGTTCGCGGCAGCTCAAAGTGCTGGCTGGCGATTATTTCAGCTCGCGATTTTACCATCTTCTGTCGCAGGCGGGCCATATCGATACGATCAAGCAGCTGGCCGGCGCTATTTGCGATGTGAACCGGATGAAGATGAGTGTATATACCAAAATGAAGCAGTTCAAAATGACGGCAGAAGATTATATTCACCATTCGGTGGAGATTAAGTCTCAGCTTTTTTTGTCTTTTTCGGAATTTATGGCGGGCGTATACGACCGCGCCTGGCCGGAAATTTTAAACGGCTACACGAAGTGCGAAGTGCTGTCCGAAGAAATTTTCCGGGCCGAGACGACGGCTAATTTTCACGGAAGCTGGGGATTCTGGCACATTTTGCAGCACGGCACGAAGGAAGAGCGGAACCAGCTTCATGCCGAAGAAACGGATCAAGCCAAAATCCGCCTGCTGATGCATAAATATAACGTCTCATCGCAGCTTTACCAAATGCTCGAAACGAATGTCAAGCATTTGCATACGTTGATCGCACAGCTGGATTCCGATAAGCTCGTAAGTGAACTGTTTCACATTGGGGAGCCGTTCCTGCGGTTTTTGTCCAAACCTAAAGTGCTTGAAGAAATATGAGGTGACCTTCCTGATGACGACAAAATCCAAAGAGGAATTCGTTCATTCCGTGTTTGAGCGGATCGCTCCGAAGTACGATTTGATGAACGATATTTTGAGCTTTCGCCGGCATAAGGCGTGGCGGAAGTTCACGATGAACAAAATCCAAGTTAAGCCAGGCTCTACTGCGATCGATATCTGCTGCGGAACGTGCGACTGGACGATCAGTCTGGCGCAGGCAAGCGGAACCGGCGAGATGGTAGGGCTTGATTTTAGCCAGCAAATGCTTGACGTCGGGGCGGACAAAATCAGCCGGCTGGGGATGGACAAGCAGATCCGCCTCATCCGCGGGAACGCCATGTCGCTCCCTTTCGAGGACAACAGCTTCGATTATGCGACGATCGGCTTCGCGCTCCGCAACGTACCCGATCTGGCGCAAGTCATCCGCGAGATGCGGCGGGTGGTCAAGCCGGGCGGGCTGGTCGTGTCGCTGGAACTGTCCAAGCCGACTTGGCAGCCTTTTAAGTCGATCTACTACTTTTACTTTCAGCGCGTGCTGCCCGTTCTGGGCAAGCTGCTGGCCAAGAGTTACGAGCAGTACAAGTGGCTGCCGGAATCATTAATTCATTTTCCCGATCATAAAGAGCTGGCTGCCATATTCGCCAAGCAGGGTTTGCAGGAAGTGCAAGCTTACCCGCTGACCGGCGGCATCGCGGCGCTGCACATCGGCACCAAGGGGAAAACTAATTCGGGAGTGTAATACGATATGTTTACAAAACTAAAAGTATTTTTGGAAATGATCAAATTCGAGCATTCGCTGTTTGCGCTGCCGTTCGCTTTCATGGGAGCGATACTCGGCTCCGTGGTGCTGACAGGGCATCTGCCGACCTGGATGCAGATTCTTTGGATATCGCTGGCGATGGTCGGAGCCAGAACCGCCGCAATGGCTTTGAACCGCGTTATCGACCGCGCGATCGACAAAAAAAATCCGCGGACGGCGAACCGCGCCATTCCGGCAGGCTTGATATCGGTCAGACAAGTAATCATCTATATCATTCTATCGTTTGCGCTGCTGTTTTGGGCAACTTACAATTTAAACGCTTTAGCGATGAAACTGCTGCCGATTGCAGTGTTTTTTCTTGTTTTCTACTCCTACACCAAAAGATTTACGTGGACATGCCATTTCATTCTCGGCCTGACGCTCGGACTTGCGCCGCTCGGCGGGTGGGTGGCCGTTACCGGTCATATCACCTGGTCGTCGATCGTCTTTTATTTGACGGTTGCCTGCTGGAGCGCCGGCTTCGACCTCATCTACGCGTGCCAGGATACGGATTTTGACCGCAAGGAAGGACTGTATTCGCTGCCCGGCCGGTTCGGGATCAAGGCGGCTCTGGTGACGGCTCGCGTGCTGCATGTGCTTACGGCCGTCGGTTTGGTCACGTTGTTTTTCATGACGCATCTCAGCTGGTTTTATTTAATCGGACTGGTTATCGCTTACGTATTGTTGTACAAAGAACACAGACTGGTCTCACCCGACGATTTATCCAAGCTGAATACGGCCTTCTTCACGATGAACGGTGTGCTTAGCGTAGTCGTATTCGCGTTTACGCTGCTGGACGTCGTCGTCTCCAACCATCCATGAGCGGCAATAGCGGCAACTGGGTCGTAGGGATAACCGGCGCAAGCGGAGCGGTCTATGGGGTGAGACTGTGTAAAGCGATGCTGGCGCAAGGTTTGGACGTGCATCTGTTGATTACGGAAGCCGGCTGGAGAGTTCTGCACGATGAGCTGGATTGGAACGCAGGCAAGCGGAAAGAAATGCTTCAGGAGCATTTCGGCGGGTTTGCGGGAACGTATACGTATCATCCGATCGCCGATATCGGAGCTTCCGTGGCCAGCGGCTCCTTTCGAACGAAAGGGATGGTCGTCGTCCCGTGCTCGATGGGGACATTATCGGGGATCGCTCACGGCGCTTCCGACAATTTGCTGGAGCGGACGGCTGACGTGATGCTCAAAGAGGGAAGAAAACTGATTTTGGTGCCAAGGGAAACGCCGCTGCATACGATACATCTTGAAAATATGCTCACCTTGTCGAAGATGGGCGTGCGTATTATTCCGGCGATGCCGGCTTTTTACAACCGTCCCGGCTCGATCGGCGAAATAGTCGACTTTTTAGTGGGCAAAGTGCTGGACAGTATGGACATTGAGCATTCCTTGTACCGAAGATGGGGAGAAAACGATGAACAACCAGGAAGCTAAAATAAGAATCGGCCGTATCGACTATACGAATGTTTGGCCCATCTACTATTATTTCCCCGAGCTGATGACAAGCGGGGAGGTCGACATTATCGAACAAGTGCCCACCTCTCTGAATCGGGCGATGGCCGCGGGCGAGATCGATATGGGGCCGATTTCGTCATTCGCCTACGGGGAGTCGTTCGAGCATTACATGCTCTATCCCGATTTATCCGTCAGCGCCTACGGCGACGTCAATTCGATTCTGCTGTTTCACGAGAAGCCGCTGCGGGAAATTACGAACGGGCGCATTGCGTTGCCGACCACATCGGCGACCTCGGTCAATCTGTTGAAAGTCATTATCGAAAAGTTTTACGGCGGCAAGCCGGAATACCACGATGCGGCCCCGAATCTGGAAGAGATGATCAAAGATTCGGACGCAGCGCTCCTGATCGGCGACGACGCCATTAAGGAAAGCTGGCGGAACGACAAGTATATGATTACCGATCTTGGGCAAGAATGGGCGAAATGGACCGGACAATGGATGTCTTTTGCCGTCTGGGCGATCCGCAGGGATACTGTGGATCGCTATCCGGAGCTGGTATCCGAAGTGTTCGCGGCGTTTGTAAAAAGCAAGGAAATGGCGCACCGCCAGCCGGAAGCGATGATCCGGGACGCCCGGGAGAGCGTCGGCGGAACGGAAGACTACTGGAATCACTATTTTCATACGTTATGCTACGATTTCGGTCAGGAACAATGGCAAGGCCTTCAGCTGTATTATCAGTACTGCTATGAGCTTGGCTTTTTACCGAAACAGGCGAAGATTGAGCTTTGGTCAGAGAAAGATAAAGCACGGGTGACAGAATGAAAAACCTATTGGATATTTATGCAAGAAAGAAAAAAGACATCGCCTCGATCGAAAGAGAGCTGGAAGAAAGCGTATATACCGATCATGCGATGCTGAAACAAACCTCACTGCACCTGCTGAAAGCGGGGGGCAAGCGGCTTCGCCCCGCGATTGTTCTGTTGTCCGGCGAATTCGGGACCTACAGGCTGCAAACGATGAAACACGTCGCCGTATCGCTGGAGCTCATCCATATGGCTTCGCTTGTGCACGATGACGTGATCGATGATGCGAATACGCGCCGGGGCCAGCTGACGGTCCGTTCCAAGTGGGACAACCGGATCGCGATGTATACGGGAGACTATATTTTCGCCAAAGCACTGACCGTCATTACTCAAATCCGGAAGCCTGCCGTGCATCAGGTCATGTCCAAGGCGATCGTGGAAATGTCGATCGGCGAAATGGAGCAAATCCGCTTCTTCTACCATGCGGAGCAGTCGGTTCGCGACTATTTGCTGCGGATCCGCCGCAAAACGGCGCTGCTTATCGCCATCAGCTGCCAGCTCGGGGCGATGGCTGCCGACAGCGAGGATTGGACGAGCAACAAGCTCTATGCTTTCGGCTACAATGTCGGCATGGCGTTTCAGATCCGCGACGATATTTTGGATTTGACGGGAACGGAGAAGCAAATAGGCAAGCCGCCGGGCAGCGATATCAAGCAGGGGAACATTACGATTCCCGTCATTTTCGCGCTGCAGGATCCGTTGCTTAAGCCGCAACTGCTGCAGGAGCTGGACAGGATTCAGCAGTTGGACGGGCAGACGGACGTCACCCGCTTTCTCGATCTCATTCGCGGCAGCGAAGGCATTCGCAAAGCCGAAGAGCTGGCGCAAAAATATATCGACAAAGCGATCGCAGCGCTGGTTCGGCTTCCCGACATTCAAGCCAAAAAAGATCTTATCGAAGTTGCGCATTTTATTGGCAATCGTTCTTATTAACCGGTTCCCGTATCATATATTTGAGAAATGCTTCCAAGAAGTGTAAACTATAGAGTGATGTACGTGTAAATATGATCAGGAGGCGATGATGCATGGAGAGAACGTTTTTAATGGTGAAGCCTGACGGTGTGCAGCGCGGGCTGATCGGCGAAATCGTAAAGCGGTTTGAGCAAAAGGGCTTTGATCTCATTGGCGGCAAGCTGATGGTCATTACGAGAGAGCAGGCGGAATATCACTACGCGGAGCACAAAGGTAAAGATTTTTTTGAAAGATTGGTCAATTTTATTACGTCCGGCCCGGTTTTTGCAATGGTCTGGCAGGGCGAGCAGGTTATAGCGCTGTCTCGCACGATGATCGGCAAAACGAACTCGCTGGAAGCTCTTCCCGGAACTATTCGCGGAGATTTCGCCGTACATACGAATTTGAACCTGATCCACGGATCGGACTCCCCGGCCAGCGCGGAGCGCGAAATCGGCAACTTTTTCAGCCCGAACGAGCTCTGCGAGTATGCCAAAGCGATCGGTCCATGGATTTGATATAAACATACATAACACGGAGCCGGTCTCCGGAATAAGACAGCCTGCTGCTTAAGCCAGCGGGCTGTTTTTTGCTGCGTGGCTTGGTCGCCTGCGAATTCTGCAAGTCCCGCAAGTCCTGCAAGTCCAGCAAACCCAGCAAACCCAGCAAACCCAGCAAACCCAGCAAACCCAGCAAACCCAGCAAACCCAGCAAACCCAGCAAACCCAGCAAACCCAGCAAACCCAGCAAACCCTGTAAAAGTCAGGCTGTTGAGAAAACGTACACTGGAGAGACCCATCTCTATTAACGCGTAGAAATTCCGCAACAATCAGATAGTTAGTATACTGACTGGCTAGTGGCATCAGTGGTGGCGCAACCTCTCTTCGACAATTGCACGGGTTGCGGCGCTGAAGTGGGGGGCACAAGGTGGCTTGGCAGAGAGAAAACCTGCGAAAGTGCAGGCTTTCTCCGTGAAAAGGGGTCATTTCAGCGAAAAGCCTGCGATAGTGCAGGAATTTTCCGTGAAAAAGACTCTGAGCCCATATTTGCGTTGAAAAGCCTGCACAATTGCAGGAATTTTTCATTGCCAACGTATCAAGGCACAAATTCCTGTACTTTTGCAGGTTTTCTTCATGCAACCAGTCAGATTGTGCGACCGGCTCTGGCGTGCGGGTGGTTTCTGGGCATGTGGCCGATCAACTGCCGTCATGCAGCGCAACACCACGTACCGGGAGACGTCGCCCCACAGAATGAAAAGAATTCAAGTTTGCTATACACGGCCAAGCAGTTGCAGGTTTTTTTGCGCTCGGCAAGGCGAGTCTTACAGTCTTTGTCGTTATTTGCAGGAATTCTGTTTTATTTTACAGAATCCCTATAGTCAGCAAATGGTCAAGGCGGGTGAACAGCATGGAAGATCAGGATTTTTCCCTCTTTATAAAAAAAGTCAAAGATTATACGGCTATCGATCTTGCACAGTATAAAGAAGCGCAGATGAAAAGGCGTCTGACGACGCTTCGGATGAAGCGCGGATACAACACGTTCGTCGCTTTTTTCGATGCAATGATGAAGGACAAGGAACTGTTCTATGAGTTTCTCGACAGAATGACGATCAACGTATCGGAGTTTTGGCGCAACCCGAATCGCTGGGAGCTCGTCGAGCAGCGGTTCGTTCCCGAGATGCTGCGCAAAAACCGCCGCCTGAAAATTTGGAGCGCCGCGTGCTCGACAGGCGAAGAGCCTTATACGCTGGCGATGATTTTAGCGGAGCAGGGCGCACTTGCGGATACTCATCTGCAAGCTACGGACATCGACGACGGAGCGCTGGACAAAGCGCGCAAGGGCATCTACCTCGATCGCTCGCTGCGCGACGTGCCGGACAAGTACGTCAAAAAATATTTCCGCCAGGACCAGGTCATGTACAGCGTTTCGGACGAGCTGAAACGATCGATAAAATTTCAGAAGCAGAACCTGCTTGTCGATGCGTTTGACACGGGCTTCGATCTGATCGTGTGCCGCAATGTGATCATCTATTTTACCGAAGAAGCGAAACATGTGCTCTATCAAAAGTTTTCGAAGGCGCTGAAGCCGGGCGGGCTGCTGTTTGTCGGCTCTACCGAGCAAATTTTCTCCCCGGGACAATACGATTTCGAACCTGCGGAGACGTTCTTTTACCGTAAAAAGGGGTAGCTTCGGCAGCGGCTGGTATAACTTTTTCCATATCTTCCTATACTAAGAATACTTATCCTTACGGCGGCGGCTCTGCAAAAGCAAGGCAGCGCTCGGCCGGCGCTTACGATGCAAGTTTTCTTGGAGTTTGGCGGGTGAACCCAGTACAGGCGGTATGCACACAAGCAGCTCCGCCGACAGACTCCCGGGCGAAAACTTTTAGGAGGGGCTTTATGGACAAAAGAAAAGTGATTACCGCCTACCGAAGGGGAATGATCACGATTCAGGAGTGCGCGCAAATACTGGGCATCGATTCGATTCAGCTCATGGGGCTGATGAACGACCCGCAGATGGCCGACATTCCGAGAGTGATTCAAAAACAGCACATGCACGGTTAAATGCGGATGCAGCGCGTATAGACACGCCTCGCAGAGAGAAGCTTTCTCCCTGATGAAGCGTGTTTTTGCTGTATGCAGACGGCTGCGCGGGGATGTTCCGTTACGGTAGCCGCCGATGGGTTCGTATCATTTCGGGAGCTTTGGCAGGTTGCCAAACGGGGAGAGCTATACTATAATGACAAAAGGTAATTACGCGTCAAAGCGCTAAAGTGTTTGGCGGACGCGTAAGGAGGAGTCAGGAGATCGGGAATGCTTGCGAAGCAGGTTGTTCTCGAAAAACTCTTTAGGGGGAAACGGAAAATGAGATACTTGACGGCTGGAGAAACGCACGGTCCGCAGCTCACGGCAATTATTGAGGGGTTCCCGAGCAATGTGACCCTGAATTTCGATGAATTGAACTTTCAATTACATAGACGTCAAAAAGGCTACGGCCGCGGTCGTCGGATGCAGATTGAAAAAGATACCGCCGACATTGTCGGAGGCGTACGCCATGGCAAAACGACAGGCGCGCCGATCGCGCTCGTTGTCGTGAACAACGATTGGAAGCATTGGACGACCGTAATGGGCATCGAGCCTGTGGAAGAGGACAACGAGGGCAAACGCCGGGTCAACCGTCCCCGTCCGGGACACGCCGATTTGAACGGTGGCCTTAAATACAATCAGAAAGATTTGCGCAACATTTTGGAGCGTTCCAGCGCCCGCGAAACGACGATGCGCGTGGCGACCGGCGCGGTTGCCCGCCAACTGCTTGCGGAATTCGGCATTAAAGTAGCCGGGCAAGTCATCCGCATCGGAGACGTTGAAGCTCAGCGCAAGGAACTGCCGATCGACGAGCTGATCCGGCTTACGGAGGAATCGCCGGTTCGCGTCGTGGATAAAGACGCGGAAGCGAAAATGATCGCCGCCATCGACGCAGCGAAAGATGACGGCGACACGCTGGGCGGCATCGTGGAAGTGATCATCGAAGGCGTGCCGGTCGGACTCGGCAGCCACGTGCAGTGGGACCGCAAGCTGGACGGCAAAATCGCGCAGGCGGTGCTTTCCATTCAAGCCTTCAAGGGCGTTGAATTCGGCATCGGCTTCGAAGCCGCAGAGCGCAGAGGCTCCAATGTGCACGATGAAATTTTGTACACGCCGGAAGGCGGCTTCCGCCGCGCTACGAACCGCGCAGGCGGCTTCGAGGGCGGAATGACGACGGGCGAGCAAATCGTCGTGCGCGGCGTCATGAAGCCTATCTCTACGCTGTATAAGCCGCTGCAAAGCGTGGATATCGACACGAAGGAAGTGTTCACCGCCCAGGTGGAACGCTCCGATACGTGTGCGGTTCCGGCAGCCGGCGTCATCATGGAGAACGTTATCGCGTGGGAAGTGGCGAACGCGTTCCTCGATAAATTCGGCGGAGATTCGCTGGAAGAGATCCGCGCGAACCTGAACAATTACCTGGCGCAAGTGGGGAGCTACTAGGATGAGAGAGCTGACCGTCGATCTGGGAGAACGCTCTTATCCTATCTATATCGGCCAAGGCATTCTCGGCGATATCGCCGAACTGTTCGAGCGGCATAAGCTGAGCCGCAAATCGCCGCTGCTCGTCGTCACGGACGACGCAGTGGCTCCGCTGCACCTGGAGCGCGTGATGACGCGGCTCCGCGAGGGCGGCTATGCCGCCGAGGCCTGCGTCGTGCCCGCAGGCGAAACGTCCAAATCCCTCGCGCAGCTCGAGGGAATCGTCTCGGCCGCCCTCCGGGCGGGTCTCGATCGCAAATCCGCGATCGTCGCCCTCGGAGGGGGCGTGGTCGGCGACCTCGCCGGCTTCGCCGCGGCGAGCTTCATGCGCGGGATCCGCTTCGTGCAGATCCCGACGACGATCCTTGCCCACGACAGCAGTGTCGGCGGCAAGGTGGCCGTGAACCATCCGATGGCGAAGAACATCATCGGCGCGTTTCACCAGCCTGAGCTTGTCCTGTTCGACCTCGACACGCTGCTGACGCTGCCCGACCGCCAGGTGAAGGCCGGGCTGTCGGAAGTGATCAAGCACGGCTTGATCTGGGACGCCGCTTTTACCCAGTGGTGCGACGACAACGCAGACAAGCTGCTCGGCCTCGACTCGGATGCGCTAGGCTATGCGCTGTATCAAGGGTGCAAAGTCAAGGCCATCGTCGTCTCGCAGGATGAGCGGGAGAACGATCTTCGCGCCATTCTTAATCTCGGACATACGATCGGACATGCTTTGGAAGCTGTGGCCGGATACGGCGAGCTGCTTCACGGGGAAGCCATATCCATCGGTATGGTCGGCGCGGCCAAGCTGGCTCAGCAATTCGGTTACAGCGAGGACATCCATACGATCACGCGCAATTTGTTTCTGAAATTCGGTTTGCCTGTACAGATTCCACCGCATTTGGATACGGATAGTATCATGAGCGCAATGATGCATGACAAGAAGTTCCAGGAAGGGACGATGGTCTACATCATACCGACCGAAATCGGCAAGGTGGAAATCCGCAAGGACGTGACCGTGGATCAGGTCAGACAAATTGTGGATTATTTAAAAGGGGAGAGCTAGTCTATGTTCGTCAGGGGAATTCGCGGTGCGACGACAGTGGAGCACAACGAAGAACAAGAGATTTTAGCGGCAACATCGGAGCTGCTTCATGCCATTATAGAAGCTAACGATTTTAGACCGGATGAGATTTGCTCCGTATTCATTACGGTTACGCAGGATCTTACAGCGACTTTTCCGGCGCGCGCCATTCGTTCGATGGCAGGATGGGATCTCGTTCCCCTCATGTGCTCGTTGGAAATTCCTGTGGAAAACAGCTTGCCCAGATGCATCCGCTTCATGGTGCAGGTGAATACGACTAAAAGTCAGTCCGAAATGAACCACGTCTATTTGAAAGAGGCGCAAGCGCTTCGTCCTGATATTGTAAAATTGACAAACCAATAAAAGTGGTAGTATATTGGTTGTAGTTGAGTAAGTAGCGAGTAGAGCCGAGTATAGTTATAGTAGAGCTGAGCGAAGTTGAGTGGAGAATGCAAAGTGGAACCCGGAGTCCGGATACGGATTTTTTTGATGCGGGAATTGTCTGCCCGTCCGGTGCAATCTTGTTTTCTTTGATTCAATTCATGCTGCCTTTCTGCTTATAACATGATCACCTCTACTTCGGTAGAGGTTTTTTTATTTGACTCCGTTCCTGGGGAGCTTGCCTGTTGCTTCAACGACTGGAGCAGGCGCGCCCCGCCGGCTTTGAAAGTGAGGATCGGCTGATCGCAATTAGCATTGCCGCGCCGAAACTGGCTTCGAACAACTCGCTGTACAGGATGGGAAACTTTTCAGAATGTTGAGAAAGTCTCGCCACGCTGTCAGGGCCGTTTCGTAGACGACCTGGTACCTCGCGTCCGGCCCGGCCCCCTGGCAAAACCTGCGAAAGTGCAGGCTTTTTCCATAAAAGCAGCTTGTTTTGGCGAAAAACCTGCAATTGTGCAGGAATTTTCGGTCATTGCGGCTCAAGGTGCGAGTTTAGGGGGAAAAACCTGCAGTTTTGCAGGAATATTTCGAGGCAAGCGGATCTGCGGACAAAAAGCTGCACTTTTGCAGGTTTTCTGCATACTGCCGGTAGATGTGATAGCTTTAGCGAGGGAATTCTGCGGTAGTCTTGCTTTTGCAAGCTTTCCCGCGTTGCCAGGCGGATCATGCGGTCGACCGACCGCCGTCATGAAGCGCAATACCGCATGCCGGGAGCGGTGCGAAAGTGCGGGTTGTGCGCGCGATCGAGTTTTTCGGGCAGTCTGAATTTTAACAGGGATTTATTGAAAGGGGATGCCAAACCATGTACACACCGGAAATTCAAGAAGTCATACGTCTGGCAAAGGATTATAATCTGATACCCGTAGTCCGCAATTTGCTGGCCGATACGGAAACGCCGATTCGCGTCTTTCAGCATCTGTACTCGGAACCGCGCGCTTTTCTGCTGGAAAGTGTGGAGGGCGGCGTAAAATGGGCGAGATATTCGTTTATCGGCAGCGATCCGTTTTTGATGATCCGGGCGAAGCATGGCCAAACGGAAGTGCAGACGGCGGCGGAGACGAAGGTGACGGCGGATAAGCCGATCGATGTGCTCAAAGCTTATCTTCGCTCCTTTTCAAGCCCGCAGCTTCCCGATCTGCCGCGTTTTACGGGCGGCGCCGTCGGATTTTTCGGCTACGATCTGCTGCAATATTACGAGAACCTGCCGGCCCACCGGATCGACGATTTGCAAATGAACGACATCCAGTTCATGTTCTGCGACCAGGTAGTCGTATTCGACCACTTCAAGCAGCAGATCAAAGTCATTGCGAACGTGCATGTGCCGCAGTTTGCCACGGAAGAAGATATCGTCAGAGCTTACCACGAAACTTGCGCGAAGATCGACGTGACGATCGACAAAATCAAACGTCCGCTCAGCGTGGACACGATGACGCACAATCCGATTGCCGCTGAGCCCGAACTCGGCGAGATCCGTTCCAACATTACGAAGGAGAAGTTTATCGCCAATGTGGAAAAAGCGAAGGAATATATTCGCGCCGGCGATATTTTCCAAGTCGTGTTGTCCCAGCGGTTTGAAATCGAAACGGCGGTTTCGCCGCTTCAGGTGTACCGCGTGCTGCGCACGATGAACCCATCCCCGTACATGTATGTGCTGAAAATGGACGACGAAGTCGTAGTCGGCACTTCGCCGGAGCTTCTCGTCCGCGTCGAGGAGGAGAAAGTCGAGACGCGGCCGATTGCCGGCACCAGGCCGAGAGGGAAGACGCCGGAGGAGGATCTGGCGCTCGAACGGGAGCTGCTCGCCGACGAGAAAGAATGCGCCGAGCATTTGATGCTCGTCGATCTCGGACGCAACGATATCGGCCGCGTGTCGGAGTTCGGCTCGGTCAAATGCGATACGTTCATGGATATCGAGCGATACTCGCATGTGATGCATATCGTCTCCAACGTATCCGGCAAGCTCGCGCCAAATAAAGATTTCTTCGACGCCTTCTTGTCCTGCTTGCCGGCGGGGACCGTATCCGGTGCACCCAAGCTGAGAGCGATGGAAATCATCGCTGAGCTTGAGCCCGAAGCGCGCGGCGCTTATGCCGGAGCGATCGGCTATCTCGGCTTTTCCGGCAATCTGGATACGTGCATTACGATCCGGACGATCATTTTCAAACACGGCAAAGCTTACGTGCAGGCGGGAGCGGGCATCGTCTGGGATTCCGTGCCGGAGAGCGAGTACCAGGAGACCGTCAACAAAGCGAAGGCGCTTTTGAAATCGATTCGCATGGCTGAGGCGATGTTCAGCCCGGCGCCGAAACCGGTAAGCGACATTAATAAAGATTACTATGTAAATTCCTAAGCGGGAATCGGGAGAAGGAGGACGCGTATGAACGGGCATATTTCGGTACAGGCGGCAATTGCCAAAGTTGTGAGCGGCGGGCATCTGAATCGCGCTGAGGCGCGCACTGTCATGGCGGAAATTATGGAAGGTGCGGCGACGCAAGCCCAGATCGGCAGCCTGCTTACGGCACTGAGAATCAAGGGCGAGACGCTGGATGAAATTACCGGCTTTGCCGAGACGATGCGCAGCAAGGCGACGCAGGTTCGCGTAGCCCAGGCGAACTTGCTGGATACGTGCGGAACCGGCGGCGACGGAGCGGATACGTTCAACATTTCAACGGCGGCTGCATTCGTGGCGGCGGCCGGCGGCATCCGCGTCGCAAAGCACGGCAACCGCGCGATGTCGAGCAAAAGCGGCAGCGCCGACGTGCTTGAAGCGCTCGGCGTCAACATTACGATCAACGGCGAGCAGGCGGCCCGCTGTTTGAACGAGACCGGCATCTGCTTCATGTTCGCCCAGGCGTACCATCAATCGATGAAGCACGTAGCGGCGCCCCGCAGAGAGCTGGGCATCCGCACCGTGTTCAACCTGCTCGGGCCGCTGACGAACCCGGCCTGCGCCGACCGCCAGGTACTGGGCGTGTTTGACCGCTCCAAAACGGAGCTGGTCGCGCATGCGCTGCAAAACCTGGGCCTCAAACGGGCGCTGGTGCTTGCCAGCGAAGACGGCTTGGACGAAATCAGCATCTCGGCGCCGACCAAAGTGACCGAGCTGAAGGTCGACACGGTTTCAACTTACATGGTCACGCCGGACGAACTCGGGCTGAAAGCCCACAGCATCAAAGATGTGGCGGGCGGCGACGCGCAGATGAATGCGGAAATTATCCGTCATATTTTCGCCGGCGACAAAGGCGCTCACCGCGATATCGTACTGGCGAATGCCGCAGCATGCTTTTATGTAACGGGCCATTGCGGAACTTTGCAGCAAGGGGTCAAGCTTGCGGCCGACATTATCGACGCGGGCAAAGCGGAGCAAAAGCTGAACGAATACATTCAATTTACGGGAGAATTGAGCCATGTTTCTTGATAAAATCGTAGTCACCAAGCAAGCGGAAGTGGAAGCGATGAAGGACAGCTTTTCCGTGCGGGATGCGGAGAAAAAAATCGCCGAGCTGCCTCCGTGCCTCGGATTCGAAAAGGCGCTCACGGAGCGCAAAAACCGCCCGATGGGGCTGATCGCGGAAGTGAAGAAAGCATCGCCGTCCAAAGGCTTGATACGCCCCGATTTTGAGCCTGTGGCGCTGGCGCAGGCGTACGAGCGGGCCGGAGCGGACTGCATATCCGTTCTGACCGATGTCCAGTACTTTCAAGGCAGCAACGATTACTTGAGCGCAGTGCGCAAGGCGGTGGGCATCCCGCTGCTGCGGAAAGATTTTACGATCGACGAAAAGCAGATTTATGAAGCCCGTCTGATCGGTGCAGACGCCATTTTGCTGATCGCAGCGATATTGACTACGGAGCAAATGAAGCGGTTTTTGGCGCTGGCAGGCGATCTTGGCCTGGATGCCCTTGTGGAGGTGCACGACCGCGAGGAACTGGAACGCGCTCTGGAGCTGGATACGCAGCTGATCGGCATCAACAACCGCAATCTGAAAACGTTCGTGACGGATTTGCGGACGACGGAAGAGCTGATCCGCCACATTCCGGCCGGCAAAACGGTCGTCAGCGAAAGCGGCATTTCTTCTGTGCAGGACATGGCTTACTTGCAGCAGATCGGGTCCCATGCGGTACTGATCGGCGAGCATTTTATGCGCCAGCCTGTCGTGGAGCAGGCGGTTCATGATTTGATGGGCGCGGTTTGACGCCATAACGAAGCTGTAACGGAAAGAGGCGGATAAGATGGCTGTACAGGCAGCTCCAACCGTAAAAATTTGTGGACTTCAAAGCGTTGAAGTGTTAAAATCAATCGTACATTTGCCGATAGACCATATCGGTTTTGTTTTTGCGCCAAGCAAGCGTCAGGTTACCCCCGAACAGGCGGGTGAACTGATTGCTTTTTTACGATCGGAGGCTGACCGCGGTGCCAGGACGCCGCTTGCCGTCGGGGTTTTTGTCAATCCCAGGGAAGCGGAGCTGGAACGGACGCTGGCGGCGGCTCCGCTAGATGTCGTTCAATTGCACGGACAGGAAACGCCGGAATTTTGCAGTCGGGTTCGGGAGCATTTTGGCGTGCTTGTATTTAAATCGGTGCCGATTTCCAAGTCGGCCGATGCTGCGCCTGCTTTCGAAGCTGTTGCAGCGCAGCTCGATCCTTATCGGGATTCGGTCGATGCCATCCTGCTCGACACGTTTGATCCGGTGTATGGAGGCGGCTCAGGCAAGACGTTTGCCTGGGACTGCATACCTGTATACCAGGAATGGGCCCGCCAGGCCGGAATCAAGCTGCTCGTTGCCGGCGGACTGCAGCCTGACAATGTCGAACTGCTCGTTCGCGAGTACGCGCCAGACGGCGTCGATGTGTCCAGCGGCGTCGAGACGGACGGCGTGAAAGACGTATCCAAAATAACAGCATTTGTGGAAAGGGTGACCCGTAAGTGACGCAAGTACCTGATGCTCAAGGCAGGTTTGGTAAGTTTGGAGGCCGTTACGTGCCGGAGACGCTGATGAATGCGCTCATCGAGCTGGAAGAAGCCTATAATCGATATAAAGACGATCCTGAATTCATAGAGGAAGTCCGCTATTTGCAAAAGCAGTATTCGGGCAGACCGACTCCGCTCTATTATGCGGAAAGGCTGACGGAGAAGCTGGGCGGCGCCAAAATTTACTTGAAGCGCGAAGACCTGAACCATACAGGGGCGCATAAAATCAATAATACGATCGGACAAGCCGTCCTCGCCAAGCGGATGGGGAAAAAGAAGGTCATCGCAGAGACGGGCGCAGGCCAGCACGGCGTGGCCTCGGCTACGGTAGCCGCACTGCTCGGCCTTGAATGCAAAGTGTTCATGGGCGAGGAGGATACGAAGCGCCAGCAGCTCAACGTATTCCGGATGAAGCTGCTCGGCTCCGAAGTGATTCCGGTCACTTCCGGCACGAGAACGCTGAAAGACGCGTGTAACGAAACGCTGCGCTACTGGGTCAGCAACGTGCAGGATACGTACTATATCCTCGGTTCTGTAACCGGTCCGCATCCTTACCCGATGATGGTCCGCGACTTCCAGCGGGTTATCGGCGACGAGTCGCGCGAGCAGATTTTGGAAACGGAAGGCCGCTTGCCCGATGCGGTAATCGCCTGTGTGGGCGGAGGCAGCAACGCGATGGGCATCTTTTATCCGTTTGTCGGCGACGCGAGCGTCAAGCTGATCGGCGTGGAAGCAGCCGGACGCGGCGTCGATACGGACGAGCATGCCGCTACGATGACGATGGGAACGCCGGGGGTATTCCAGGGCTCGATGAGCTACTTGCTGCAGGATGAATTCGGCCAGGTGCAGCCTGCTCATTCGATCTCGGCAGGGCTTGACTACCCGGGCATCGGACCGGAGCACGCGTATTTGAAAGATATCGAGCGCGCCCGGTATTTCCCGATTACGGACCAGGAGGCGCTTGACGCGCTCCAACTTCTCAGCCGCACCGAAGGCATTATCCCTGCTCTGGAAAGCGCGCATGCGATTGCGCAAGTCATCAAGACGGCGCCTGCCATGAGCAAAGATCAAATTATCGTCGTGAGCTTGTCCGGACGCGGAGACAAAGACGTGGAAGCGATTATGGGCTATCTTGGGGTAGGGAGAGAATAAGCGATGAACCGTATAGATCAACGATTTGCCGAGTTGAAGGAGCGCGGGGAAACCGCATTGATTCCTTTCTTAACGATCGGAGACCCGTCCCTGGAGGCGTCTGTGGAGCTCATTCTTGAGATGGAGCGGGCGGGCGCCGATCTGATCGAGCTCGGGGTGCCGTATTCCGACCCGCTTGCAGACGGGCCTGTCATTCAGCGTTCGTCCGAACGGGCGCTGCAGCGCCGCATCACGATCTTCGATGTGATCGATACCGCCGGCCGGGCGCGGAGCAGAGGCTCCAAACTGCCATTTATTTTATTTACTTATTACAATCCGGTTCTGCAAATCGGGCTTGAAAAAATTTTCAAGCTGATGCAGGATCAAGACATAAGCGGCATCATTATACCTGATCTGCCTCTGGAAGAAGACGGCGAGACGAGAACGATAGCGGAGAGCTTCGGCATCCATTTGATCCCGCTCGTCGCCCCGACATCGAATGAACGGGTAAAGCGGATCGCCGCGAACGCCAAAGGGTTCGTCTACTGCGTATCCTCGCTCGGCGTTACGGGCGTCCGTTCCGAATTTTTTGGCGGCATCGACGAGTTTCTCGCTACAGTGAGGGAAGCCGCTCAAGTGCCGATCGTCGTCGGCTTCGGCATATCCAGCCGCGAGCAGGTACAGCGTTTTGAAACACAATGCGACGGCGTCGTCGTAGGAAGCGCGATCGTCCGTAAGATTGAGGACGCGCTGCCGCATCTGCAAGCCGATGCCGCTCATCCGGAAGGACTCTTGCAAATTCATAATTTTGTGTCACAATTAAAAGGTTCGAATATTTCTGGATGAGGTGACTCAGGTGAAGCCGAAACAAACGATCGTCCATTTACCGGTTTATCAGCCGGGCAAGCCTATTGAGGAAGTGAAAAGGGAACTGGGGCTCACGGAAGTCATCAAGCTTGCTTCCAACGAGAACCCGTTCGGAAGCTCCCCGAAAGCGAGAGCGGCCATCGAAGCCGAGCTTTCCAATATCAGCTTGTACCCCGACGGTGGCGCTGTGCAACTGACTGCGGCCGTGGCCAAGTATTTGGGCGTAGAAACGAATCAAATCATTTTTGGAGCAGGCTCGGACGAAGTGATTCTGATGCTGGCCAGAGCTTATTTGGTGCAGGGCGATGAAACGGTCATGGCTTCGCACACGTTCCCGCAATATAAGCATAACTGCGAGATCGAGGGTGCGGTATGCATTGAGGTTCCTTTGAAAGAAGGAACGCACGATCTGGACGCCATGCTGGACAAAATTACGGATCGCACCAAAATCGTCTGGATTTGCAATCCGAACAATCCGACAGGCACAATGAACACCGAAGCCGAAATCAAGGCGTTTCTGGCCAAAGTTCCGGCTCATGTGCTCGTTGTACTGGACGAAGCCTACTGCGAGTACAATACGACCGATGAATATCCGGACAGCATCGAGCTGATCAAGCAGTACCCTAACGTTATTGCGCTGCGCACGTTTTCCAAAATTTACGGACTTGCTTCCCTGCGTATCGGTTACGGCGTAGGTGACGCCGCTGTCATTCGTACGATCAATCAGGTTCGGGAGCCGTTCAACACGACCCGTTTCGCGCAAGCGGCGGTGATTGCCTCGATTCAGGACGACGAGTTCATCGCCCGCTGCCGCGAGGCGAACACGGCCGGCTTGAACTACCTGACCGGGGAATTCGCCAAATTGGGCTTGACAGCCTTCCCGGCTCACGGCAATTTTGTTATGGTTGACGTAGGGCGCCCGGCTGCTGCTGTATTCGAGGGGCTTTTGCGGCGGGGAATCATTGTCCGCGGCGGCCACCAGCTCGGTTTCCCGACTTCCCTGCGCGTGACGATCGGCAGCAGCGAACAAAACGAAAAATTTATTGCAGCATTAACGCAAGTACTTGCCGAGACAGCTGTGCAAGCCTAATTTCATGGTTAAAGGTTGATTTCATGACGAAAATTGCGATATTCGGCGTAGGGCTGATCGGCGGTTCGCTGGCCTTATGCTACAAAGGAAAGCCAGGTTTTACCGTCGTAGGACATTCGCCGAACCCGAAGTCTGTGGAAAAGCTGTTGAAACGCGGCGTTGTGGATGACGCGACGACTTCCATGGAGGAGGCGGCTCAGGACGCCGACTATATTTTCCTTTGCGTTCCGGTCGGACTGCTGGAAGATTATTTGCGGCAGTTGGTCAAGCTGCCTTTGAAGCAGGGCTGCATCATTACGGATGTCGGCAGCACCAAAGCTTCTGTTACGGAATGCGCAGCCGCTTTGGATTTGGGAGGCGCCTATTTTATCGGCGGCCACCCGATGGCGGGTTCCGAGAGACACGGTGTGGAAGCGGCCTCTTCCCACTTGTTTGAGAATGCTTTTTACGTGCTGACGCCGGCCGAAGGAACTCCCCAGGAGGCTGTGGATCGCTTGGCCAGCTTGCTGAAACCGACGCTGGCGCAAATTGTTCAGGTGGATGCCCGCGAGCACGACGATATTGTAGGAGCGATCAGCCATCTGCCTCACATCATTGCCGTAGCTCTGGTGAATCAGGTCCGGGGCTACAACTCGACTAATTCGTTGTACCAGAACCTGGCCGCGGGCGGGTTTCGCGATATTACCCGGATCGCATCCAGCGAGCCGACGATATGGCGCGACATTCTCGTGGGCAACCGGGAAGTGCTGCTGCGCCTGCTGAAGGACTGGAATTTGGAAATCGGCAGGTTCATCGATTTGCTGCAGCACGGCGACGGCGAAGGAATCGCCGAGCAGTTCCGCATCGCCGGAGAGTTTCGCAACCAGCTGCCGGAGCGCAGAAAAGGCATGATAACGTCATTGTTCGACATTTATGTGGACGTTCCCGATCATCCCGGAATTATCGCTCAAATTACGACGCTGCTTGGCAACGAAGCGATCAATCTCAGCAATATTCAAGTCATTGAAAGCAGAGAAGATGTGCCCGGAATTTTGCGGCTTTCTTTCCGCAACCAGGAAGATGCGGACCGGGCGGCTGCCGCGCTGGGCAAAGAATACGCGGTCCACGTATAGCCGTTCCATACGGCCTGATGGTTTTGTCGATAGATGAGACAGAAGCATCAGGTTATTTTTTTGATCAAATATGATATTATTAGTATTTGTGATGACCATTTACTAACGTTACAGGGAGCCGGGAACATGTCAGGAATTCGCAATAAAAGTGTGCTTGCATTCATTCTTATCCTCACTCTTTGCTTGAACTTTGCGCCGGTTACTTCCGGTGAAGTCGACGGGATCCGCTACAGCTCCCAGGTGGCCGTACTTGTCTATCATCATATCGACGATCAGACTTCCGGACCGGTTACCATTTCGTCGAAGCTGTTCCAAAGACAGCTGAAAAATTTGCTCAGGCACGGTTACAATTTTATTTCTTTGCAGCAGTTTCGCGGTTTTATGTCCGCTGGCGCAGCGATTCCCGACAATGCCGTACTGGTCACATTTGACGACGGCTACGAGAGCTTTTATACGAATGCTTATCCGGTGCTCAAAAAGCTGCAAATCCCGGCAGTGAATTTTGTCATTACGAAAGATCTGGACGCCCCGCAAGCCAGCGCGATACCTTCCTTGTCCAGGGAGGAGATTGCGGAAATAGAAAAGGAAGACCCGAACATCGAATTCCAATGCCATTCCGACCGGCTCCATGATATGAAGGACGGAAAGCCGCTTCTGTCCTACAAAATGAGATTAAAGGATGCATTCGAGACGGATCAGGATTACGAGCTGCGCGTAACGAACGATACGAAGACTTCGATCAGCAAGCTGGAGCCTTTGAACGGCGAAGCGATAGACGCTTATGCGTATCCTTTTGGCAGCTATAACGAAAAAGTCGTCGGTTTATTAAAACAAGCCGGTATGAAATACGGTTTCACCACGGCTAGCGGAATTGTAACGAGAAAGACGGATCCGATGCAGCTTCCCCGCATTAATGCCGGAAGTCCTTTCGTAAGAGGGAACTCCGTCAACAATCTGATTCAGCAATCGCTGCGGGGAGGAGGCAGGGCTGTTCCGCAAAAAATAGATTGATTTCATTCGTGAGTCGGGCCGGTACACGGTCCGATTCATATTTTTTTCACATTGCTTGTATCCGTTTTCAAAAAACTGTTGACAAATTGAAAACGGATACATATAATAAAAGTACAGTATGGTTTCTCTCCACTCCTATCCGATAATCGCACCAATAAGTGCAACCGCCGATTCGGCGGTTTTTTTTTGCTTTAAATACCATATTTATCTGAATTTTATTATACAATTGAAAAGACGGGTTGCTGCGCATGCGGCAGACACGCTTTTTTAACATGGCTTACAAATTTTTGTCGAAATAAGCAGGATTTTTGCCATCGATCAAGAATGATATTAGACTGCCTCTATTTTCGCTTCTAAAAATGATGGCTCTAAAAAAAATCGTTGCCGTCGCGCAACTTTTCACTCTCTGTGCAGTACAACAATGTATGAGCAGTTGGGAGTGCTACCCGGAATCGCGAGGAGGATCGCCGCGTAATGACCGATTCCCAGTTGATCAGAGAAATCAAGGATGGAAATGTTCAGCTTTACAACGAACTGATGCGTCGTTACGAGCGTAAAATCCTTGCATTCATATACCATATGCTCAAAAGTACACAGATGGAGGCAATCGCCGAAGACTTGTGCAATGAGACGTTTTATAAAGCGTACCGAAGTTTGCATTCGTTCCGCGAGGTGGAAGCCTCTTTTTCTACGTGGCTGTATACGATTGCCCGCAATACCGTGCTGAGCGAACTTCGTAAAAATAAAAGCGTGCAAGTCTCATTGGAGCAAAGCGGGCATACGCCTCTTGCTTCCTACGAATCCCTGCCGGAGCAAACCATGCTGCGCAACGAAAAAGTGGTCATGGTGCGCGAAGCCATCAACAGCTTGCCGGAGAAACAGAGATCGGCGTTGATTTTGCGCGAATACGATCAGATGGATTACCAGGAGATCGCGAATATTTTGGGCCAGACCGTCAGTTCGGTCAAATCTTTACTGTTTCGGGCGAGAGCTTCCGTCAAACTGCAGCTGGAGCCTTATTTCAGCGAACCGATATTTGAAGAGTCGAAGGGATGAAGCAACGATGAAGTGTAATGACATTCAGGAGTTATTTGGAGTCTATTGGGATTTGCCGAATGATGACCTGAGACGCGCAGCGGTAGATAAACATATCGTCTCTTGTCCTAATTGCGCGGAGGAATTTCAAATCTGGGAAGAGAGCACGATGCTGATTCGGACTACGGCGCTGGCCGAGGAATTGCCTGAATACGAACCGATCGTTTCGGATAAGGTGATGAGCCGAATTTATCAGGACGAATCGTGGCGCATCCCGATTCCTGAGCGTATGTACGCCATTTCATACAAGCTCAGGCGAAACCTCACGGCTGTCATCGCTTTTTGTTTGGCTTTGTTCATGTTCAGCTTTTTATTTGCCATCGTTTATAATGGCACTTCGGGATCGACGGTGGCGGCTGCCGACAATTCCTTGTTTGATTTGCAGGCCCCGCAAGCTTTGAAGAGCGATTCTTCGGAGTCGATGAACGGGCACAAGATGGTGGACGCGGTCGCCAGCTTGAATCCGAGCTTCATGGAGCCGTTAACTTTTCATGTCGGACCGATCCACTCTTATCCGCATTATTTGCTTGTAGTATCCATACTTGGATTAATCAGCACCATGCTGGTTATGAACTGGCTTTCGCGGACGAAAGCTTAAGCCGGCGAACAATAATTAACGAATGCAAAATGCTCCGTGGAGGAGCATTTTTCTATCATCTCGGATTGTTTGTAATTGGCGAAAAAAGCTGCCTAAGGGCGCGGTCGCTTATTTTCGAATGACCCAGGAGCCTGTCCGATGAACCACGCAGAAGGTATATTTATGCAAAATGATGGTGTTGATGCAGCGTGAGCGGCAGTATATGCAGTCAATATTCAGTGTGTATGCACAAAAGTAACTCCGTCGGACAGACTCCTCGGGTAGAGGTTTATCTCATTGGAGGGCAACTATGACAACGATTGGACTTATTAGACACGGCAGCACGGAATGGAACCGGCTTGGCAAGCTTCAGGGACAACTGGACACGGAGTTGACGGAAGAGGGGATTAAGCAAGCTGAACTGCTGGGAAGACGCCTGGCCAAAGAAGACTGGTCCGGCATCGTCTGCAGCGATTTGCGCAGAGCGAGCGAGACGGCAAGGATCGTCTCGGAGTTGTCGGGAATTCCGCTGCTCCGTACAGACGCAAGGCTTCGGGAGCGCAGTTTCGGCCTGGCGGAGGGGACGACGCTCGAAGAACGCCAGGAGCGCTGGGGAGCCGACTGGAAGAAGCTTGATTTGGGCGGCGAAACCGACGCTCAGGTTTGGGAGCGGTGGGTTCATTTTATAGAGGAACTGACGGCGGCGGAGCCTGAAGGCAAAATATTGATCATCTCGCACGGCGGATTCATCGTTCAGGTACTGCGCGGGCTCCGCATGGAGCGCGATGAGTTTTTGAACAACACTTCCTTGACGGTTCTGCAAAGGAAAGATTCTTCATGGGAGCTGCTGCTTTACAACTGCCAGGCTCACTTGGTTTCTTCGTGATAACGGCAGCGTGGGGGCTGGCGGAAGTGCCTTTAGCGGAAGTGGAGCGTGACGACGGGCGGACGGGAACCGACCGTGTAACGCGCACGCCGCATTGGAAGCATCGCTCTGTTACGGAGCGGTGTTTTTTTGTTTTTTGGGCAGCTTGGGAGGCTGCCCTTTATTGTACGGCCCTGCCCCGGAGGCGCGGCCTGGACTGAGCCTGGCGAAATAGTCGCCAGCCAGAGCTTTTACATCCACTTGAGGGCGTGGGGAGGGAATCTGTAAAGATTCCCATGACGCCGCCAAGTGGATGTCGCCCCACAGATTTTCGCACCGCGCGCAGCTCCCGACGTTGCAGTTTTGCGCTTCATGGTGGCGGTCGGTCGACCACATCAGGTCTGCTGCTACAACTCAACTTCAAGCTTTAAAAGCGAATCAGTTGGAAACCAGTGCATTATTTTCGTATAAAGTGCGGCTTTATGCCAGTAGATACAGCTGCAACGAAACATTCCTGGAAATGTCAGGCCACCCAGAAACCCGTACGCCAGAGCCGGCAGCACATTCCGCCTGTTTGTGCGAAGAAAACCTGCAAAAGTGCAGTTTTTTCTCGATGGGTGCACTGGCCACGAAAATATTCCTGCAATTGTGCAGGCTTTTTGCCGCGAACATAAGCTCAGGTTCATTTCGGTGAAAATTCCTGCACAATTGCAGGCTTTTCACCGAAATGAACCATTTTTGCGAAAAAACCTGCACTTTCGCAGGTTTTCTCCTGCCGAGCCACTTGCCCACTTGCCCCCGCCCCTTTCAGCACAGCAACCAGTACAAGGAGAGGCGTAGAGGTTAGGGAAGAGCTGCTCGCGCCCCTTGTGGTTCATCTAACCTGTCACTCCAATCAACAATATAACTTTCGCAGGTTTTCTACGCGTTAATAGAGATGCGTTTCTTTAGTGTATGTACGTTTTCTCAGCAGCCTGCAAATGTGCAGTTTTGTAAGCTCGAACTTGAGCTGAGTCTCATTTTGATGGGGAATTTCTGGACAATCGCAGGCTTTTTAGCAAAACGGACCTTTCCTGCGAAAAGCCCGGCAATCACTGACAATCGCAGGCTTTTCCCCTAGTCAAGCCGCTTCATGAACGGCTGCGGTCTTTTTCACCGCAAGCAGATCCCGGCGTCCGGTGTGGCGCTGCATGACGGCGGTCGATCGTATGGTCGACCACATGCGTCCATGTTGATCAGTGCAGGCTTTTTCGATGGAGGAGACTGCCACAGGCCGTCTGGTGCACTTTGGACCTTCACCGGATGGTGACAGCGGCAGCCGCAACCAGCCCGCCAGTGAGAGGCCTGGCCTCCCCATCGGCGCTGTTTGAGCGAAGGCAAGCCGCAGAGGCTTTAACAGCAGCGCCGGAAATCATCGCCAAGCATCGTGCAAGATCGCACCGCAGGTGTCCGTCCGAGGCCTCCGCTTGGCGGCAGGCTCATGCAGGAACGCCGCCCGCCACCGGTCGTAACTATTTTGCCATAACCCTTCATTTGCTCCGCTTTTTAAGCCCCTCATTTTATTTCTTATCGGTTCTTCGAATATTTTCGGAAAAAATTCCCATAATGGTTACTAGAAACCACGGAGCAGCAAGCTTCGCAAACTGGGGGGTATACGATGGAAATGAATCTGGCGGACATGCTCAGCTATGCCGATATCCATGATTTGAGCAGAATAGCCCGTACCTACGAATGCGAGTGCAACGGTCATTCCAAAAACGAGTTGATCCAGTCGATCCTAAGCGCCGCGCTGAGAAGGGAGATTTTTGAGAAGTATGTCCAAAAGCTGAGCATGGAGGACATCCGGTTTCTGAACTCTCTTCTGTTTGACGGACGTAATGCGTTCAGTCTGGAAGAATTGATCGCCAGAGCCCAACAGTCGCGGTTTCAAAAAAATGAAAGTGAGGACTGGAACCCTCGCGACATGATCGTCCGTTTCAAGCAGTTAGGGTGGCTGTTTAACGGCTACTCGCTGCAAACGAAATATTTGTTTCACGTCCCTCAAGATCTCAAGAAAAAGTTTGCCGAGGTACTGGCTGCCGATTTTAAGCGCCAGTTGGTGATCAGCGGCGAGCCCGGCGTATACCGCGACGAACAGATGCTGATTGTAGACGATATTTTGCATTTCCTAAGCTATGTTTACAGGCAGTCGGAAATACCGCTTACCGTCGAAGGCACCATGTACAAAAGGCAGCTGCAGCAAATGATGGATTGCCTGTCGGTTCAGGAAGATATGGTTGCCAAAGGCGCCTGGAGATTCGGATATGGGCGAATGTTTAAAGATTATCCGAACCGGTTCTCGCTCATTTACGACTACTGCTATTATCACCAGCTGATTGCGGAGGATCATCAGAGCCTTTCTTTGACGGAAGGAGGAAAATCGCGGGTGCTCGAAGGCCGCAGGGAGAATCTTTCCCACGTTTACCGGTTTTGGCTCCGGCTTTACAAGAATCCGGTTCCGAACGTACAGGTTATTGCGGGGTGGATCGACCGTCTGGCCGGGCAATGGGTAACTTCGGCATCGCTTGCCGAAGTGCTTTGCAAGCTGATCAAACCGTTTTATTACGACACGTCGGAATCGATTTTCGAACAAAGAATTTTGCAGATGATGATGCATTTGGGGCTGCTTCGAATCGGGGAGGACGAGCAGCGCAGGCCCATTCTTCAGGTTACGAAGCTGGGAAGCAGCGTGATTCAGGGAACGTTTGTCGCTGCGGACGATAAAATCGACCTGATGTTTGAAAAAATGATCGATTCGTCCATGCGCTAGGTAAAGGCACATTCCTTGGCATAGAGGGCTGATGCAGGCAACGGCGAAGGAATGCGTGAATATGCTTAAAGTAGGAGCATACACTTTTGAGAGATTTAAAGTTGCTTGATCATCGACGTACTCTCTGGACAATGAATGTTCCTGACAATGCGCGGACATAATTTGGAGGTAGGTCCTATGGGAAAAATGAATGTATCCAATGATGCGCTGTTGGCACTTTTCGCGGAGATGGTTTGGGACGACGCCATACGCAAACATAAAGAGGAAAATCTCTACAAAGAGATTGACCGTGCTTTAGCCAAAGGCGATCAAGCTACGTTCCTGGCCCTAACTTCTGAGCTGAAAACGTTACAATCACCGGGTTAGATCGTGTTCTTGACTGCCGCCATTAGCATATTTGCAAAGAAAGACATGTGACAGCCATTCATATGTCTTTTTTTTCATGAATGAAAATAGAACCAATCGGAGTGCGCACTCGTCAAAATTATTGACGATTCTTGTAATGAGGAGTGTGCATGTATGAGAAATTTGCGATCCAATCCCAGGCTGCGTACTGTTGTAACGTTGACGATTATTGCCGCCGGCGTTTTGCTGGCTGCAGCTTCCGCCTATGCCGCATATTTGTATAATAAAGTGAATAAAACGATTGAACAGATTGCCGCGCCGCAGCCCGCGGAGAGGAACTCGAATTCCTTTCCGGTCGAACAGCTGTCACATGAGTCGAATGCGGCTCTCAAGGAAAAGCCGCTGTCCTTTTTGCTGGCTGCGGTTGACGCGCGTGAAGGCAGCGAAGGTTCGCTCAATACCGATGTCATGATGCTGGTCAGCGTCAATCCGGCTTCAGGCGAGGCTACTATCGTGTCCATACCGAGGGACCTGGAAGTAACCCCGGAAGAATCCGGCTTGGATGACTCGCATAAAGCAAACTATTTTTACGCTTATTTTTACAACAAAAACAGCAGCACAGCTTTGCAGCAAACGAGAGAGCTGTTTTCCGGCATGTATCATGTGCCGATCGATTATATGGCCATCATCAATTTCGAAGGATTCCGCAAGCTGATCGATCAAGTGGGCGGGCTTAAGGTCAACGTCGATATGGATATGAAATATTCGGATGAAAGCGACGGCACGTACATTAACCTGAGCAAAGGCGAGCAGTTGCTGAACGGCAAGCAGGTGCTGGATTTCGTACGCTATAGGAAGTCGAACCTCGGAACGGAGGAGTCTTCGGATACGGTGCGGAATCAGCGGGAGCAATTGGTGCTGGATCAAATCTTAAACAAGCTGACTTCGTTCAGCGGCATATCGGCATGGAGCAAATTGCTGGACATTATCGGCGGCTCGGTAAAAACGGATATTCCTGCCGAAGAGCTGAAGCGGCTTACAGGCTCATATCAGGAGCTGAAACCGGATACGATCCATTACATTCATTTGGAGGGCGACTGGCAAAGCCCGTATCTGGTCGTCGACAGGCAGGATATGGCCAGAGCGTTCGAAGCGCTTCGCAATACGCAAGCAGGACTTTCAATTGACAGCGAAGAAAAGACAAATTAAAGTAGCTAATAGAGCTTGCTTACATAGCAAGCTTTTGTTTTGCAAATTATATGTGGGGGGGATCATTTATGAAATTCAGCGATATCCAGGGAGAACAGTGGCCGGAGCTGAAGCCGTATTTGGATACATGCTTATTGCCGCTCACCGGGCTGACCGGTTCAGAGGAGCCTTGGCAGGCTACGATCGCTCTGGAGCAGCTGCGGGATGCGCTGGAAACCATAGAAATTCCTTTTACAGGCAGAGTGGTGACTTATCCCGCCCTGCACTATTTGACGGGAACAGATGCCGGGAAGCAGATCGGTGAACTGAGCCTCCAGCTCAAAAACGCCGGTTTTCGCTTTGTCATCGTTCTGACTATACATACGGATGCGCTGCAGGCGAAGCCTGAGCCGACGGATTTGCTGATCGTTGTCGATATGAAGGAGTGGGCAGGCAAACAGCGCGAATGGAAGGCGGACATTGCCAGACAAGTTCAGCAGCTTTGGCAAAGCGGCGATCATTTGCAGGAATGAGTGTATTATTGGAAATAAATTTGCGCAGGATAAGAGAAGTAAACGGTTTCTCCACGGACAAGAAGTTGTGACAATTTCGTTAAAATTTATTTGAAGCCTGACAAAACTGTGTCCGAAAACAAGTCGCGCATTCTTGACGCCCTAGAGGTCGTAGGCTATTATTAGAAATGTCCTAGTTATGTAGTGTAATGTCGAACGACACGTGATAGAGGTTTCTGAACGTCCGGTGTAACGGACGCGTCGGCCAATGTAGGAGGGTAGACCTGAGAATGAGTGACCACAACAATCACAATGAAGAACAGCACGGAAAGAAAGCGGGAACAAAACGCGAGATGTCCCGCCGGCAGTTTCTTTCTTACACCCTTGGTGGCGCTGGAGGATTCATGGCGGCCGGTATTATGGTACCGATGCTGAGGTTTGCCGTCGATCCAGTCCTTCAACCGAAGAAAGCATCCGATTGGGTTAAAGTCGTGGAAGAGAGCAAAATTACGAACGAACCCAAATCGTTTACTTTCCAAGTTCACCAGGTGGACGGCTGGTATGAAAGCGATCCGGAGCTTGCGGCCTGGATTACGAAAGACAGCAACGGCAAAATTTACGCTTTGAACCCGACTTGCAAACACCTTGGATGTACGGTGAACTGGAACGACAATCCAGCTTACAAGGATCAATATTTTTGCCCTTGCCACGGCGCGCACTATACGGTAGACGGCAAAAATCTGGCCGTAGCGCCAAAGCCGTTGGATGAATATGACGTTAAGATTGAAAACGGCTTCGTGTACTTGGGGCCGCTGCACCCTAACACTAGAGTATAAGGAGGCGTCACCATCAGATGTTTAAAAATGTATACAACTGGATTGACGAACGTCTTGATATCACGCCGATGTGGAGGGATGTAGCAGACCACGAGGTTCCCGAACACGTTAACCCTGCCCATCACTTTTCCGCATTCGTTTATTGCTTTGGCGGATTGACGTTTTTCATTACAGTCATTCAAATTTTGTCAGGCATGTTCCTCACGATGTACTACACGCCTGATATTATCAATGCATACGCAAGCGTTGACTATCTTCAGCATAAAGTGGCATTCGGCGTCATCGTTAGGGGGATGCACCACTGGGGAGCCAGCCTTGTGATCGTTATGATGTTCTTACATACGCTGCGCGTGTTCTTTACCGGTTCTTACAAAGCACCGCGCGAAATGAACTGGGTTGTCGGGATGCTTATTTTCTTCGTCATGCTCGGTCTCGGTTTTACAGGATACCTGCTTCCTTGGGACAACAAAGCGTATTTTGCTACCCAGGTAGGTATTAAAATCGCCGCGTCCGTTCCGTTCATTGGACAATACATTCAGACGCTGCTGCAGGGCGGAGAAATCGTAGGCGCGGAAACATTGACTCGTTTCTTTGCCATTCACGTGTTCTTCCTGCCAGGCGTTCTGCTCGCTTTGCTTGCCGGACACTTCTTCATGATTCGCAAACAAGGCATTTCCGGACCGCTATAATTGAAAGGAGGGCTAACAGCGTGGCGCATGGTCATAAATCTGACGAAAAAATCGTTTACGTAGGGGATTCCCGCGTCATTAAAAAAACACCGGAGCAGCGTTTAATTCCAAGGGATTATTCGGCTTATCCGGGCAAATCGGAAGCGTTTATTCCTAACTTCCTGTTAAAGGAATGGATGGTCGGCGTTGTCGTACTGGTCGGCATGCTGGCGCTTGTCATGTCCGATCCGGCACCTCTCGGTTATCCGGCGGACCCGAAAAATACACAGTTTATTCCAATGCCTGACTGGTACTTCCTGTTCATGTACCAATTGCTTAAATATCCGTACACTTCGGATCAGTTTGTCGTACTCGGGGCTGTAGTCGTTCCCGGCTTGTTGTTCGGAGGCTTGCTTTTGGCGCCGTTCCTCGATACGGGTAAAGAACGCAGATTTTACAGAAGACCGATCGCTTCTTCCTTAATGATCTTATCTTTAATCGCTTGTACGTACCTGACTTACACTTCCTGGTCTCACTACCAAGTGGAGCTTAAGGATAAAAATATGATTCCTGAGCACATCAAGCGCGAAGAGGAATTGAAAGCAAGCAAAGGTGCAACCGGAGGCGGAGCCGGCAAAGCAAGCACGAAAGCGCCGGCGATCGTGGCCGCGGACGACCCGGGAGCCGAAATTTACAAGAAAGCAACATGCTTGTCTTGTCATGGCGCCGGCCTCAAAGGAATGCCGACTTCCGGAGTTCCTGCGCTGCTGGGTGTAGGCGACAAGCATTCCAAGGACGAAATCCTCGGCATTATCAAAAACGGCAAAGGCAACATGGGCGCGCAGTACAAGGATAATATCGCAAAAGGCTTGACAGATGCCGACATCGACAAGTTGGCCGACTGGTTATCCAGACAAAAGAAAGCAGAGTAAGAATGAAAAACCTGACCGATTTAACCGGTCAGGTTTTTTTGGATCAGAGCATCGTGAGGAGGAGCTTCATTGCAGGACGGACTAACGGTTTCTTACTTTTGGAGCAAGTCTTTTTTATTGAGCAAACAAATGTTGTGGCTGTTTTTAATTTGCAATGCGCTCGGCACGGTATATGGTTATATTTGGTATTGGAATCAGTTGGTCGATACGATAGCGGAGGATCCGCTTTGGTACGTATTTTTCGTACCGGACAGCCCGACGGCCAGCTTGTTTTTTTCAGGCTCGCTCATCTACTTGCTGATCGACCGTTACTCGAACCGCAAGCATTCCAAGCTGTTTACAGCTTGCCGCGGCTTTGTCGAAGCTTTTGCATTGATCACCTCGTTCAAATACGGAGTCTGGGCTGTGACGATGATTTGGGCGGGCGCCTGGCAGGGTGTGCCGGTCGGCTGGGACGGCTGGATGCTGACAGCTTCGCACCTCGCGATGGCCGTAGAGGCGCTGCTTTTTGCAAGGTGGTACGTTTATAAGCTTCCTGCGGTAGCTCTGGTAGCCGTATGGGCGTTCTCGAACGATTTTATGGACTATGAAAGAGGCGTGTTCCCCAGATTGCCAAGAGAGCTTTGGGACGATCTGCCGATCATCGAAATGTTCACCATCGGTTTAAGCGTAATAGGCATCTGCATCGCTATTTGGTTCATAGCCCGGCGAAAAACAAAAAAAATTACAGCTTCATAGCATGGTCTAATTTGGGACAATCCTCCATATGATGTGGTGAAGGAGGGAATGTCCCATGTTTGTTTATCCAGGTTTGAAGCGGGTTGTCTTGATGATATTTGCATTGGCGCTAGTGTGCGTTGTCTCGGCGTGCGGAGCGGCCGGCAGCGGGAAAGGACAAGCTTCCGTCCAAACAGACCCCGAGCAGCTCCGTAAAATGGAGTTTTTGAACGAAATCGCGGAAGATATGTACAAAAAAACGATGGAAGGCCAAGTGGTGGAAGCCCGCACCAAACTGATTCAAATGTCGGATCAAATTCCAAAAATCCGCTTTGAAGGCATCACCTCCGTCGAAGGCTTGAACGCGTTGACCGAATCAATTACACAGGCGAAGCGCGTGTATAATGCAGTGAATTATTCCCAGGAAGAAGCGCGGGTCGCCGTGGCCAAAATACGTCTGGCCGCCGACGCGCTAACCCATAAAAATCAACCGATGTGGCTTCAATATTACAAGCTGCTGCGCAACGATTTGTCGGTGCTGGAGAAAGCCGTAAGGGACAACAGGCAGCAGGAGGCCGTCTCGAAGTTCGCCAGCTTGTCGCAGCATATCTCCGTCATCCGCCCGTCGCTGCTTATCAGCCGGGACCCGGCTGATGTAGAGAAGCTGGATTCCTTGATGACGTTTGTCCGCAGCAGCTTGAACAGCTCGCCGATGAACGTCAAGCAGACGGAATCGGGATTAGAGCAATTGCAGCGGACGATTGACGAGCTGTTCATGAGAAAATCGGATGCGGCGGCATACTTGCCGCTGACGGACCCGAAACAGCCGATTATTTGGTCGATTGGAATCGGGCTGATTATCATCAGCGTGCTCACCTATACCGCATGGAGGATGTTTCGCTCCGGACGGAACGTCGTGACCGTCAAGCAAAAGACGGAAAGCGAGCAGCCGTAACTCACATATGCAAAAGCAAATCCCGGGCCGCCGTCACAGCGGTGCCCCGGGATTTTTTCATGGCGTTTTGAAGCCTTCGCCGAGCACTTCGTGCACATCGCCGATAATAATAAAGGCGGCCGGATCGATCGATTTGACGATTTCCCGCAGCTTGCGCGTTTCGTGCCGGTAGACGACACAGTAAATGACTTCCTTGTCTTTGCCGGAATAGGCGCCGCGGGCGGGAAATAAAGTGACGCCCCGGTCGAGCTCCGACGTAATGGCTTGGGCGAGCGGCCCCGTATGCTCGCTAATGATCGTAAAAGCTTTGGCCGCGTAGGCGCCTTCGGAAATGTAATCGATCATTTTCGAGGACACAAAGACGGCGACGAGCGAATACAGCACTTTTTCCTTCGGCAAATAAAGCAGGGAGGAGCCGATGACGAGGACGTCTATCGCCAAAATCATTTGGCCGACGCTCCAGCCCCGCATTTTATGTCCGATGCGGGCGAGGATGTCGGAACCCCCGGTTGTGCCGCCATAGCGGAAAACAAGGCCGAGACCGGCGCCTAAAGTCAAGCCGGCATATAAAGTGGCGAGGAAATAATCCTGCGTCGTTTTAAAAGGGACAATCCACTGCTGGCGGATCAACAGCTCCATCACCCACAAAAAAACGGATAAGGAGATGACGCCGAAAATGGTGAAAACCATCGAAGATCTTCCGAATATTTTCCAGCCTAAATAAAATAAAGGGATATTGATCAGCAGTGTGGATACGGAGGGCGGGATGCCCAGCACATAGTTGCACAGCAGGGAGATGCCCGTTACGCCGCCTTCCATCAGCTCGTTGGAAATAACAAAATAATGAAGACCGAATGCGTAAATCGCGGTTCCCAGCATAATGGCGAAAAATTGGGTGAATCGGCTGACGATAAGATCCTTCAACATCGGGAAACCTCCATTTGACAGCATTTAACAGCGGATAAAAGTATTATAACCTTTTTGGATAACGAAAAAAATTTGTCAACTTTTCCTCTTTAGTTTAACATGGTAATGATATCTTCGTATGTGATCATGGAAAGAAGGGTGAGCATGTCGGAACGTACACTTAAGGACCTCCAGGCAGAGGTTGATGCTTATATTTCACAGTTCAAGGAAGGCTATTTCAGTCCGCTTTCGATGCTGGCGAGAATGTCGGAGGAAGTGGGGGAACTGGCGAGAGAAGTTAACCACAAGTACGGCGAGAAGCCGAAAAAGTCAAGCGAGGCCGACAATTCGATCGAGCTCGAACTGGGCGACATTTTGTTCATTACGATCTGTTTTGCCAATTCGCTCGGCATCGATTTGACGGAGGCTCACGACAAAGTGATGCACAAATTCAATACTCGGGACGCGAACAGGTGGACTAAAATTAACACCGAAAATACATAACCTTCATAAACTGTACCATCCCCGCTTGCGGGAGTCTTGTCGAGCGAGCTTGCGAAGCAAGTATGGCTCTGGGAAGGGAGGATGGGCAGATGAATGGGGCGAACCAAATCCAAAAGGCGTACGAATCCATTCTTGGCCACGATTTTCAAAAAGCCATCGAATGGTTTGAAAAAGCGATAGCGGCTGAACCGGACAACGCTGCCTATCACCACAAGCTGTCCATCACTTACGCGAGAAGCAACAAGCTGAGCAAAGCCATCGAGCATGCTTCGACAGCGGTGAAACTGCAGGAGGGCAACGAAGCGTACAAGTACCACCTGCAGAACCTTCATGCCAGAGGGCTGGTGGAGCAGGCACAAAAGCATATTAGCGGCAAAGCCGAGCACGCGGAGATCGCCATATTTTTGCTGAAGGAAGCGATTGTCCTCGATCCGCTCTTGATTGAAGCTTACTTAATACTGGCCGAGGTATTCGCCGAACGTCAGGATTATGCAAGAGCGTATCAAACGGTCATGGAAGCACTGCGCATGGAGCCTTACCACGAGCTTGCGATGCAGCAGGCCGATTTGTACCAGCAGAAGTTGAAATGAGATCATGCAAACGAAGGAGAAACAGCCGATATGGATCGTAAAATAAGAGTGGCAGTCGTAGGAGCAAGCGGAAGAATGGGCAGAGAGGTCGTCAAAACGGTGCTCAGAGAGCCGGATATGGAGCTGGTGGCAGGTATTTCCCGTTCATCCGGCCCTGTCGATTTGGGCAAGCTCGTAGGGATGGAGCCTTGCGGAGTTGCGATGAGCAGCGACGTAGAGCTCGCTTTCGTCGAGTCGAAGCCGGACGTAGTCGTTGATTTTACCGGCCCGCAGTTTGCGATAGCCCATACGAATTTGGCGATTCGCCACGGAGTCCGTCCCGTGATGGGAACAAGCGGGTTCACTGCCGAGGATATCGCAGCGTTGGACAAGCAATGCCGGGAACAAGGGATCGGAGGACTGATCGCCCCGAACTTTTCCATCGGTGCCATTCTGATGATGAAATTTGCCGCGCAGGCGTCGAAATATTTCCCGAACCTGGAAATTATCGAGTACCATGGCGATCAAAAGCTGGATGCCCCTTCGGGGACGGCGGTCAAAACGGCCGAGCTCATCTCGGAAGTGAGGGAAGAATTGCGCCAAGGCAACCCTCAAGAAGAGGAAACGATTGAAGGCTCGCGCGGCGGGTATTACAATGGATTTAGAATACATAGCGTTAGGCTGCCGGGCATATTTGCACAGCAGGAAGTCATTATGGCCGAACCCGGCCAGGCGCTCAAAATTCGCCATGATTCTTATGATCGAGCGGCTTACATGCCCGGAGTTGCGCTAGGGGTCAGAAAAGTAATGACCTACACGGGGATGATTTACGGATTTGAGCATTTTATAGATTAGGGAGTGGAGTCGGCATGTTGAAAATTGCATTGATCGCGCATGATCGAAAAAAAGATGAAATGGTGAACTTTGTTACGGCTTACGAGCACGTATTCAGCGGGCATAAATTGTACGCTACCGGAACGACCGGGCAGCGCATTATGGACAACACGCAGCTGGATGTGCACCGCTTCATGTCCGGACCGCTGGGCGGCGACCAGCAAATCGGCGCGCTTGTGGCCGAGAACGAGATGGATCTCATCATTTTCCTGCGCGATCCTTTAATGGCGCAGCCGCACGAGCCGGACATCATCGCGCTGCTTCGGCTTTGCGACGTTCAGGGAATTCCGTGCGCGACGAACATCGCGACAGCCGAGATTTTGGTCAAAGCGCTTGACCGTGGCGATTTCGCATGGCGGGAGCTTGTGCATAAATACAAACCGGGAATTGATTCCAATGAGTGAGCCGCTGGATATTCTTATATTCGGCGCCCACGCCGACGATGCCGAGATCGGGATGGGGGCGACGATCGCCAAGCATACGGCTTTGGGCTACCGTGTCGGAATATGCGATCTGACATACGCCGAAATGTCCTCCAACGGCACCGTGGACAACCGGAAGCGGGAAGCGGAAGAAGCGGGACGCATTCTCGGGCTGGCCATGCGTTCCAATCTGGGGCTGCCCGACCGCGGGCTTTTGCTGACGCCGGAGCATATCGAACGGATTGTTCAGGAAATACGCAAGCACAAGCCGAGGATCGTGTTTGCGCCTTATTGGCAGGACCGGCATCCGGATCATATCGCCTGCTCGCACCTGGTGCAGGAAGCGGCGTTTAATGCCAAGCTGCGCAAATATTTGCCGGAGACCGAGCCGGTGAACGTGCAGCAGCTGTACTTTTATTTTATCAACGATGTGTACGAAGCCGATGTGATGGTGGACGTCACCGACGTCTACGAGAGCAAAATCGCCGCGCTGAGCGCATATCGTTCGCAATTCGAATCCGGCCAAGGGACTGTGGCGACTCCGCTGAATCAGGGTTACGTGGAGCGGGTGGAGGCGCGCGACAGGCTGATGGGGCAAAAACGGATGATTACCTATGCCGAAGGCTTCATCTCGAAACTGCCCTTTGTGGTGAACCGTTTCGAGTGATGAGAAAGAGGGAACAATGAGCGATAAGCTGAAAATAGGCATTACCTGCTATCCGACTTTGGGAGGCTCCGGCGTCGTGGCGACGGAGCTCGGAAAGCTGCTGGCGGAAAAAGGCCACGAAGTGCACTTTATTACGCACAGCATGCCGTTCCGGCTGGGGAAATACCATAAAAATATATTTTACCATGAGGTTGAGGTCAGCGATTATTACGTTTTTCGCTATCCGCCTTACGATCTTTCCTTGGCGAGCAAGCTGGCTCAGGTAGCGAAGATGGAGGACCTGGATCTGCTGCACGTTCATTACGCGATCCCGCACGCCGTGTGCGCGCTGCTGGCCAAGCAGATGATCGGCAGCAAGCTGAAAGTCGTCACGACGCTTCACGGAACCGATATTACGGTTCTGGGGCAGGACCAATCGATCAGCGACCTGATCCGCTACGCGATTAACGAAAGCGACGCCGTAACGGCGGTGTCCCAGGATTTGATCAAAGAGACGCGAGAATCGCTGGCGATCGACCGGCCGATTGACCTTGCCTACAATTTCGTCGATAAACGGGTGTATTACCCGCGGGACGTCAGCAAATTGAGGCCGGAATTCGCCCGTCCCGATGAAAAAATTTTGATCCACATTTCGAATTTCAGACCGGTCAAACGGGTTTCCGATGTCGTCGATATTTTTGCCAAAGTGAGCGAAAGACTGCCTGCGAGGCTGCTGTTCGTCGGCGAAGGCCCGGAACTGTCGAAAATTATTGCCAAAGTGAAAGAGCTGGGGCTGAGCGACCGGGTTACGTTTTGCGGAAAACAGGACGATGTGGCGCAGGTTATTTCTTTGGCCGATGTGATGCTGCTTCCTTCGGAAAAAGAAAGCTTCGGACTGGTCGCGCTGGAAGCGATGGCTTGCGGAGTGCCGACGGTCGGTTCCAACGCCGGGGGAATTCCGGAGCTGATTACGCACGGAGAGACCGGATATTTGGCGGAAATCGGCGATACGGAGCAAATGGCCGAGTATGTGTATCAAATGCTGAGCCAGCCGGAGCAGTACGAGCTGATGGTGGAGAAATGCTTGTACCGCGCTCGGCAAACGTTTTGCAACGATATTACGACTGTGCAGTATGAGGAAATTTATTACCGCGTTCTTGGAAGAGAGCTTCCCGAGTCCCACCGGCTGGTCGCCTCATCCTGTCAGTAGCGGCTAGGAGGGCGGGAGCATGACGGAACAACCGTCGGTTATACAAATGAAGGCAGGGGCCGAATATGTGCTCGCCCGGCTTGCGGAAGAAGGATACCAGGCCTATATGGTCGGAGGCTGCGTCAGGGATACCGTATTGGGCAAACCTGTCAAGGATATCGATATCGCCACCTCCGCCCTGCCGGAGCAGGTGATGGCCTGCTTTAAACGGACGGCGCCGACCGGACTGCAGCACGGCACCGTTACCGTCATCCTGGAGACGGGGACGTACGAGGTGACGACGTTCCGCAAGGAGTCGCAGTACGAAGAGTTCCGCCG
Source organism: Paenibacillus sp. sgz302164 (assembly GCF_056120505.1). NCBI lineage: Bacteria > Bacillati > Bacillota > Bacilli > Caryophanales > Paenibacillaceae > Paenibacillus > Paenibacillus sp. sgz302164. Next base: position 33,399 of record NZ_JBVYOL010000006.1, on the reverse strand, counting down.
CCCGGCTTCCGTGGAGTATATCTCCGACCTTACGGAGGATATGCGGCGGCGCGATTTTACGATGAACGCCATGGCGATGGACAGGGCGGGCGCGATCATCGATCCTTTTGGCGGGCAAAAGGATCTGGAAGCAGGCGTCCTCCGCTGCGTCGGAGCCGCGGAGGAAAGATTCGGCGAAGATGCGCTGCGCATGCTTCGCTGCATTCGTTTTGCCTCGACCTACGGACTGGAGGTCGAGGCGGCGACGTGGCAAGCGCTGCTCGCGCAAGCGTCGCTGCTGCGCCACATCGCCATGGAGCGCGTGCGCAGCGAGCTGCAGCGCATGATCGAAGGCCCGGCCCCGGCGCGGGCCGTCCGTCTGCTGCTCGCGAGCGGCCTGACGGCGCACGTCAAAAAGCAGCTGCCGCTGCCTTTTGACCGCTGGCTCGCGCACGACCTCGCGCTGGACGCCGTCAGCGCGTTGGAGCGGCAGCACACCCGCTGGGCGCTGCTGCTGCTGCTCCTGGAGACGCCGGCGGCGATATGCCGCGAGGCGCTCCAGGAGCTGACCTTCTCCCGCGCCGACACGGACGCGGTCGCGGACATCCTCGGCCTGCGCGAATGGCTGGCCGAGGCGCCGGCAGACCCGGCGCAGCTCGCGCGGGTCTGGAAGCTTGGCGCGGTCCGCCGCGGCGAGCCGGCGGCCCGCGATTTGCTGCGGCTGCTGCGCGTGCTGCCGCCGGAGGAAGGGCGCGGCTCGTCGGAGCTGGCGTGCTTCTTGGGGACAGCCGCGCCGGAGCTCGTCCGGCGCGGGGAAGCATGGCTGAGCGAGATTCCCTGCTTCAGCCTGAAAGAGCTTGCCGTCAGCGGCGGCGAGCTGACAGCGGAGCTGGGCAAGCAGCCGGGCCCGTGGCTGGGCAAGCTGCTGCAGCAACTGCTGGAGCGCACCGCGCTCGGCGAGCTGCGCAATGAGCGCGCGGCTTTGCTGCAAGCCGCGCGGGATAGTTTGGATTAACGCTAACGTCAGGAGTCTATCCGGTGAAGTTACGTTGAACTCATCGGACCGACTCCTAACGGTTCAAATATGGACAGGAATGTGAGTGAATGCTACGAATGAACGAACGCATTTTGCAGCTGTTCGCGGAGTTTGAGGGCGCCTATGTGTCGGGGGAGGAGCTGAGCCGCAGACTGGCATGCAGCCGTACGGCGATATGGAAGCATATCGCCGAGCTGCGCCAGGCCGGCTACGTATTCGAGTCGGCACCGCGCAAAGGGTACAGGCTGATCAGAAAGCCGGACAAATACGATAAGGCAAGGCTGCTCTCCGGGCTGCGGACGAAGTCGCTTGGACAGCGCCTGCACATACACGGGGAGGTCGATTCCACACAGACGATAGCGCACGCGCTCGTCGCTTCCGGCGCTCCGGAAGGCACGCTCGTCCTTGCTGAGGCGCAAACCGCCGGGAGGGGCCGGATGGGCCGCAAGTGGCATTCTCCGGCAGGCAAAGGCATCTGGATGAGCCTCGTGCTGACGCCGCGCATCCCGGTTTATTTTATGCCGCAGCTGACTTTGCTCGCCGCCGTTGCGCTGTGCCGGGCGATCCGGGAAATATGCAGCGTGGCCGTCGGCATCAAATGGCCGAACGATCTGTTGATCGGCGGCAAAAAGGTGAGCGGCATTTTGCTGGAAAGCAGCGGCGAGGACGAGCGGCTGAAATACGTCATTGCCGGGATCGGCATCAGCGCGAATTTGCAGCGCGAAGATTACCCCGAAGAGCTGCGCCAAGTCGCAACTTCGCTGGCTATCGAATCGGGAGCGGAGATCAGCCGGGAAGAGCTGGTACAGGCATTTCTTAAACAATTCGAAGATTTGTACGCTCTCTACGTCGAGCAGGGCTTTGCCCCGATCCGCTTACTGTGGGAAGCGCTCAGCGTCACTTTGCACAGGCCGATACGGACACATACCCCCGCAGGCATCATCGAAGGCATTGCCGAATCTCTGGACGATTCGGGCGCGTTAACGATCGTGACGGGCTCGGGCGAGCGGGTTAAAGTGTATTCGGGCGATATCGAGCTGCGATAGAGATTTGGTTGCGGCGGGCCGGAATTAAGGGTATCGAAATAGTGCAAAATTTGTTATACTTGTGTCAAAGCTTTAATTTTTTTGCTATGACCCGGGGCTGTATCCGTGAAGGAACGGCACTCGCGAGCCGCAGGAAAGCTTTGTACAACCGAAAGTACGAAATTCAAGCAAGATGTCGGATTCTGCTCTGAGCCTTAAGGGACCGAGACGGAAGGATCATTGGATTCTTTTGCGTGCGCTCCTTTTAGCTCTGAGGCTAAAAGGTTTTTTTATTTTTTGACGAAAGCAGGGATTCCTATGGTACAGCGCAAGCCGCTAACGACAGCTAAAATGAGGAAAATGAAACAGGACGGCGTTCCGATCGCGATGGTTACCGCCTACGACTATCCGTCGGCAAAGCTCGCCGAAGAAGCGGGCGTCGACGTTATTTTGGTCGGGGATTCGCTTGGCAACGTTGTGCTCGGCTACGATTCGACTTTGCCCGTAACGCTGGACGATATGGTCTATCATACGCGCGCGGCGGTGCGGGGAGCATCTTCTACGTTTGTAGTCGCGGATATGCCGTTTATGACGTATCACGGCAGCGTCGATTTGGCGCTGCAGGGTGTTGCCCGCTTGATGCAAGTGGGCGGAGCGCAGGCGGTCAAGCTGGAAGGCGGCGCGGAAATCGCGGCGACGGTGGAGGCGATTACGAAGGCGGGCGTTCCCGTCGTCGGACATCTCGGGTTGACGCCGCAGTCCGTACACCAGATCGGTGGCTTCCGCGTGCAGGGCAGAAGCTCGGAGCAGGCCGAGAAGCTTCTTAGCGATGCGAAGGCGCTGGAGCGTGCCGGCGCGTTTGCCGTCGTGCTGGAGCTCGTTACCGATGAGCTTGCCGCATGGGTAACGAAGGAGCTGTCCATCCCGACGATCGGGATCGGGTCAGGCGTGAATTGCGACGGCCAAGTGCTCGTTTTTCACGATTTGCTCCAATACGGACCGGAGACGCCACCCAGAAAATTCGTTAAATCGTACGCCAATATTGGAGAAACTATTCGAGAAGGAATCGGCGGGTATGTGAAAGAAGTGAAAGAACGGAGCTTTCCCGCAGCCGAGCATACGTTTCATATGGACAACGAAGTCGTTCAATATTTATACGGGGGCAAGGAGTGATGTCTGCGATGGAAGCGACTCAAACTCAAACGATGGAAGTCATTCGCACCATTGCCGGGCTGCGCGCCAGGATTGCGGAATTTCGGCGCAGCCGCAGCGGGGAAGTCGGGTTCGTGCCGACAATGGGATATTTGCATGACGGGCATATGAGCCTTCTGAAAACGGCCAGGGAAAAAAGCGGACTTGTTGTGCTGAGCATTTTTGTCAATCCGCTGCAATTCGGCCCGAATGAAGATTTTGAACGCTATCCGCGGAATACGGAGCGCGATTTGCAGTTGGCGGAAGCCGCGGGTGTTGATATCGTCTTTTTGCCCGAAGTCAAGGAAATGTATCCGCGGGAAATACGCACGACGGTTAGCGTGTCGGGGATAACTTCCCGGTTGTGCGGAGCGTCCCGTCCGGGGCATTTTGACGGCGTTGCGACGGTTGTGAGCAAGCTGTTCCAGATCGTGCAGCCGGACAAAGCTTATTTCGGGCAAAAGGATGCCCAGCAGGTCGCGGTCGTTCAACAAATGGTCGACGACTTGAACATGCCTGTCGAGATTGTCCCTTGCCCTACGCTGCGCGAAGCGGACGGACTCGCCATGAGCTCGCGCAACGTCTACTTGAGCGGCGAAGAGCGGCAGCAGGCGGTTGTGCTTTCCCAGGCTTTGCAAAAAGCCGCTGCCGCGGTGCGGGACGGCTTGGCTTCGAGCTCCGCATCTTTGGTCCGGATCGTGAGCGAGCATATTGCCACGGCGCCGCTGGCAAACATTGATTATGTCGAAGCTTTGCAATATCCGACTTTGGAACCTTATGAAACGTTGTCCGCCGCGGAAACGTCATCCGTCATTGTTGCGGTAGCCGTCAAATTCGGACAAACGAGACTTATCGATAATATCATTTTACCCGTTAGGAAGTGAGCCCAATGTTTCGTACGATGATGAAAGCCAAAATACACCGCGCCACCGTTACCGAGTCCAATCTCAACTATGTGGGCAGCATTACGATCGATGAGGACTTGATCGATTTGGTGGATATGCTGCCGAACGAAAAAGTGCAAATCGTCAACAACAACAACGGCGCCAGACTGGAAACCTATATTATTCCCGGCCCCCGCGGATCGGGCGTCATTTGCCTGAACGGCGCGGCCGCCCGGCTTGTGCAGGCAGGCGATACGGTCATTATCGTCTCCTATGCGATGATGACCGACGAAGAAGCGAAGCGGCATACGCCGACGATCGCCATTATGGGCGAGAACAATAAGGTGACGCAGCTGCTGAAAGAAGAAATCCATTCGACCGTGCTTTGATCCGTCTTCCCTTGATCAATCTTCCTTGAAGGGGCATGCATGAAATCGGCGCTCTTAACAAAGAATGAGGATAAGCTTTCGAAGCAAAGGTGGGATGGCAAATGTTCAAGCATTTATTTTCCACGATGAACGAGGTTTTGGAAGAAATCCAAAAAGAGTATCCGAACGCCGCAGACCACAAAAAAGCCGAGCTTGACGAGCAGCTTCAAGTTCTGAAGCTGATGAGCGACGAGTTTATCGAGTCTTGGCTTCAATTCGAGGAGAAGCTGGGAAAGTTTTATGGGGGCGTACCGATGGATACTCAAACCCTGCATAAAGAGCTCATGGATCTGGATGTAACCGGCAAGCAGACCGATGAGTTTTTGCGGGGCCAGGGCTATTACAAGCTGTCGATGTACGATCAGGCGATTCGGGAGTTCGAGTCGCTGATGAAGCGGCAGCCGGATTTTTTGCTCGCCCGGATGTATTTGGCGATGGGTTATTTAAGGAAAGGGGAGTTCGGAGAAGCTTACAGGCATTTCCAATTCCTCCTTCCGCTAACCGAGAATGCGAAGATGAAAGCCATTTCCTATAATGCCATGGGCTGCATACAGGTGCAAAATCATAATATGGAAAAAGCTTTCGAATATTTTCAAAAAGCTTATCATACGGACCCGACTTGCATGGAACCGCTCATTAATCTCGACGAATCATAACGAACCGGCAAGTGGGTATTCCCTTTTCCTGAACAGATTTGGTATGCTAGAGGAAGAGCAGGACGAAGGGATTGAAGGATACGTCATGAAATTTGCAGTTTTGGATTTTGAAACGACAGGAAGCCAGTCTTCGGATGAAATTATTCAGGTTGGGCTTGTCATTATAGATCAATTTCAAATTGTCGACAGGTATACTTCCCTGGTCAATCCAGGAATGGGTATACCTTCTTCTATTACTACGCTGACCGGCATTACCGATGAAATGGTGGAGCATGCGCCGCAGCTTGACGAAGTGATGACGGCGATGTTTCCGCTTCTTTTTGACTGTGTTCTCGTCGGCCATCATGTGCAATTCGACTTATCGTTTTTGCAGAAAGGCTTGACGAAATGCGGATTTCCTCCGTTTTCGGGCCGCGTGCTCGATACGATGGATATGCTGCGCATGCTGTTTCCGTCGACGCCGAGCTTGCAGCTTGGCATGGTGGCGGACATGTTCGGACTGGATCATGAGAGGCCGCATCAGGCCGACAGCGACGCCGAGGTTACCGCTTTGATCTGGATCATTTGCATGGAGCGCATACTCGGTCTTCCGCTCTTGACCGTGCAGCGGCTCAGCCACATATTCGAAAGCGGTGCCAGCGATTTGGGCTGGTTTTTGGATGAAATCCGCGCCTACAAGGAAATGAATACGAGCATCGATACCGATACTCACCGTTATTTCCGGCAGTTTACGATGAACGTAAGCGATTGGGGCGAGGACGAAGAGGAAAGAGACGCGCAGGACATTCGGAAGCTCGGTGCTGCTTTTTCCGAATTTCATGACAGTTTGAAGCAGGCGCTTCAGCAGCGGTTTGACGTGTTCGAGGACCGCCCGGCGCAGGAGCAGATGATCCATGAAGTGGAGCAGTCGCTGGAGGCCGACACGCATTTAATGATTGAAGCGGGTACGGGTACCGGCAAATCGCTGGGCTACCTGATTCCTGCGCTGTATTACGGAATCAAACACGATAAAAAAGTGATCGTCAGCACGCATACGATTAATTTGCAGGAACAGCTGCGCGAGCGGGATATTCCGCTGCTGAAGGACATTTTTCCGATACCTTTTAAAGCGGCCGTATTGAAAGGCAGAAGTCATTATCTTTGCTTGCGCAAGTTCGAAAACAAGCTGGTCACGCGCGATTACGAGTACGGCAAGGACGACTCGGTCACAGCGGCTCAAATGGTCGTATGGCTCAGCGAAACGAAACACGGGGACGAAGAGGAGCTGAATTTCGGCAATAAAGGCGCGCAGTTCTGGCATTCGGTGGCCAGCGATACCGATTCCTGCCTGAACCGTATGTGCCCCTGGTTCAAAAAATGTTTCTACCACCGCGCCCGCCACGATGCGAACACGTCAGATGTCATCATAACGAACCATTCGCTGTTGTTTACCGATATGAAGGCCGAGAACCGCCTGCTGCCCGGCTACAAGCATCTGGTCATCGACGAAGCACACCACTTTGAAGAAGTGGCCAGCAAGCATCTGGGGATCGAGCTGCACTCGGGCGCGTTTTACCATTCTTTGCAGTGGTTGTATAAAGACAACCGCAGCGGGCAGCTGCCTATGCTCCGCTTTCGTCTTCAGAAGGCGGCGGAAGAGCAGGAGAGAGCTTTGGCCTGGAGCGCAGCGATAGACGGTTTGTACCCGAAAATCGTGCAGATCAAGGAAGACTGGGAGCGTTTGAGCGAAGGGTTGTACGAGCTGCTTACGGCAAAAAGCGACCCGTCGCAATCGGAGAACTCGCAATACGTGCTGCGCATGAAGCCCGAGGCGCTGCCGGCGCATTGGAGCGAGCTGACGATGATGGAGGACAACATTTATTTGAGCATGAACGATACGCTCCGCACGCTCGACAAAATGCTGAGCGAGATCAAAGAGATGCAGGAAGTTCTGGAAGTCCAGAGCATCGTGACGGATTTGAACGGAACTTTGAAGGAGCTTTACGGGCACCGGGATGCGCTTCATTTTTTCATGAAAATGGAGGATCAAGGTTACGTATACTGGATGGAAGCCGGCACGTATTCCAAGAGCAAGTCGCTGCAGCTGATCAGTGTGCCGACGGATGTGAGTCCGCTGCTTCAGGAGCATTTTTTCAAAAATAAAGACAGCATCATTTTGACTTCGGCTACGTTATCCGTGAACAAATCGTTCCAATACTCGGCCGATCAGCTCGGTTTGCAAATTCCCGCCGGCGAAGAGGCCGGCAAGCTCAAAACGGTGCAGCTTCCGTCCCCGTTCAATTACAGGGAGCAGGCGCTGGTCTGTATTCCCAGAGATTTTCCGACGATTAAAGGCCCTTCCGGGGACGCCGTTTTCATACAAGCACTTATCGATTCTTTAAGCAATGTCGCTTTGGTTACCAACGGCCGAATGCTCGTGCTGTTTACATCCAACCGGATGTTAAAGCAGATTCATGCCGGCATGAAGGAGCGGTTAAAGCCGCATGGGATTACCGTGCTTGGACAGGGCGTAGACAGCGGCAACCGCAGCAAGCTGACCCGCATGTTCCAGGACCACCATTCCTGCGTGCTGCTGGGTACAAGCTCGTTCTGGGAAGGCGTGGACATCCCGGGCGATGCGTTGTCCTGCTTGGCTATTATTCGGCTTCCGTTTCAGCCTCCGAATCACCCGCTCATTGAAGCCAAATGTGAAAATATTAAAAAGCGGAACGAAAATCCGTTTATGAAATTTTCCGTGCCGCAGGCGGTCATTCGTTTCAAGCAAGGATTCGGGCGGCTCGTGCGGCGGGCTACGGATAAAGGAATCGTTATTATTTACGATACCCGCGTTATCGATACGCAGTACGGCAAATATTTTCTTTATTCGCTGCCCGGTCCGAAGATTGAACATATGACGACGGAACAAATGATTCCAAGAATTGAGGAATGGATGGGGGAGGCGCAGCGGTGAAGACACAAAAAATATCCGAAGCTGTAGTCCGCCGGCTGCCGATTTATTTGCGGTTTTTGAACGAGCTGGCGATGAAAAATATTATGACGGTCTCGTCGCAGGATCTGGGGCAAAAGCTCGATTTGAACCCCGCGCAAATCCGCAAAGATTTGGCCTATTTCGGGGAATTCGGCAAAAAAGGGATCGGCTACGACGTCGGCTATCTCATCGAGAAGATCAGGCAGATCTTGAAGCTGGACCGCCATATCCGGGTCGCTCTGGTCGGGGCGGGCAACCTGGGGCGGGCACTGTGCAACTACAACACATATTTGCGCAACGATATGAAAATTGTCGCCGTATTCGACGCGATGCCCGAGAAAACGGGCGAGACGATCAATAATTTGATCGTGCAGCCGACGCACGAGCTGAAAGAAGCGATATCGCGGCTTGGCGTCAGAATCGGCATCATTACGGTACCGGCAGCGGAAGCGCAAAATGTGGCGAATCAATTCGTCGAAGCCGGCATTGAAGCGATTCTTAATTTTGCTCCGGTCATCATTAAGGTGCCGCCCGAAATCCGCGTGCACCATGCCGATTTCACGACCGAGCTGCAGAGTCTGGCCTATTATTTGGACTAGGCCAAGACTCCGGCCGCAAAGGCCCTAAGGGCTCGCGCTATGCGGAAACTTGCAGCAGGACGCAGGGGAAAGCTGCAGAAACCTGCAGAGGAGAAACGAACCAGTGGAAACTCGCGGAAACCTGCAGGAACCCGCAGAAAACTGCAGAAGAGAAACAAAACCCTGCAGAAGCCTCCGGAAGCTGGATCGGCGAAAAACTCGCATGGCAGCAGGCAGTACATTTGCTTAGCAACGTGGAGAAAACCTGCAAAAGTACAGTTTTTTGCTCGCTGATGCGCTGGATACGAAAAATTCCTGCAAATGTGCAGGCTTTTCGCCGCGAACATGGGCTGAGAATCGTTTTTAGCGAAAATTCCTGCACAATCGCAGGCTTTTTGCCGAAATGAACCATTTCTGCTGAAAAAGCCTGCACTTTCGCAGGTTTTTTCTGTGCCAGGCTGCTTGTTCCAACGCCGTAACCCGTACAGGAGAGAGCCGTAGGTTACTGAAGAGTGATTGTGCCCCTTTTGGTTCCTCTACCCCGTTACTTTATCAACAGTCTGGTTTTCTACCCGTAATATGATGCGTCTCTCCAATGTATGTTTTCTCAGCAGCCTATATTTTAACGAAAATAATGTACTCGTTTCCAACTTTTACGCTTTTAAAGCTTGAAATTGTTTCAGTAGACGATTGTTTTCATTCTGTGGGGGTAACGTCTACGGCGTCATGGGAGTTTTGTAGTTTTTTCCGGCTGTCGAGCCAATTCGTTTCATTGGCGCGAAGTGCCGTCTTTGGGCGGACGGCAAAAAGAAGCGGAAACCGGTGAAAGTTCGGTTTTAAAACCGCTCCTGATTGCGAAGGTCAACAAACAAATACGCGATCTTGTGCGCACATCTAACGTACTGTAGCCATTCAATTCGACGCTGAGAGCGGCTATCGCAGAGCGTTAACAAGCGGCTCGTAAAACAACGCAAGCAGCGCACAAGCGCACGTTCCAGAGCGCAAGCAGCGCACAAGCGCCTCACTCCACAGCCGTATACAGCGTTCAAGCGCTCGCTCCACAGAGCAAGCAGCGCGCAAGCGCTCGCTCAACAGCGCAAGCAGCGCGTATGCTGCTCGCTCAACAGCGCAAGCAGCGCGTATGCTGCTCGCTCCACAGAGCATGCAGCGCACAAGCGGCTCGCTCCACAGCCGCATTGCAGCGCCCCGCCGCGCTTTGCAAAAACAACAAAAAAACCGAGCCATAGCGGCCCGGGTTTTTCATCTAAAACAACTTAAACAACACGAAGTAAATCGAGTAAGACAAGACGATGCTGATCGGGATGGTAATGACCCAGGTCATGATCATTTTGCCGACGGTTGCCCATTGGACTTCATGGAAGCGCAGGACGCTTCCCGTTCCGATAATGGACGATGAAATGACGTGCGTCGTTGACAGAGGCATCCCCATATGGGTGGATGCTTGTATAATGATCGACGATGTCAAATCGGAGGCGAAGCCGTTGATCGGCTCGATTTTAATAATTTTGCGGCTGATCGTTTTGATGATGCGCCAGCCGCCGATGGACGTTCCGAGGCCCATGGCTGTAGCCGCGGCGATTTTTACCCACAAAGGCACATCCAGATCCGTTTGATAACCCGCTGCAACAAGCCCGAACACGATGATGCCCATCGCCTTCTGCGCGTCGTTGCCGCCGTGGGAGTAGGACAGCAGCGCGGCTGACAGTACCTGCAAAGAACGGAACATCCGGTTCAGCTTGGAACGCGAAGTGTTGCCCGACCAAAGGATGATGTACTTAATCAGGATCATGATCACAAAGCCCGCTGCAAAAGCAATGATCGGCGATAAAATGAGGATGATGATAATTTCGGTGAAACCGCCCCAGTTCACGGAGCTCATGCCTGCTCCGGCAATTACCGCACCGGCCAGGGAGCCGAGCAGCGTATGCGAGGAGGAGGAAGGAATGCCGAAATACCAGGTCACAAGGTTCCAGATAATGGCGGCTATAAGCGCCGCGATTACAATTTCAACGCCGTGGTCGATTTTGGCCGGGTTGGCGATTTTGCCCCCGACTGTTTTGGCGACTTCGGAAGAGACGATCGCTCCGACAAAGTTCAGTACCGCAGCCATAACAACGGCGACCCGGGGGTTTAACGCTCTTGTAGAGATGGATGTTGCAATTGCATTCGCCGTATCGTGAAATCCGTTGATGAAGTCAAACAAAAGTGCGAGCGCCACGATAACGATTAGATAGGTTAACATGTTTTCCTCCTAATCCGTTTCCTCAAGAGTACCGAAGAACGACACTCTCCAGAATGTTGGCCACATCTTCGCACGCGTCCGTTGTTTCTTCCAGTCTTTCATACACTTCTTTGAGCTTGAAATCTTCATAAATATCTTTTTTGGCGAGAAAAATTTGCCGTATGCCTTCGCGCATCAGCCGGTCTCCGTCGTTTTCCAGGCTATTGATGGCAACCGTGTGCTCCGTAATTTGCATGTACTTTTTCTTGGCGAGTAGTTTGAACGCATCCAGCATATGTTGGCAGGAATCGACGATAACCGCGGAAAAGTCTCTCATAAATTGATCGGTATGCGAAATGCCGAGGTAGTCGAAGCGGGCGATCGTGGCTTCAATGCCGTCCGTGACATCGTCGATTTTGGAGGCGAGCTCCATGATGTCTTCGCGGTCCAGAGGAGTGATGAACACTTTGTTCAGTCCTTTGAAAATCTCATGCGTGATCGAATCGCCTTTATGCTCCAGGTCGTGGATGGCTTTTACATAATCGACGGGCGGTTTCTCACCCATCATCGCCGTACGGAACATTTGAGCGGTTTCCAAGGCATTCTCGGCAGACCCGATGAGAAGCTGGAGAAAATCGACGTCCCCTTTTCTAGTAAATAACGTTGTCATAAAACCCTCCCAATATTTTCTATATGTACAAAATTTTGATCGATTTTTGCTACAAAACAGACCAATTTGTTGAAAACTCACGAAGTTAAAAATATCATAACATTTATACGGAAAGCAATGCTAAATAACTTGGATTTTGCATTTGCCGGTTTTCTTGATTTTACGGGTGCGAAGTTGTACATTGGAAAAAGCGGTGTTCGTTAGAAGAATGCCGGGAGAGGAACCTTTACCTATGAAAAAAATGTGCATACGCAACGGAATATTTGTAACGGCGGATTCGTCCAGACCTGTTGTCAAAGGATGGATGGTTATCGAAGACGGCCGCATTGCTTATTTGGGCGAACAGGCGCCCCCTGCCGGAGAGCAGTACGATGAAGTGATAGACGGCACAAACAAGCTGTACATGCCGGGTCTGGTGAACACTCACGGCCATGCGGCGATGTCGTTGCTTCGCGGATACGGCGACGATTTGGCTTTGCAAATTTGGCTGGAGGAGAAAATGTGGCCGATGGAAGCCAAATTTTCTTCGCAGGATGTAAAATGGGGCACTTTGCTGTCCGTCGTTGAGATGATCAAAGGCGGCACCACAACTTTCGTCGATATGTACGACCATATGAACGAGGTTGCGCAAGCCGTCGAGCAATCGGGGATGCGCGGCTGCCTGACGCGGGGCGTCATCGGTCTGTGCCCGCCGGAAGTTCAGGATGCGAAGCTGAAAGAGGCGACCGAGTTTGCAAAAAGCTGGCACGGCAAAGCCGACGGCAGAATTACGACGATGATGTCTCCGCATGCGCCTTATACATGCCCGCCGGATTACATTGAGCGTATCGTGCAGGCAGCGCATGATTTGGATCTTCCTATACATACGCATATGTCGGAAACGAATCGGGAAGTTCAGGCCAACGTGGAGCAGTACGGGCTGCGTCCTGTCGCCCACCTGGAAAAGCTCGGCGTATTCAGCCGGCCGACGCTCGTCGCCCACGGGGTGCATCTGACCGATGAAGAAATCGAAATCGTGAAAAAGTACGATGTGCGGATTTCCCATAATCCGGGAAGCAATTTGAAGCTGGCCAGCGGCGTTGCCAGAGTGCCTGAACTGCTTCGCGCAGGTGTGAAGGTGTCCCTGGGGACGGACGGCGCGGCTTCCAACAACAATTTGGATATGTTTGAGGAAATGAGGCTCGCCGCCTTGATTCATAAAGGCGTTTCCGGCGATCCGCTCGCGGTGCCTGCCGCCGAGGCGCTTCAGCTCGGAACCCGGATGGGTGCCGAATCCATTTGGTTGGACCGGGTAGGACAGCTTGCGCCCGGTATGAAGGCCGATTTCATCGCGCTGGATATCGATCAGCCGCATTTTTTGCCCAAGACGGATTTCGTGTCTCATATTGTTTATTCCGCATCCGCCAAAGACGTTGTCGATGTGTGCGTAGACGGCAAATGGATCGTCCGCGGCGGCGAATGCCTGACTTTGGACGAAGAAAAGATCAAGCGCGAATTCGAGCTTCGTTTTGAAAAGCTGATCGGGTAACGTCCGTTCCCGGGCGGCTGCAGAAAGGGGAGCGGCATAAGTGAGCTGGAAAAGAATCGTGATGTTCGGCGCGTTTATCGTTTTGACGCTTGTTGTTGTTATCAGCCGTTTTTATCTCAACGTGCAGAACACGCACTGGGATGCGAACAGCCAAGCTGTGGAAACCGCTTATGAGAAAACCATTTTGACCAAAGCGACAAAAGTGGAAGCTTTTTACGGTGACGAGCCGTTCCAAATCGTTCGGGGCGAAGACAAAATCGGCCAGCCCGTCATCGTCTGGATCTCGGACAAGGAAGTTCATACGGAGATGGCCGCAGAAGCTTTTACGGAAGAGCAAGTGCGCGAAAAGATGCTTAAAAAAGATAGCGCCATCGACGTGCTGCGCATTTTACCGGGCAAACTGGGCGCGCAGTACGTGTGGGAAGTGTTTTACAAAAAGCAGGATGCGAATGGAGAACGCTATTTTTACGATTATTACGCTTTTAAAGACGGAACTTTTGTCGATACGTACCGGCTCAGCCTGCAATAGGCTGGGCTTTTTTTTCTTTCCACACTTTGTATAAGGAATAAGTATATCGCTTATGATATACTCTTCGTATAGCGAGCTGGTAAACAAAACAAAATAGACTATAGAAAGGGGGACGTTGTCTGATGAAGCTGCGTCTCTTACCTGTTGTCATAAGCGTCATCGTATCTTCCACAGTATTGTTCGGTGGTTGGTTTGCATATAATAGTCTGGCTATGGAAAATCCGTTATCCGACATTGTGACCGCAACGACCGGAGTGGAAAGCTCTGCGATACAATTGGACAGCGATCAGGTAAATATTACTTTAACTTTGAAGCCCGATGCCGATTTGCGCACGATCGTGAACCGCATTTCGAAGGAAGGATCGTCGATCATCGGCAAACGGACGGTTCATTATAATCTGCAGTCCAAAACTTCTGCGGAACTCGATACTTGGTGGTCGAAAGCTTTGTTTGACGTCGCCCAGGCGATGGAAACGAAGCATTATGCCGATGTTCCGAAAACATTGCAAAGCTACGCGGGTCAGCTTGCGAATTTGAAGGTCGATACGGAAATGGACGAACATTACGTATACGTTCGTTTGACGGACGGCGATTCCAGTAAATTCGTGATGCTCCCACGGACTCCGGGAAAGATAGGAGTGTGGCCGAATGAGTAAATTGGGCAAAGAGATTTGTATCGGATTCGTTCCGGTTCTGCTGATTTTTCTCGTATTTATCGGGGTTAACATTGTTCCCGTGTTGTTTGCAGGCGTACTTGGCATCTCCTTATATTTGATGATTCGCAGCCGCGGCGGCTTAGGGCTGACGGCCGGCGGCGAACGCAAAAGCAAAAACCGCACGCCCTCTTATTTGACCTTCGACGAAATCGGCGGTCAGGACCGGGCCAAGCGCGAGCTGATGGAGGCTCTTGATTTTCTCATCAAGCACGATCAGATTCAGAAGCTCGGCATTCGGCCGCTGAAAGGCATTCTGCTTACCGGGCCTCCGGGCACCGGGAAAACGCTGATGGCCAAAGCGGCGGCTCATTATACGAACTCCGTGTACCTTGCAGCGTCGGGAAGCGAGTTCGTCGAGATGTACGTCGGCGTCGGCGCAAGCCGCGTCCGTGACCTGTTTAAAGAGGCGAGAGCGCGTGCCGCCAAGGAAGGCAAGGACAGCGCGATCATCTTTATCGACGAAATCGACGTCATCGGCGGCAAAAGGGACGGCGGCCAGCATCGGGAGTACGATCAGACGCTGAACCAGCTGCTTACCGAGATGGACGGCATTCATACGAACGATGCGCCGAAAATTCTCATTATGGCGGCGACGAACCGCAAGGAAATGCTGGACAGCGCGCTGCTGCGCCCGGGCAGGTTCGACCGTCATATCGATGTCGATTTGCCGGACAAGAAAGGCCGTTTGTCCATCCTGCACATCCATAAGAAAAACAAGCCTATGGCCGAACACGTATCGCTCGACAAAATTGCCGAGCAAACTTTCGGGTTTTCGGGAGCGCAGCTGGAAAGCGTGCTGAATGAAGCGGCGATCTACGCGCTTAGGGAGGACAAGGAAGCGATCGAGCAGCAGCATCTGGCTTCCGCGATCGACAAAGTGATGATGGGCGAAAGAACGGATAGAGAAACCGCCCAAGACGAAAAGGAACGCGTTGCGTATCACGAGCTCGGCCATGCTATTGCAGCCGAAATCGTCCGCCCCGGTTCCGTGTCGCAAGTGACCGTAAGTCCGCGGGGAAAAGCGCTCGGTTATGTGCGCCATAATCCGCCGAAGGACCAGTATTTGTACACGAAGGATTACATCGAAGAGCAGATCATGATCGCGCTGGGCGGCGCGGCTGCCGAAGAAATCATTTATGGCGGGCGCAGCACCGGCTCGCGCAACGATTTTGAACAGGCGCTTTCGATGGTCCGCAATATGATGGATTCGGGCTTGACTTCGCTTGGGATTATCGACCGCAATATGGTTACCAAGGAAGAGCTGATGAAAGAAAACAGCGCCATTCTGGACGATCTGATGCTGCGTACGAAGCAAGTTCTGGAGCAATACCGGGACGTGTTCGACCAATCGTTCGATGTGCTGATGGAAGAAGAAGTGATTTCCGGCGACAAGTTCCGGCAGTTGATCCGGGCGCACATCGGACAAACCGCATAATTTACAACCGGCGGCCGCTGACTATTGGGTCGGCGGTTTTTTCTTTTTTGCAAAAGTGTGTCCAATATTCGGAAGCATCATGAATGTTTTGTGTATACTAATGCAATAAGTTTGTAAACGGTGTATGATGAAGAGTGAGAACTCATTGAGAATCATATAGATAAAGCCGAACTTGGGGCGGACAGGAGAAACATATGGCATTCAAAACGATCGGTGTTGTCGGCGGAGGAACGATGGGGCAAGGAATTGCCGAAATGTTGGCTGCTCGCGGTCTGGAAGTGTTGCTCGCAGAAAAAACTGCAGACAAACTGGACAATGCGATGCGGATGATTACGGTCAGTCTGGACAAACAAATAGAACGATGGGCGCTTACCGAGGCGGAGAAGAAGCTCATACTGGCAAAAATCAAGAGAGCGGAGTCCATAGAGGAAATGGCCGCTTGTGATATGGTTATCGAAACGATTACGGAAGATTTGAACGCGAAAAAGCACGTGTTTTTCCAATTGAATCAAATTTGTCCGCCGCATGTCATTTTGGCCAGCAACACGTCGACACTGAGCGTGACCGAAATTGCTGCCGTTACGACGAGCCCGGGACGGATTATCGGCCTGCACTTTTTGCATCCGGTAGCTAAAATCAATTTGGTAGAAATTATCAGAGCGATGAAAACGTCGGATGAGACATACGAAAATACAAGAGCGTTCGTCGACGAGCTGATTCAAAAAAAGAGCATCAAAGTGAACGAGTCGCCAGGATTTATTACGACAAGGCTGATTTGTACGCTGATCAACGAAGCGCTGCATACGCTGTCCGAGGGTGTGGCCTCTGCGGAGGACATCGATACGGCGATGCGCATCGGCTACGATTTCCGCTACGGTCCTTTGGAGATGTGCGACCGCTTCGGTCTTGACTCCGTACAGGCGGCGCTTGAAGTTATGTTCCGCGATTACGGGGATATTAAATACCGGCCGTCTTTTCTGCTCAAGCAAATGGTGCGCGCCGGCCATCTCGGCGTGAAGACCGGAGAAGGATTTTTCCGCTACGATAAGGACGGTGACCGGCTGTGAACATACTCGTTATTAATGCAGGCAGCTCATCCTTGAAGTATCAGCTTTTCAATATGACCGACGAACATGTGCTGGCCAAAGGCAAAGTGGAGCGCATCGGCATGGAAACCGCGATCTTGACCCATGAGCCGGAGGGCAAAGCGGATGTCAATGAGGTCAGCGAGATTTTGGAACATACGACGGCGATCCGCAAAGTGCTGGACATGCTCGTACATAAGCAGCACGGCGTGCTGGAGTCGATCGAACAGATCGACGCCGTCGGCCACCGTGTCGTGCACGGCGGCGAAAGCTTCAAAAACTCCGTCATCGTCGATGACGAAGTGAAGCGGGAAATCCGCCGCCTGTTCGATCTTGCGCCGCTGCACAATCCGGCGCACATGCTCGGCATCGCGGCGGTGGAGGCGAACATGGAAGGCGTGCCGCAGGCCGTCGTATTCGATACCGCCTTCCATCAAACGATGCCGGCGGCGGCATACTTGTACCCGGTGCCGATGGCGCTGTACCGGAAGCATAAGGTGCGCCGCTACGGCTTCCACGGTACGAGCCACAAATACGTCAGCGAGCGCGCCGCCGCCTTGCTCGGCCGCCCGCTGGAGCAGCTGAAAATCGTGACGTGCCACATCGGCAACGGATGCAGCTGTACGGCCGTCGTGGGCGGCCGGTCGGTCGATACGAGCATGGGGATGACCCCGCTCGAAGGTCTGATGATGGGCACGCGCAGCGGCGATCTGGACCCGGCCATCGTGCCTTACGCGATGGGCAAGGAGGATTTGACGCTGGGCGAGATCAGCTCCATGCTGAACAAGCACAGCGGCCTGCAGGCGATCTCCGGCATCAGCAGCGACATGCGGGAGGTTGTGGAAGCGATGGAGGCTGGCGACAGGAACGCCGCGCTGGCTTTCGAGATGTATGAGTATCGGATTCGCAAATACATCGGCGCCTACGCCGCGGCGATGAACGGCATCGATGCGATTGTTTTTACCGCGGGCGTCGGAGAGAACTCCGAGCTGCTGCGCAAAACGGTTTGCGACAAGCTCTCCTTCCTTGGCGTGGAGCTCGACGACGAGCGCAACAGATCAGGCAGAGGGACGGAGCGCCGAATTACGAAAGACGGCTCCAGAGTCGAGGTATTGGTCATTCCGACGAACGAGGAATTGGTCATTGCCCGGGATACCTACGCACTTGTTCAAACGAACTGATTGTTGGCCGAAAATGGTGTACAATAGAAAAAGGTTCGTATGAACGTTGGACAAGAGGTAGGAGGTACGACATTTCGTGAAATGCAGGATCAATGAATGGGAACGCCATCTCGGCGATACCGCAACGATACGCAGCCGGCGGTTGAACGTGAACCGTTTGGGCGGCGGCATGTACCGCCTGTACCCGTAACCGATGTTCGTTTATCGGCATAAAGAGGGGGTACAGATGAAAAATGAATCGAAATGAAGCTCACCGCAGGCAGCTTGAAGCGGTTTTTCAGATCGGTATTCAAGAAGGCAGCGTGGCAATTCCGTCCCTGCTGCTGAAACATTACCGCAGTCTTCGGCTAAATGAAACCGAAGTGATGACACTGATCCAACTAATGGCATTTTTGGAAAAAGAGCGCAACGACTTTCCGACGATCGAGGAAATTCAAGCCCGCATGTCGGCGGCTCCGGATCAAGTGATCGCCAGTCTGCAAAAACTGCTCGGCGAGCAGTTCATCGCCATCGACGAGGATGTCGAGCCGGAAACCGGCAAAAGATGCGAGCGCTACAACATAACGCCGCTTTATCAAAAATTGGCCGCTTTCGTGATCGAACAGCAGACAGCCGCTTTTGCCGCCGTACGGAGCCCGATCCAGGCCGACTCGCAGGCCAAAGACATTTATACGACGTTCGAAAACGAATTCGCCCGGCCGCTTACGCCGATGGAACTGGAGACGATCAGCGGGTGGCTGGACAAGGACCAGTATCCGAATGAGCTGATTTTAACCGCCTTGAAAGAAGCCGTGTTTGCCGGCAAAGTATATTTTCGCTACATCGACCGGATCCTGCTGGAATGGAGCCGCAACCGCGTAGCGACAGTCGAGCAGGCGAAAGAATACGCCCAGCGGTATCGGCAGTCCCGATAAGCGCGGTGCGGAGCCGTAAAGAGCAGCGGGCGCCGCGCGCAGTTCCCAGCGCGCGGTGGTTTCGTTGCATGCCTGCGGTCGGTCGACCCCAGGCTAGGCAGCCCGCAAAACCAGCGAAATTGCAGGCTGTTGAGAACTCGCATGCAGAGGAAAGCACATCTACTTGACAACGCGGAGAAAAGCCTGCAAAAGTGCAGGTTTTTGCTAGCGGATACGCCAGTAGCGAAAAATTCCTGCAAATGTGCAGGCTTTTCAGCGGCTGCACGGGCTCAGGCCCATTTTTATGGGAAATTCCTGCAAATGTGCAGGCTTTTCAGCGGCTGCATGGGCTTAGGCCCATTTTTATGGGAAATTCCTGCACAATTGCAGGCTTTTCCTCAAAATGGGCCTCAAGACAGGAAAAAGCCTGCACTTTCGCAGGCTTTTTAGTTTGCCGAGCCATTTTCACATATGGCTGGGCTCAAACCGCGCGCAGCTCCCAGCGCGCGGGGATGCGTTACATGACAGGCGGCCGGTCGGCCACCCCTTCCGGCTGCCCTGCCAAAGTGTCGCGGCTTTCGCGACACTCTGGCATTTCTCCCGTGTCACGAGTCAGATGTGCAGTTGGCTCTAGCAGTGCAAATTTGCAATAGTTTGACAAATGCAGGTTTTTCGCTTGAAGCGGTTGAAATTTCACCTAAAGAAAGGACCTCATACTCCACTTGGCAGTGGAAGTTGAGGTCCTTTTGCTCGATTTTTGGGCTGTTCCCGTACGATACGAACGCTTGGGACAGTCTCATCTTTGCGTAGCAGCGGTCCTGCCTACACGCCCTTTTGCAGCAGATTCCAGCGGTATACATATTCGAACAAAAATTCGAACGCTTCCAGGTGGCGTTTCGCTTCAAAAGCGTTGGCGCCCCATGCGTAAATGCCGTGGTTGCGCAGCACGATGCCGGGAATGCGCGGCACGATCGCGCCTTCGACCAGCTCGGCGATACGCGGGATTTCGGCGTAGTTGGGCAGGACGGGAATTTCGATGCGGGCGTTTTCTTCCCAAATGTTAAAGCCTTTGATCAGCTCGACGCTGTCGACGGGAATGCGGCCGCGCTCACCGTAAAGTTCGGAGACCAGGTTGTTGAATACGGTATGCACATGAAAAACAGCGCCTGCGCCGGTCAAACGGTAAATCTCGCAATGGATCAACGTTTCTGCGGACGGCTTCAGGCTTGTCGTCTCGATAGGCTGTCCTTTTTCGTTGACGAGCAAAAAATCTTCCGGCGTGGATACGGATTTGTCCTTCCCGCTCGCCGTAACGGCGAAAGCGAACGCCTCGGGGTTAAATTCCCCGACGCGGATCGACAGGTTGCCGCTTGTAGCGGGGAACCAGCCTTTTGCGGCCAATCCCGCCTTGATGCCGCTCAGCTCCGCAAATGCGCGCTGCTTGTCTTCCAAACGAATGCTCATGCTTCCGGTTTCGCCTCCAACTTTTCGATAATATCAAAAAACGTTTCAAACGGATCATACGGGTAGTTGCGCTCCCGGCATAAATCGATCAGGTGAGATCTGGCAAAAATCGTATCCGCCAGCTGCGCACCCGCAAAATCCGTAACGCTGTCGCCGATCAAAATCCGCTCGTAGCGCTCAGGATCGTACGCCCGGATGATGCTCGTTTTGCACATGCCGCAGCCTCCGGTGCAATGCTCGTCACAGGCATGGGGCCACAAAATTTCGATAGTGTCGCCCTCAAACGAGCTGGCGTTGCAGTATATATGCTCTGCCGGTATCGGAAAAGGCTTCAGCAGCGGGTATATGAAGAAATCGATGCCACCGCTAGTCACGAGCAGCGTAATGCCCTGCGCTTTGCAGTAATCCACGAACTCGCGAAAGCCGTCGCGGATGACGGCGTTATGAATCGCATAATCGACGATTTCCACTTTGCGGGCGGTCGGAAGGAGCGCGAACATGGCGCCGACGCCTTCCTTGATGGATACCTTCCGGTCGATGATTTTGCCGACCCAGTCTTCCCAGCCCTCCGGCTTGAAATGCTTCATGATCGCTATAATGTTGTCGTTAACTGTAATCGTTCCGTCAAAGTCGCAAAAGACGATGCGTTCTTTGCTCATTCTCTGATCCCCCAAACGTCGATGGCGGCTTGCAGCTCCGGATGCGAAAGGGCATAATCGCGAAGCGAAATGCTTTGCAGGGTGGCGTCGATCGCCTGCCGGAAAGCTTGTCCGCCGGCAATGGCGCCCATCGGATGCCCGTGGATGCCGCCGCCCGCGTTGACGACTACATCGGTGCCGAAATCACGCAAAATGAGCGGCACCAGCCCGGGATGAATGCCTGCGGACGGCACAGGGAAGCTGGGAGCAAGCTGTGGCTCGGGCTCAGCCGCTTGACCATACATGTAATCCCGGCCGAGGTCGCGAGTCAGCAGCACGTGCTTGATGGCCAGGTTCTCTTCCCGCGGCATGACGACGGAGCCGTAGGGGGAAGGGAACAGGACCAGGTCCGCCCCGGCGATCCGCAGCAGCTTGCCCAGCAGGAGGGAAGCGGAGATGCCGTAGTGAGGCGACGGATACAAAGCTCCGGCCATCGCCGGGTGGGCCATGATCGGGATATTGATCTCGGGGTCCGAGCTCAGCGCGTGCAGCACGTCGAAGCCGTAGGCGAGCACGTTGAACAAAAGCGCGTTGGCGCCTGCGCGAATCGCTTTTTTCGCCTGGTTGGCCAGTTCCAGCGTAGGGCCGGTCAAGTTGACGGCATAGAGCAGCTTTTGCCCCGTTTCTTTGGAAGCCTGGGCAGCCGCTTCGAGGCAAACCTCAATGCGTTTTTCCAGCGGAGTGAGCGGGTTCTCAAACAAAATTTCGTCATCCTTGATCAAATCGACGCCGCCGGCCGCTTGCAAATAAAACTGCTCGCGGAGAGCCGGAAGCTCGTAGCCGACAACGGATTTGAAAATGCTCATAAGCAGCGGCCGGTCGTGCACGCCGAGCAAATTGCGGACGCCTTCCATGCCGAATTTCGGGCCGGCAAAGCCGGAGAGAAAGCCGGGGGAGAAGGAAAGGTCGATCAGCTTGATTTTGCCGTCCATCGACAGCTTGCCGAACACCGTTACGAGCAGAGCCGGAATGTCCCGGCTGTAATTGACGTCCGGATAAGCAATCTGAATGTCGGCGTACCGTTCGGACGATGCGCTGCCGGCGGAAGGCTCGTACACCTGCACCGACACGACTTTACCCAGATGCTTTTCCATTTGCGCTTTTTGCGCTTCGGGCAGCTCGGTCCAGCTGCCGACCGTCAGGCCGACGGCGATGCCGGTCGCTTTTTTATGAAAGTCGGCTTTCTCGTCGAAGCACCGGTAAGTTGCTAAACAATATGTGCTCATAGTGATCGTTCACCTGCTTTAATAAAATGTTACACCGATTTGGTGCCGGTGGGAGCGGCGATTAGCTCGCCCATCTCTTTGGTCCGCTCAGCCGAGCGGAATACGGCGCGTACGATGCCTTCGCTGAATTGATGGCGATCCAGCGCCTCGATGGCCGCCTGCGTCGAGCCGTTCGGCGAAGTGACTTTGCGGCGCAGCTCGGCCGGATCTTCCCCGGTATGCTGCACCATGCGCGCTGCCCCGAGTACGGTTTGCAGCGTCAGCCGCAGCGCTTCCTCGCCGGAGAGCCCGCCTTCAATCCCGGCTTTGGTCATAGCCTCCATGAAGTAGTATACGTAAGCGGGACCGCTGCCGGATACGCCGGTGACGATCTCCATCCTCGACTCCTCGACGACACTCACGATGCCGATGGATTCAAACATTTCGATCGCCAGCCGCTGGAGCGGGTCGCTTACGCTGCCGGAGAAGCTCATGCCGGTAACGCCCATGCCGATCGTGCTGGAAGTGTTGGGCATCGTGCGGACGATCGGCATGGCGGTTTGCAGTAAAGCTTCCGTCTTGGCGATGGAAAGCCCGGCAATGACCGAGACAAGCATTTGCCGTTCATTCAGCAGAGGCTGCAGCTCCATAAAAGCCGTCTCCACGTCCTTGGGCTTCATGCAAAGCACGACGATATCGGCTTCGCGGATGTAGGATTCGCGGGTTAACGGGTCGGAAGTAACCTGCACGCCGTATTGGCTGCGAATCCGCTCCAATTTTGCCTGATCGGAACGGTTCATTACATAAATGTTTTGCGGATCGGCGACTTTTTGCCGGGTAAGCCCGCGAAAAATCGCTTCCGCCATCGAGCCGGCGCCGACAAAGGCGATCCGGGATTGATACAAGGCAGATGTCATAATCGTATTTCCTCCTTAAGTAGCTGGCTGTGCAAGTGCTGGCCGTGCAGCCAGGCTGCCTTTATGAGACAACCCGCGTTTGCCGATTATTCCCGGATTTGTCCGTTTCCATAAATACGGAACTTGGTCGATGTCAGAGCAGGCAGTCCCATAGGTCCGCGTGCGTGCAGCTTTTGCGTGCTGATGCCGATCTCTGCGCCAAAGCCGAACTCGAAGCCGTCGGTAAAGCGCGTTGACGCGTTATGATACACGGCCGCAGCGTCCACTTCCTGCAAAAACCGTTGGGCGTTCGCCGCATGTTCCGTAATGATGCATTCGGAATGCATGGTGCCGTATTTTTGAATATGAACGAGCGCTTCGTCCATGTTTTGCACAATTTTCACGTTAAGAATGTAGTCGCCGTACTCCGTTCCCCAGTCCTCTTCGACGGCTTCTTTCATCGACGGCACGATCGAATGTGCGCGCTCGTCGCCCCGCAGCTCCACGCCTGCCTCCCGGAAAGCTTCGGCCAGCGCGTTCAAATGGCGGGAGGCGAAAGCCTCGTGCACAATCATCGTTTCCATGGAATTGCACACCGACGGACGTTGGGCTTTGGCATTGATCACAATGGGAATGGCCATCGCGAGATCGGCACTTTCGTCTATAAAAGTATGACATACGCCCGCTCCGGTTTCAATGACGGGAACGGAAGCGTTCTTGACTACATTTTGAATGAGGGAATGGCCTCCCCGCGGGATGAGCACATCGATCAGGCCGTTCAATTTCAGCATCTCGTCGACCGAGGAACGATCGGAGCTCAAAATGAGCTGGAGCGCATCGACCGGTATCGCCGAACGGCTTAAAGCGCCGTGCAGCACCTCAACGATTTTTTCGTTGGAAAAAAGAGCGGAGGAGCCGCCGCGCAGCACGACTGCGTTGCCGGTTTTGAGGCACAGGCCCGCCGCATCCACCGTCACGTTGGGGCGCGCTTCGTACACAATCCCGATCACTCCGAGCGGGACGCGGATTTTGTGAATGCGCAGGCCGTTCGGGCGGTCGAACGTTTCCAGCGTATCGCCGATCGGGTCAGGCAGCTCCGCGATTTGGCGCAGTCCTTCGGCAATCCCGGCAATGCGCTGTTCATTCAGTGCAAGACGGTCGAGCAGGGAGGCGCTGGTGCCGGATTCCCGGCCGCGCTGCAAATCTTTGGCGTTCGCTTCGATAATCGCCTGCTGCTCGGTTACAAGGGCATCGGCCATAAGCAGCAGTGCCGCGTTTTTTTGCTCGGTGGTCAAATTGGCCATCGTTTGGGCGGCTTGCTTGGCAAGTCTGGATTTGGCTACAACTTCACTCATGCGTAAAAACCTCCTGTTTGAAAAAAGTTTGCAAACGGGGGAGCAGGCTCGCTGCCTCCCATTCGTACTGCGCGCCGCTCCGGCGCTCTTTGCATTCCACGATGCCTTCGGCGGCTTTTTTGCCGACTGTAATCCGCATCGGCATCCCGAGCAGATCGGCATCGTTGAACTTGACGCCCGGGCGCTCCTCGCGGTCGTCCCACAGCGTGTCGATACCTGCCGCCGATAAAGCCCGGTACAGTGCTTCCGATACGTTCATCTGTACTTCGTCCAGGGGATTGACCGTTACGAGATGGACGGCAAACGGGGCGACCGCTGCGGGCCACACAATGCCCCGCTCGTCGTGGTGCTGCTCGACAATCGCCGCCAGCAGCCGCGAGACGCCGATTCCGTAGCACCCCATAATCATCGGATAATCGTCTCCGCTTTCGTCTGTAAAAACGGCTCCCATAAGAGCGCTGTATTTGGTGCCCAATTTGAAAATGTGGCCGACCTCGATGCCTTTCATAAATGAAAGTCCGCTTTTGCAGCGTACGCACAAATCGTGCTCTTTAACCAACCGCAGGTCGGCGTAGCTCAGAACTGGCAAATCGCGTTCCGGACATATATGCCGGACATGATAATCTTTGCGATTGGCGCCGGCGATGGCGTCCGTTATACCCCGGAGCGATTCGTCGGCCAGCAGACGGATGTCCGGAAGGCCTAGAGGGCCGATAAAGCCGGCGTGAGAACGAAGCTCATTTTCGATCTCCGCTTCGGACAGCATTTCAATGCTATCCGTGCCGAGCTGCGTTTTAAGCTTGATTTCATTCAGCTCGTCATCACCGCGCAGCAGCACGACAATCGGTTCCCCGTCCGCCTTGAGGGCGATGGATTTAATGATCTGCCGAGCTTCAACGCCAAGATGTTCGCAAAGCTGCGCGATGGCCGTGATCCCGGGCGTATAGACCGGTTCGGGGGCATGCGGGGAAGCGGGCTTCCCGCTAAGGCCTGCCGCCGGCTGTGCCGATTGCAGAGCGGCGGCTTTTTCAAGATTGGCGGCATATCCGCAGTTGGCGCAGTGAACAATCGTATCCTCGCCGATTTCGGCCAGTGCCATAAATTCGTGCGTATCCGTGCCGCCGATCGCTCCGGAATCGGCTTCGACAGCGCGGAACTGCAGCCCGCATCCGGTGAAAATACGGACGTAAGCGTCGTACATGCTCAGGTAGCTTTTGTCAAGTCCGTCCGGCGTCCGGTCGAAGGAATAGGCGTCCTTCATCAGAAACTCCCTGCCCCGGAGCAGGCCGAAGCGGGGTCTGCGCTCATCCCGGAACTTCGTTTGGAACTGGTATAAGAGCACCGGCAATTTTTTGTAAGTTTGTATGTCGTCCCGGACTAGAGCGGTAATGACTTCTTCATGCGTAGCGCCTAAGGCAAAAGAACGCCCGTTGCGGTCTTCGAGCCGCATCAGCTCAGGACCGTACAAGTCCCAGCGGCCCGATTCTTTCCATAATTCGGCAGGATGCAGGGCGGGCATCAGCATTTCCTGTGCGCCTGCAGCATCCAGCTCTTTGCGGACGATGGCTTGAATCTTATGCAGCGCCCTCAAGCCCAGCGGCAAGTGCGAATAAATGCCGCTGGAAAGCTGCCGGATCAGACCTGCGCGAAGCATAAGCCGATGGCCGGCCGTTTCCGCATCCGCAGGCGTATCGCGCAGCGTGCGGTTGAACAAAAGCTGCTGTCTCATACGTAAGACCGGCTCCTTTCTTTTTTTACTGCAGCGGCACCCACTCATCCCGGTGGATGACTTCGATTCGTGCGACCTCGACGCGCCTTTGCACCTCGTCGGTCGATAAGCCCGCGGCGGCCTGCACCTGCCAGGCGGCGTAGTTGACGACGCCGCGGCCGAGCGGCGTCCCGTCGGCGGCGATCACTTCGACGACGTCGCCGGGGTGAAACTCGCCGCTGGCGGCCGTGATGCCGGCAGGGAGCAGGCTTTTGCCGCCGGAGATCAGGGCGTTCATCGCCCCGTCGTCGACGGTGATTGTGCCTTGGGGCAGCGAGAGGAAGCCGACCCACTGCTTTTTGACCGGCAAGTTATCCAGCGACGTGTCGAAGTAAGTGCCCTTGCCCCGTCCTTCGACGGCAAGGGGCAGATCGTAGGGCTCGAGTACACGCCCTACGAACACGGGCACGCCCCCTAGCATCGCGATGCGGGCGGCCTCGACCTTGGAGCGCATGCCGCCGGTGCCTACGGCGCTCCCCGAGCCTCCGGCGATGCGGTACAGCTCATCGCTGATTTGATCGACGCGCTCAATGCGCTGCGCGTTCGCGTTTTTGCGCGGGTCGTCCGTATACAAGCCGTCCGTATCGGTAATGATGATCAATCGGCCGGCCCGCACCAGATTGGCGACGAGCGCCGACAACTTGTCGTTGTCGCCGAATTTGAGCTCATCCACCGAGACCGTGTCGTTCTCGTTGATGATCGGCACGACGCCGCGCTGCAGCAGCTCGTCGATCGTCATCAGCGCGTTCTGCACGCGCTTCCTGTTGGAGAAGTCGTACCGGGTCAGCAAAATTTGCGCCACGCTGATGCCGTAGGCCGCAAACGCTTCATGGTACGACTGCATAAGCAGCGCCTGGCCGACAGCGGCCGCGGCCTGCTTCTCATGCAGCGCCTTCGGCCGCGTGCTGTAGCCGAGTGCCGTGAAGCCCGCGGCTACAGCGCCCGACGTAACGAGCAGCACCTGAAAGCCGTCCTGCTGCAAGCGGGCCAGCTCGGCGGCGAAGAAACGAATTTTATCCGGATTTAAGCCGCCCGTATCGGAAGTTAATGAACTGCTGCCGATTTTGACGACGATTCGCTGTGTCATAGAGATCCCATCCTTTGGTTCGATATACATAAAATGCAAAAAGACTTCCGCCCTCATAACAATAAGGACGAAAGTCTGCGGCTTCCGCGGTACCACCTTAGATTGGCGCATGGCGCGCCCAACTCTGGAATCCCTCGTAACAGGAAGGGGACTGTTCAACTCATCGTTGACCGTTCAGGGGCGGGTTCGAAAACCGGAATGCGGCAAGCTCTCTCAGCCGGTGGAGCCTGCTCTCTGCGTCGCGTCGCGCGTTTTCTACTATTCCCATCATAACGTTGGATATGTCGGAAGCGATGATGCCACCGCTAATTTTCTTTATAGGATAGCACGCTGTACAATCGTTTGTAAAGGATTGTATGTCTGAAGATTTTATGAAGCGGCCCTGGCGGACGACGCACCAAAACAGCTCCGCCCGCCGGACTCCTAGCCAAACAAATTCAGCTTGCCGATCCGCTGTACAGCTTCTTCCAGCCGGGCTTCCGTCGACAGCAGCCCGAGGCGCACATAGCCTTCGCCGTGCGTGCCGAAGCCGATGCCCGGGGCTACGACGACCTTGGCTTCCTGCAGCAGCAGGTCCGCAAGGCTGGCCGAGGTGTGGCCTTTCGGCACCGGCAGCCAGGAGAAGAACGAGCCCTGCGAAGGGCGGGCGTTCCAGCCGATGGCGCCGAGCGCGCGGAAAAGCGCGTTGCGCCGGCTTTCGTACACGTCCCGGAGCTGTGTGACGCATTCCTGCGAAGCGGTGAGCGCCGTTGCAGCCGCGGCCTGGATGCCGCCGAACAGCGAGCAGTAATAGTGGTCCTGCATCAGGTTGATCAAGCGGATGATTTCCCGGTTGCCGAGCGCGAAGCCTACGCGCCAGCCGGCCATGTTGTACGTTTTGGACAACGTGTAAAATTCAACGCCGACTTCCTTGGCTCCCGGCGTCTGCAGGAAGCTGACCGGCTGCTGGCCGTCGAAGCCGATGGCGCCGTAAGCAAAATCGCTCGCCACGACGATGCCGTGTTTTTGGGCGAATTCGACTGTCTCCCTGTAAAAGGATGCCGGAGCGGTAGCGCCGGTCGGATTGTTCGGATAGTTGACGAACATCAGCTTGGCGCGGTTTAGGTCGGACGCCTTGAGCTGCGTGTAATCCGGCAGGAAGTTGTTGTCCTCCTTCAGCGGCATGAACGCCATCTCGCCTCCGGCAAGCGCGACCCCGGACCAGTAGTCGGGGTAGCCCGGGTCTGGCACAAGGCATACGTCGCCCGGATTAAGCAGGCATTGGCTGATTTCGATCAGCCCGGTTTTGCCGCCGAACAAAATGGCGACTTCGGTCTCAGGGTCGAGAACGACCCCGTGGTCTTCTTTGTAGCGCTGCGCGACCGCTTCCTTCAAAAACGGAAATCCGCTGAACGGCGGATATTTATGATACAGCGGGTTGGCCGCCGCTTCCTGCATCGATGCGACGATGTGGGGCGGGGTCGGACGATCGGGATTGCCTTGGCCGAGGTTGATGACATCGTGGCCCTGGGCGATTTGCTCGTTCGCCTTGCGGACGAGCGTCGCAAAAAATTGCGTCGGCAGACCGAGCATGCGCTCGGCAGGTTGTATAGTGAACGACGCTTGAGCTTGCGAAAAATTGGACATCGTTAATTCACACTCCGGAGGTCGGGATTTATAGGATACTTTTAATGTAACACGATTGTCCTTTCGATGAAAGCTATTGTTATCATCCCGATTAAAAAGTTGGAATTTACTTCGCCGCACGGTTGCTCTAAAGTTAAATTAAATCTATGGCGAAAGGCGTTGAGGCGCTATGAATCCGTCCAATCAGGTGTCAGAAGTATTTTTGCGCGAAACGATCCGCACGTTTGAAAGCATGAAAAAGCTTGCCGACAAAGCGATGGCACAGCTCGAAGACGAACATTTTTACATGACGCCGGACCCGGAGTCCAATTCGCTGGAAATTTTGATCAAGCATATGCATGGCAATATGCTGTCCCGCTGGACGGATTTTTTGACGACGGACGGGGAAAAGGGGACGCGGAACCGGGACGCCGAGTTCGAGAGCGGACAGCTTGATCGGAGCGGCCTGCTTAAGCTGTGGGAGGAAGGCTGGGCGGCGCTTTTTCAGGCGCTGAGGGCTTTAACTCCGGACGATGTGCTGCGCACGATTACCATTCGCGGGGAAGCGCACTCGGTGCTGCAAGCCATACAGCGTCAGGTTTCCCATTACGGGTATCACGTCGGGCAAATGGTGTTTCTCGCCAAGCATTGGGCCGGCGGCGGCTGGACGACGCTCAGCATTGGGAGAGGACAGTCCAAAGCTTTCAAACCGCATTGAAGAACGCGCCTTCTTCGTCTAATATAGATACAAAAGTACAGGAGAGGGGACTTTAATCAGTATGCAGGACAACCGTACCTTGCAAATTGCACTGCTGCAAATGGATATCGCGATCGGCGAGCCGGAAGCTAATTACGCCCGTCTGGAAAAGCTTCTGAACGATGCGGTATCCGCGGAAATCAAGCCTGACGTGATCGTTTTTCCGGAAATGTGGAATACGGGCTACGCGCTCGACCAAATTCACGAGCTGGCCGACCGGGACGGAGCGCGCACGAAAGCTCTGCTCAGCGGATTCGCCAAAGCGAACCGGGTCAACATCGTCGGGGGCTCCGTTGCGGACAAGCGCGGGGACAACGTGTACAACACGATTTACGCTTTCGACCGTCAGGGTGAAGATATGGGGGAATATTCCAAAATTCATCTTTTCCGTCTGATGGACGAGGAAAAATATTTGCACAGCGGCGATTCCGTTGGCCGGTTCGAGCTTGAGGGCGTGCCGGCGGGCGCGATGATCTGCTATGACATCCGCTTTCCGGAGCTTTCGCGCAAGCTGGCGCTGGACGGTGCGCAAGTACTGTTCGTGCCGGCCGAATGGCCGCATCCGCGGCTGCACCATTGGCGTACGCTGCTCATGGCCAGAGCCATCGAGAACCAGATGTACGTTGTTTCCTGTAACCGTGTTGGCGTCAGCGTCACGACGAGCTTTTTCGGCCATTCGATGGTCATTGATCCATGGGGAGAAGTGCTTGTCGAAGGCGATGAAAACGAAGCGATCCTGCGGGCATCGATCGATTTGAGCGAAGTGGAGCGCGTGCGGAAGAAGATCCCGATTTTTGAAGACCGCCGTCCGCAGCTCTATTAGCGGCTCCTTGGGCCATTGGCGGGATGTCCGAACGTGGCTTCCGACCGGCTGTTCGTCCGACAACACCACGGACACCGCCGGCATCACGGTATTTGATTTTTTTCGCCATTTTTTGTAGACTAGAAGTAATTTCATGAAAGTTATGGCAATGATGGATCAATAGTACTTGAACAACTTCGTGTTCAGCGAGCTGGGGATGGTGGAAGCCCAGACAGAAGATCAAGGAAAAGGCAATCCGGAGTCATTTGGATAAAGGGGATGCGCCGGCTTCAATCTATTCAGGGCGTATCAACTAGGGTGGAACCGCGGGTGCGTAAGGCTCTCGTCCCTAGGCATTGTTTGATGCCTTTGGATGACGGGCTTTTTCTTTTGCCCGGACGTCCATGGCGTCGCCGGAAAGCCGATTTTTATTTTTGGACTGATGAAGGAGAGAATTGGAGCAATGAGCGTAACGATGGAGCAAGTTGTGGCGTTAGCCAAACACAGAGGTTTCGTATTTCCCGGTTCGGAGGTATATGGCGGTCTGGCCAACACTTGGGACTACGGTCCGCTGGGCGTAGAGTTGAAAAACAACATCAAACGTGCATGGTGGAAAAAATTTATTCAGGAATCGCCGTACAACGTCGGACTGGACGCCGCTATTTTGATGAACCCGCAAGCATGGGTCGCGTCGGGCCACGTGGGCAATTTCAACGATCCGATGATCGACTGCAAACAGTGCAAGGCGCGCCACCGGGCCGACAAATTGATCGAAGGCAAGCTGGCTGAAAAAAATATCGAAATGATCGTCGACGGCTTGTCCTTCGCCGAGATGGAAAAGCTGATCAAAGAGCACGATATCGCCTGCCCGGACTGCGGCAGCAAAGATTTTACGGACATCCGCCAGTTCAACCTGATGTTCAAAACGTTCCAAGGCGTGACGGAGTCCAGCGCCAATGTCGTCTATCTGCGTCCGGAAACTGCGCAAGGCATTTTTGTCAACTTCAAAAACGTACAGCGCACCATGCGCAAAAAGCTTCCGTTCGGCATCGGCCAAATCGGCAAAAGCTTCCGCAACGAGATTACGCCGGGCAACTTCACTTTCCGTACCCGCGAGTTCGAGCAGATGGAGCTCGAGTTTTTCTGCAAGCCCGGCGAAGACATGAAATGGTTCGAATACTGGAGAAGCTTCTGCCATAACTGGCTGCTGTCTCTGGGCGCCAAAGCGGACAATCTCCGCCTGCGCGACCACTCCGACGACGAGCTGTCGCACTACAGCAACGCAACGACGGATATCGAGTACAAATTCCCGTTCGGCTGGGGCGAGCTTTGGGGCATCGCCGACCGTACGGATTTCGACCTGAAACAGCACATGGAGCATTCCGGCGAAGATTTCAACTATATCGATCAGGAAACGAACGAGCGCTACATCCCGTACTGCATCGAGCCGTCGCTCGGCGCTGACCGCGTCACGCTGGCGCTGCTGATCGACGCGTTCGAGGAGCAGCAGCTTGAGGGCGACGACAGCCGCACTGTGCTGCATTTTCATCCGGCGCTGGCGCCGATCAAAGCGGCGATATTCCCGCTGTCGAAAAAGCTCGCTGAAGGCGCGCAGCAAATTTTCGCCGATCTCGCGAAACATTTCATGGTCGATTACGACGATGCCGGCTCAATCGGCAAAAGATACCGTCGTCACGACGAAATCGGCACGCCGTTCTGCATCACCTACGACTTCGAGTCCGAAACCGACGGCCAAGTAACCGTACGCGACCGCGACACAATGGAGCAGACGCGGATGCCGATCAGCGAGCTGAAAGCGTTCATCGAAAGCAAACTGCAATTTTAATTGCCGGCTCGGTTGTACCGTGACAACTCCTGTGTACCGCGACGTCCCCCGTGTACTGTGACGACTTCCGTATACCGTGACGACTTCCGTGTACCGTGACGACTTCCGTGTACCGTGACGACTTCCGTATACCGTGACGACTTCCGTATACCGTGACAACTCTGCTGTACCGCGACAACTCCGCTGTACCACGACTACTCCCGTGTACAGCGACTACTCCCCTGCACCGCGCCAATTGACGCGAGGCAGGGGAGTTTTGTTTTTAAATGACGAAGTCTAGTATGTCGCAGAAAGGCGCGTAGCGTTTCGTCTGCCACAGCGGCGGGGAGTACACGTGCAAGGAGACGGCGGGCTCGCGGCTCGGATTGGATAATTGATGAATCTGTCCCGCAGGAGCTGTGAAAAACTGCCCTTCGCGGATACGATCCTCAGACCGTGCGATCGGAAAACGCCCCTGCTCCAGGGCGAAGCTTGTGTTCAAAAGCTCTCCCGCAGCCAAGTAAGCGGCGCCTACAGATTCGCCATGGTCGTGAATCGCGGTAGCCTTGTGGCCGGGAATATGGATCACGACCACTTCCAGCTCGCTTGTGCCGTAAATCGGGTTCCGCCCGTAAGGAAGCTGCACCGGCTCCGATTTGTAATCGGGAACTGTATGCAGCAGATGATTCAGCGATTGCAATGCCGCTGTCAGTTCTTCCCTGTCGGGCTGCTGCAATTTGCAGAATACCTGCTCAATTGTTTGAATCAATTTCATCTTGCCTTCCTCCTAAGAAATAGACTAGTACAGCATCAGTCTTTAAATTGTGGATAAAGACGTTTTAATTTGATCCGGGCGTCAGAGGTAGTAAACTGCCAATCGACTCCCTTTTGACTCGAGTTGCGACCTTGCTCC